>NZ_AOHQ01000139.1:0-353013 GCF_000416385.1 Mycobacterium sp. VKM Ac-1816D
CCGTTGGATGTCGGGCGCGCCCAGCGGTTGTTCACCCCGGCCATCCGTAAAGCGCTGGCCGTCCGCGATGGCGGATGCGCCCATCCGGGGTGCGGGCGGCCGGTGTCCTGGTGCGATGCCCACCACATCCAACCCTGGAGCGCTGGGGGTGCAACCGGTGTGGACAACGGGGTGCTGCTGTGTCGACTGCACCACAGCTTGATCCATCACGGGGGTTGGCGGGTCTACCTCGGCCGCGACCGGCATCCGTGGTTCATTCCACCCCACGAGCTGGGTGGGCCCGAACCGGAGCCTCTGCGCTCCCACAACCGGCGCACCATGACCGACCTACCGGCGGCGGCGTGAGCGGCTTACCGCGTAGGCCCGGGTCACCCAGGCCGTTGCGAAGCACCTTGACAACTACACAGTGAGAACCGGCGGGCCGAGCTAGATGTGTGCCGCCCGGCGCAGCTGGGAGACCAGACCGCGGACCGCGCTCTCGACTACCGCGATCGGGGTGGCAATGGCCTCACCCAGTTCGACGATCGCTTCTACCCGCGCGACGATGAGCTCAAGGCGTTCGACCATTGCGATCAGCCGGGGAGCCAGTTCGTCGATGCTGTTGATCGTCGAATTGAAGCGGTCCAGCGTGACATCGAGCTCGCCGATCGAATTGTTCAGCGTCACGACGGTGCGGTCGAGATCGGTCAGCAGGGTTTCCACCTGCACGACAGTGGCGTCGGCGTTCAGCGCTGCCTGCGTCAACGTCCTGATTCGCCTGGTAGCCGGGCGGGCCCGACCACCGCTTCCGTCTGCCATGAAATCAGTATGCGGTCGAGGGAACCGAATCGGGCGCAGGTGCGTCTGATTCTGTATGGCGAAGTTCTGTTACGGGAGCCCACGGCTACACCCAGAACCGGGATCGGCGCGTGCGGTGGCCGATTACCTGGCCGGATACGGCGAGGCGCTGGCGGACAGTCGGTCGGACTGCTCGCCAGACCAGATGGCCGAGGACTGACATCGGGCACGCTGACATCGTGCGGACGGAGATCAGGCGGCTCCGAGATCAGGTGCGCTGAGATCACGCGGCCCGCAGATCAGGGTGACCCGCCGGTCAGGGGAGAACGGAGGTCAGGCCGGCAGCTTGCTCGCCGACGCCTTGTCCAGCAGCCACACGGTCTTCTCGCGGCCGACCGCACCCGCGGCCGGGATGTCCACCGGGTCGGCCCCGCCGATCGCCGCGGCCACCGCGTCGGCCTTCTCCTCGCCGGCCACCACCAACCACACCTCTTTGGCGCGTCGCACGGCGGGCAGGGTCAGGGTGATACGTCGCGGCGGGGGTTTGGGGGAGTCGGTCACGGCCACCACGAGCCGCTCGGTTTCGCGCACCGCGGGACTGTCGGGAAACAGCGAGTTGACATGTCCTTCGCCGCCCATGCCGAGCAGATGGACGTCGAACTCGTCGGGGAGCAGCCGTTCGTAGGCGCGCGCGGCACGTTCTGGATCATCACCGAACTCGCCGTCGGATGCGGCCATGGCGTGCACATTCTCGGTGGGAATCGAGATGCTCTCCAGCAGCGCTTCGCGGGCCTGCCGGAAGTTGCGGTCGGTGTCGTCGTGCGGCACGAAACGCTCGTCGCCCCAATAGAGATGGACCTTCGCCCAGTCGATGTCCGGGCTGTACCCGGTGACCTGGCGCAGCATCTCGATGCCGACGGTGCCGCCGGTCAACACCACGTCGGCGCGGCCATGGTTGACGATGGCCGACGTGATGACGCCCACCAGACGCGCGGCGGCGGCCTTGGCGAGTTCCTGCGCATCGAGGTAGGTCTCGATCACCTGCTCAGACATAGCTCACCCTATCGATTCCCTGAAGTGCTTCGAAGTAGATCTCGTCGGCGTCGAGGCGCCGCATGTCCTCGGCCAGGCAGTCGCGGGTCTCCCGGCGGGCCAACGGAATCTGGGCGTCCGGTTTGCCGGTCCTGGTCAGCGTCGCCGTGACACCGTCCTGTGGCCGGCTCAGCGTGATCGTCTCGCTGGCGCGGGTGAGCTCCACCTTGAGCTCGCCGACGGCACGGGTCACCGGGCAATCCAGCCGCCCGGCCAGCCAGCCGGCCAGAATGTCCAGGGCGGGTTCGTCTTTGAGTCCGGACACCACCACCTGCGTGATCGGTTCGTGGGGTGCCTGATCGACCGCCGCGGTCAGTAGCGCCCGCCAGTACGTGATGCGGCTCCAGGCGAGATCGGTATCACCGGGGGTGTAGCCCGACAGCCTGCTCTTGATGCACGCCAGCGGATCTTCACCGTTGGTGGCATCGGTGATACGCCGAATCGCCAACGTGCCCAGCGGGTCCTGCGCAGGCACCGGCGGGGCGAGGTCCGGCCACCAGGTGACCACGGGGGTGTCCGGCAGCAGGAACGGGGTGACCACACTGCTGGCATGGTTGGCCAACGGGCCGGACAACCGGAGTACCACCACCTCGTTGGCACCGGCGTCGCTGCCGATTCGCAACTGGGCGTCCAGGCGTGCGTCCAGGCTCAACCGGTCGCCGGGGATGACCACGATCACCCGGCACGGATGCTCACGGCTCGCCGCATTGGCCGCCTCGATCGAATCCTCAAGCACCGCTTCGGTATCCGGAGCGATCACGAGTGTCAGCACCCGGCCGAGTGTGATCGCGCCACCCTCCTCGCGCAGGGCAACGATCTTCTTGTTGATGGCACCGGTATTGGTATCGGGCAGGTCGATGATCATCGCTGAGCTCCTCGATTCTCCGCGCGTGCACGCGTCACGGCCGCCGCCACTCGCGTCCGACGCGGCGCAACATCTCGAATGCCGACTCCGGGCCCCAGGTACCGGACTCGTAGCTGTCGGGTGTGCCGTGTGACGCCCAGTACTCCAGCGCGGGATCCAGGATCTTCCAGGACAGTTCGACCTCGGCATTGACCGGAAACAGCGATGGTTCGCCGAGCAACACATCCAGGATCAGCCGCTCGTAGGCCTCCGGGGACTCCTCGGCGAACGCCGAACCGTAGGAGAAGTCCATGCTGACATCGCGGACCTCCATGGCATTACCCGGTACCTTCGAGCCGAACCGCAGCGTGATGCCCTCGTCGGGCTGCACCCGGATCACCAGGGCGTTCTTGCCCAGCTCCTCGGTCATGGTCGCGTCGAACGGCAGATGGGGCGCCCGCTTGAAGACCAGCGCGATCTCGGTGACCCTGCGGCCCAAGCGTTTTCCGGTGCGCAGATAGAACGGCACACCGGCCCAGCGGCGGGTGTCGACATCGACGGTGATCGCGGCGAACGTCTCCGTAGTCGAGGTCTGGGAGAACCCCTCCTCGTCGAGCAGCCCGACCACCTTCTCACCGCCCTGCCAGCCCGCGGCGTACTGGCCGCGGGAGGTGGTCTGGTCCAACGGTTCGGCCAACCGGCTGGCGGCCAGCACCTTGATCTTCTCGGCCTGCAGTTCGGCGGGGGAGAAGCTCACCGGCTCCTCCATCGCCGTCAGCGCCAGCAGCTGGATCAGATGGTTCTGGATCACATCGCGGGCCGCACCGACACCGTCGTAGTAGCCGCCCCGACCGCCCAGACCGATGTCCTCGGCCATGGTGATCTGGACATGGTCGACGTAATGGGCGTTCCAGATCGGCTCGAACATCTCGTTGGCAAAACGCAACGCCAAGATGTTCTGCACCGTCTCCTTGCCCAGATAGTGGTCGATGCGGAACACCGACGACTCCGGGAACACGCTGTTGACCAGGCCGTTGAGCTCCTCGGCGCTGGACAGGTCGTGGCCGAACGGCTTCTCGATGACCACCCGGCTCCAGCTGTCGCCGTCCTTGGCGGCCAGGCCCGACCGGGACAGCTGCTCCAGTACCTGCGGGAACGCCTTCGGCGGAATCGACAGGTAGAACGCGTGATTGCCGTTGGTCCCGCGCTCGACGTCGAGGGTGTGCAAAGTCTCGGCCAAGTGTCCGAAGGCCTCGTCGTCATCGAATGCGCCCTGGACGAATCGGAAACCCTCCGCCAGGCGGTCCCAGACCTCCTGCCGGAACGGGGTACGCGCGTGCTGCTTGACCGCGTCGTAGACGACCTGGCCGAAATCCTCGTCGGCCCAGTCCCGCCGCGCGAAGCCGACGAGGGCGAAGCTCGGCGGCAACAGTCCGCGGTTGGCCAGATCGTAGATCGCCGGCATCAGCTTCTTGCGGGCCAGATCGCCGGTGACCCCGAAGATCACCACCGCACACGGCCCCGCGATGCGGGGCATGCGCTTGTCGCGCTTGTCCCGCAGCGGGTTGTGCCATGTCGATGCCTCGGCTGTGCTCATCGCGTGTCCTCTGCTGTCGCGTCGGAGAGGCTGGTTTCTCGGCCTATTTCTTGGCGGCGTCGAGCTGTCCCTGGGTGGCCTCCATCAGCTCGGCCCAGGACTTCTCGAACTTCTCCACGCCCTCTTCCTCGAGGGTGATGAACACATCGTCCTTGTCGATGCCGACCGCGACCAGGGCATCGAAGACACCCTGCGCCTCGGCGGCCGTGCCACTGACCGTGTCGCCGGTGACCACACCGTGGTCGGCGACGGCGTCCAGCGTCTTCTCCGGCATGGTGTTCACCGTGTTCGGCGCCACCAGCTCGGTGACATAGAGGGTGTCGGAGTAGTCCGGGTTCTTGACCCCGGTCGACGCCCACAGCGGACGCTGGGCGCGGGCGCCGTCGGCCTTGAGCGCGGCGAAACGCTCGCCCCCGAACAGCTCCTCATACGCCGCGTAGGCCAGGCGGGCGTTGGCCACACCGGCCTTGCCGCGCAGGTCGAGCGCCTCCTTCGAACCGATCTTCTCCAGGCGTGCGTCGATCTCGGAATCCACCCGCGAGACGAAGAAGGACGCGACCGAATGGATCTTGGACAGGTCGTGGCCGGCCTCCTTGGCCTTCTCCAGGCCCGCCAGGTAGGCGTCGATGACCGCCTTGTGACGCTCCACCGAGAAGATCAGCGTGACGTTCACCGAGATGCCCTCGGCGATGACCGCGGTGATCGCGGGCAGACCTGCCTGCGTGGCGGGGATCTTGATCAGCAGGTTGGGCCGGTCGACGATCTTCCACAGCTCGATCGCCTGCAGGATCGTCTTGTCGGTGTCATGCGCCAGGCGCGGGTCGACCTCGATGGACACCCGGCCGTCAACGCCATCGGTGGCCTCGTAGGTCTTGGCCAGCACATCGCAGGCATTGCGGACATCGTCGGTGGTGACGGTGCGGATGGTGGCATCCACATCGGCGCCCTGGGCGGCGAGCTCGTTGACCTGCTCGTCATAGGCATCACCCTTGGACAGCGCGGCCTGGAAGATCGACGGGTTGGTGGTCACGCCGACGACGCTCTTGGTGGCGATCAGATCGGCGAGGTTGCCGGTCTGCAACCGCTCACGCGACAGGTCGTCGAGCCAGACGGACACCCCGGCGGCGGATAGTGCGGCCAGATTTTCGTTCTGAGACATGGTTTTTCGCCTTACGTTTAGTTGTCGAGGGTGCGTTCGGCGGCGGCGACGACGTTCTCGGCGGTGAAACCGAACTCACGGAACAGCGTCTTGTCGTCGGCGGATTCGCCGTAATGCTCGATCGAGACGATCTCGCCGGTGTCCCCGACGAGCTTGTGCCACGGCTGGGCGATCCCGGCCTCGACGGCAACGCGGGCCGACACACCCGGGGGGAGCACCGAATCGCGGTATTCCTTGGGCTGGCTCTCGAACCATTCCACGCACGGCATCGAGACCACGGCCGCCACCACATCCTTCTCGGCAAGCAACTTCTTGGCCTCCACGGCCAACTGCAGCTCCGAACCGGTGGCGATGATGATGACGTCCGCCTCGGTCGCGTCACCGCCGCCGAGCACGTACCCGCCCTTGGCGACACCGTCGGAATCGGTGCCCTCCAGAACCGGGATGCCCTGGCGGGTCAGGATGAAACCGACCGGGCCGCTGCCGTTGCCGCGGGCGATGATGCTGCGCCAGGCGTAGGCGGTCTCGTTCGGGTCACCGGGACGGACCACCGACAGGTTCGGGATGGCCCGCAACGCCGCGAGGTGCTCGATCGGCTGGTGGGTGGGGCCGTCCTCACCGAGGCCGATCGAATCGTGCGTCCAGATGTAGATGGTGTCGATATCCATCAGCGAGGCCAACCGCACCGCGGGACGCATGTAATCGGAGAACTGCAGGAAGGTTCCACCGAACGCGCGCGTGGGACCGTGCAACACGATGCCGGACAGGATGGAGCCCATCGCGTGCTCGCGGATGCCGAAGTGCAGCACTCGGCCATACCAGTCGGCGGTGAAATCGTCGGTGGAGATGCTCGGCGGCCCGAACGACTTCACACCTTTGATGGTGGTGTTGTTGCTGCCGGCGAGATCGGCCGAGCCGCCCCACAATTCGGGCAGCTTCGGGGCGACGTCGTTGAGCACCTGCCCGAACGCGGCTCGGGTGGCCACCGCCTTGGAGCCGGGCTCCCAGTACGTCAGGTCGGCGTCCCACCCCTCGGGCAGTTCCTCGGCGGTGAGCCGGTCCAGGAGTTTCTTGCGCTCGGGCTCACGCTGCGCCCAGGCGTCGAAATCGGTCTGCCACTTCTCGTGCGCCTCGCGGCCGCGGTCGACGAGCTTGCGGGTGTGCTCGATGACCTCGGGCCGCACCTCGAAAGTCTTCTCCGGGTCGAAGCCGAGGATCTTCTTGGTCGCGGCGACCTCGTCATCACCGAGTGCCGAGCCGTGCACGCCGCCGGTGTTCATCTTGGTGGGGGCGGGGTAGCCGATGATGGTCCGCAGCGAGATGAACGACGGCTTGTCGGTGACCTTCTTGGCCTCCTCGATGGCCTTTTCGATCCCGACGACGTTCTCGCCGCCCTCGACCTCCTGCACGTGCCAGCCATAGGCGCGGTAGCGGTCGGCGACGTTCTCGCTGAGCGCGATATCGGTGTCGTGCTCGATGGAGATGTGGTTCTTGTCGTAGAAGACGATCAAGTTGCCCAGCTGCTGGGTACCGGCCAGCGACGACGCCTCGCTGGTGACGCCCTCCTCGATGTCACCATCGGAGGCGATCACATAGATGTAGTGGTCGAACGGGCTGGTGCCCGCCGGAGCGTCGGGATCGAACAGGCCGCGCTCGTAGCGGGCGGCCATCGCCATGCCGACCGCCGAGGCCAGACCCTGGCCGAGCGGGCCGGTGGTGATCTCCACACCCTTGGTGTGCCGGAACTCCGGGTGGCCGGGGGTCTTGGACTTGAAGGTGCGCAGCGCCTCGATGTCCTCCAGTTCCAGACCGAACCCGCCCAAGTACAGCTGCAGGTAGATGGTCAGGCTGGAATGGCCGCACGACAGCACGAAGCGGTCGCGGCCGATCCAATGGGTGTCGGACGGGTCGTGGCGCAGCTGGCGCTGGAACAACGTGTAGGCCAGCGGGGCCAGGCTCATGGCGGTGCCGGGATGGCCGTTACCGACCTTCTGGACGGCGTCGGCGGCCAGTACCCGCACGGTGTCCACGGCGGCCGAATCGACCTCGGTCCAGTCGTCGGGATGGTTCGGTTGTGTGAGGGCAGAGATTTCTTCGACGGTGGTCACTACCTTCACTCCTACTTTCGCAAAACGGTGGACTAGCTACCTGAACCACCCTAATGCCGTCGAATCATCCGGCGCAGGCCGGTCAGGGCCCGCGGGGGCAGTGTTCACCGTGGGATTCACCCGGGAACCGACCCTGCGGTGTCGTGCCGATCGGGGTGCGGTCTACCATCGTCTGTAGTAGAAGCCCGCGTGACCGCTGCCCGAGGAGTTATTTGCGTGAGCATTCGCGAGCGCCGTTCGGTCAGTAGGGAACCGAGTCGGATCCGCACCACGGTGTTGGCGTACGTGGCGTTGACCAAGCCGCGCGTCATCGAGTTGTTGCTGGTGACGGCCATCCCGGCGATGTTGTTGGCCAACCGTGGCACCGTCGATCCGGTACTCATCCTGAACACCTTGATCGGCGGAATGATGGCCGCGGCCGGAGCCAACACGCTCAACTGCGTGGCCGATGCCGATATCGACAAGGTCATGAAGCGCACCGCGCTGCGGCCGCTGGCCAAGGCCTCGGTGCCCACCCGCAACGCCCTGATCTTCGGACTGGTGCTCACGGTGGGCTCGTTCGCCTGGCTGTGGTGGACCACCAACCTGCTCTCGGGCGTGCTCGGCCTGGTGACCATCGCGTTCTACGTGTTCGTCTACACGTTGCTGCTCAAACGCCGCACCTCGCAGAACGTCGTGTGGGGCGGAGCGGCCGGCTGCATGCCGGTGATGATCGGCTGGTCGGCCGTCACCGGCACCATCCAGTGGCCGGCGTTGGTGATGTTCCTGATCATCTTCTTCTGGACGCCGCCGCACACCTGGGCGCTCGCGATGCGGTACAAGGAAGATTACAAAGCCGCCGGCGTGCCGATGCTGCCCGTGGTGGCCACCGAACGCCAGGTCACCCGGCAGATCCTGATCTACACCTGGTTGACCGTGCTCACCACGCTCACCCTGGTGCTGGCCACCGGGTGGCTCTACGCCGCGGTCGCCACACTGGCCGGTGTCTGGTTCCTGGTGATGGCCCATCAGCTCTACTCCGGGGTCAAGCGCGGCGAGCCGGTGAAGCCGCTGCGGCTGTTCCTGCAGTCGAACAACTATCTCGCCGTGGTGTTCTGCGCGCTGGCGGTGGACTCGGCGCTGGCGCTGCCGCAGTTGTTCTAGGCCGTCCTGTTCCGCCCGTAACTCGGGCGAAATATCGCGGTAGCCGTCCCGGCCTACGGTCTGGGACCTATGCGGAAAATTCTGACTCATCCGGCGATGCAGATCGGGGTCGCCGCGATCGGCGGCATCCTGTTCGGTCTCGCGGTCGGTGACTGGGCGGCCAATCTGAAGTTCGTCGGCGACATGTTCATCCGGCTGATCCAGATGTCGATCGTCCCGTTGGTGATGGCCTCGGTGATCGTGGCCACCGGTTCGATGACCGGCACCGGCACCGGCAAGATCGCCGCCCGCACCTTCGGCTGGATGCTGGGGTTCTCGGTGATCGCGGCGCTGCTGGCATGGGGACTCAGCGTGCTCATCCGGCCAGGGGCAGGCATCGAGTTCACCGGGCCCGTCGACGCCGGTCTGCAGGAGTCCGCGCAGGAGGCCCTGGGCTGGCAGGACACCCTGCTCAACTTCGTCTCCACCAACATCTTCGCCGCGATGTCGACGGCGACCATGGTGCCCATCATCGTGTTCTCGCTGCTGTTCGGGATCGCGCTGCGCATTCAGGTCACCAGGACCGGCGACACCCGGGTCCTGAGCTTCGTCGACCAGATCCAGCAGATCGTGCTGACGATGATCCGGCTGGTCATGTACATCGCGCCGATCGGTGTGTTCTGCCTGCTGGCGGCGCTGGCCGGCGATATCGGATTCGCCGTGGTGACCACCGCGCTGAAGTATCTGGGGGCCAACCTCGCCGGAGTGCTCATCCTGTTCGTGCTGTTCGTCGTCGTGGTGACCGCCCGGACCCGGCTCAATCCGTGGCTGCTGCCGGGAAAGCTCACCGAACAGACCGCGATCGCCGTCACCACCACCAGTTCGGCGGTCACCTTCCCCACGGTGCTGCGCAACACCGTCGAGAAGGTCGGGGTGAGCCAGAAGGTGGCCAACTTCACCCTGTCGGTGGGCCTGACCATGGGCTCCTACGGTGCGGTGCTCAACTACATGATCGTGGTGATGTTCCTGGCCCAGGCCGGTGACATGGAGCTGAGCATCGGGCAGATCGTGCTCGGCATGGGGTTGGCAATCCTGCTCAACATGGGCACCATCACCGTTCCGGGCGGATTCCCGGTGGTGGCGATGTTCCTCGCGACATCGCTGGGGTTGCCGTTCCAGGCAGTCGGTCTGCTGATCGCGGTGGACTGGTTCGCCGGGATCTTCCGCACGTTCCTCAATGTCAACGGTGACACCTTCGTCGCGATGCTGGTGGCCGACGCCGACGACGAGATCGACCGCGACGTGTACTACGGCAGGAAGACCGTGACCGCAGAGGAGATCGACCTCGACCAGTATCAGGACGCGATGGCGCGCGCCGACGCCGCGGACTGAGCGCTGGTTACCATCTGGCGGTATGACAGTGCGGTGGTCGGTGCGGGGACTGGCCGGGATTCTGGTGTTGCTGGCGCTGACAGCGTGTGCGGGCGGTGCACCACCCGCACAACCCGGCGCCGCCGAGGACTTCGCCGCCGGCGGCGCCACCGCGGCGCCGGCTCCGCTGACCGGACCGGCGCAGAAGGCGCCACCACCGCAGGCACCGCAGGTGCCTCCGATCGTCTCGCGGGACATCGTCAAGACCGCGACCATGACCGTCACAGTGGCCGATTCGGGCGATCCGGTCACCGCCGCGGACAAGGCGGCCGGCATCGCCGGTGACGCCGGCGGCCGGGTCGACAGTCGCACCGAGTACGGCGGCTCGGCGTCGGACCCGGCCCGCGTCGCGCTGATGTTGCGCGTGCCCGCCGACAAGCTGGACGGGGTGATCGAGGGCCTCAAGGGGTTGGGCAGCGTGGACGCGCTGGACGTCCGGGCCGAGGACGTCACCAGCCGGCGTGTCGATCTGGACGCCCGGATCAAGGCCCTGCAGACCTCGGTGGACCGGCTGTTGGCGATCATGCGTGACGCACGTGACCCCTCGGCGCTGATCGAGGCCGAGAACGCCCTGTCGCAGCGCCAGGCCGATCTGGACAGTCTGCGTGCCCAGCGGGCGGCGCTCGGCGATCAGATCGCGCTGAGCACCGTCACCGTGGATCTCGTCGCGCCGGTCGCCGGCGGACCCGCACCGCGGCAGTATCAGGGATTCTTCGGCCAGGTCGAGCGGGGCTGGGATGCCCTGGTGGACACCGGAACCCACATGTTCCTGCTGGTCGGTCTGATGGTGCCGTGGGTCGGTGCGGCGCTGGTGTTGCTGGTCGTGGTGTACGCGGTGATCCGTTTGGCCAGGCTGCGGCGTTAGGGCACCAGCACGATCGAGCCGACCGTGCGGCGGCCCTGCAGATCGGTGTGCGCGCGCGCCGCCTCGGCCAGCGGATAACGCTCGCTGACGGTGATGGTGATCGAGCCGTCGGCGATGGCATTGATGAGCTCGCCTGCCCGCCAAGAAAATTCGTCGGCGGTCCGGGTGTAGGCGCCGAGGCTGGGGCGGGTCAGGAACACCGAGCCCGCGGCGTTGAGGCGCTGCGGATCGAACGGAGGCACCGGGCCGCTGGCGGCGCCGAACAGTGCCAGCGTGCCGCGCACGGCAAGGCTGGCCAGGCTGGCCTCGAATGTCGACGCGCCGACACCGTCGTACACCGCGGCCACCCCGCCGCCGGAGAGCTTCTTGACGGTCGCACCGAACTGCTCGGCATCCTCGGGATAGTCGAGAACCTCGATCGCACCGGCCCGCCGGGACAGTTCGGCCTTCTCCGGTGTCGAGGCGGTGGTGATCACCTTGGTGCCCAGGCTGGTGGCCCACTGGGTCAGGATCAGGCCGACCCCGCCCGCGCCGGCGTGCACCAGGATGGTGTCGCCGGGCTGCACGGCGTACACCGACTTGAGCAGATAGTGCGCCGTCATGCCCTTCAGCAGCGCCGAGGCGACCTGGTCGGGGGCCACGCCCTCGGGCACGTAGGCCACGAAATCGGCTGGGGCGACGCAATAGTCGGCATAGGCGCCGACCGCGTTGGCGGTCACCACCCGGTCGCCGACACTGAGTGCGGCCACGTCATCGCCGACGGCGGCGATGGTGCCGCACACCTCGGTGCCGGAGATGAACGGCGTCTCCCGCGGGTAGAGGCCCGAGCGGAAGTAGGTGTCGATGAAGTTCACACCGATCGCCTCGGCGCGGATCAGCACCTGACCGGGGCCGGGGGAGGGCTGGGGCTTTTCGACGTAGGTCAGGACCTCAGGTCCGCCGGTCTGGGCGACTTCGATGGCATGCATACCCCCTATCATCCACGTGTGAAGCTTGCCCGGCCTGACCTCCTCCATCCGCGCATCGTCCTCGCCAGCTGTGCCGCCCTGCCCGAAGGGGACAGCGATGACGACGGGCTGGTCAGCGCGCTGCGCGGGCGTGGCCTACATGTGCAGTGGTGTGCCTGGGACGACCCGGCGGCCCTGGAGGCCGACCTCGTGGTGCTGCGCGCCACATGGGACTACACCGAGCGCATCGCCGAGTTCCTGAACTGGACCCGTGCGGTGCGCAATCTGCTGAACCCGCCGGACATGGTCGCCTGGAACACCGATAAGCACTATCTGCTGGACCTGGCCGATGACGGGCTGCCGATCGTGCCGACGCGTTACTTCGCCGCCGACGAGACGGTCCGGGTGCCAGACGGCGAGGTGGTGGTCAAACCCGCCGTCGGTGCCGGCTCGGC
This sequence comes from Mycobacterium sp. VKM Ac-1816D, assembly GCF_000416385.1. Classification (NCBI taxonomy): domain Bacteria; kingdom Bacillati; phylum Actinomycetota; class Actinomycetes; order Mycobacteriales; family Mycobacteriaceae; genus Mycobacterium; species Mycobacterium sp. VKM Ac-1816D. Next base: position 12,398 of record NZ_AOHQ01000139.1, read on the forward strand.
GGGCGCTCAGCGGTTCGTCGACGCCGAGTCCGCACGTGCCCATGCGACCCGTTTGCAGGCCGATGGGCGCGCCGTGCTCGTGCAGCCCTACGACCCGCGCATCGCCGTCGGTGAGACCGCGCTGGTCTTCCTCAACGGCCAACCCTCCCACGCGTTCACAAAGGGCCCGATCCTGCCGCCTGCCGGACGGGAGCCCGAGTTCGAGGAGACCGGCACGTTCGCCGCAGAGAAGCTGGGGTCCGCCGACCCGGCCGATGAGGTGTGGGAGCTCGGACATGGCGCGGTGGCCGCGGCCACCCGCCGCTTCGGCATCGCCGCCGGGGAACTGCTCTACGCCAGGGTCGACGTCATCGGTGGCGCCGAGGATCCTCGCCTGCTGGAATTGGAACTGGTCGAGCCCTCGCTGGGCTTCCGTCAGCTCCCGGCGGCCGACAAGCAGCGTGCCGAACGCGAATACGCGCTCGGTGTCGAATCCGCGTTGCAGCGGCTGGGTCTCGGTCCGCTGTCCCACCGGGACCGCTAGCGGCGATCAGGTCGCCGTGTTCGATGCCGATGATGTGCAGCGCGCCGCGCTGTCGTTGCCCGAGACCGTGGAGAAGGAGCGCTGGGGGCACCCGACTTTCGACGTGGCGGGCAAGATGTTTCTCACCATCCCCGACGACCAGACGTCAATTGCGGTGCGCTGCCCGCGGTTCGACCGCGAGGAGCTGATCGCCGCCGAACCGCACAAGTTCTGGGTGCCGCCGCACGAAGCCGCGTCGGCCTGGGTCAGGGTGCGCCTCGACGCCCTGGAGGACACGCAGGAGCTGCACGACATCCTGACCGATTCCTGGCGTCAGGCGGCCCCCGGCAGGCTCACCGATACCGAGGACTCCTGATCACGCCGAGTCGGCAAGGCGTACGCCGGTCTGCACGTCGAACCGGTGCACATCGCGGGCGGACAACGCGACGGGCGTGCCGACCGGGATGGCGCTCAGGGCCGCCGCGTCCACCACGCTGGTCAACTGCTGATCGGCCGCCCGCAGCGTGACGATGGCGCGGGGACCGAGCAGTTCGACGAGTTCGACCACCACCGAGGCCTGTGCGTCCGGCGTCAGGACGAGATCGTCGGCGCGTACCCCGATGGTGACCGCAGCCGCATCCGGTCCGCCGACATCGATTCGCACACCGGCAGCGGTGCGCAGTTGTCCACCGGTCACCGCGCCGTCGATCAGGTTCATCTTCGGGCTGCCGACGAAGGTGGCCACGAAGGTGTCCGCCGGTCGCCGGTAGACCTCGGCGGGCGGCCCGGCTTGGGCGATGCGACCCTCGCGCATCACCACGATGCGGTCCGAGAGTGTCATCGCCTCTTCCTGATCATGGGTCACATAGAGCGAGGTGATACCCAATTTGCGCTGCAGGCGCAGTAATTCGGTACGGGTCTCCACCCGCAGCTTGGCATCGAGATTGCTCAGCGGCTCGTCGAACAGGAACACCGCGGGCTCGCGGATGATGGCCCGCCCGATGGCGACGCGCTGTTGCTGACCGCCGGACAAATCCTTGGGCTTGCGCTCGACCAGCTTGCCCAGACCGAGCGATTCGGCGACCTCGTCGGCCCGGCGCAGCGCCTCGTCACGACCGATCTTCTTGGCACGCAACGGGAACGCGATATTCTCCCGAACCGTCAGATGCGGGTAGAGCGCATAGTTCTGGAACACCATCGCGATATCGCGATCCTTGGGCTCCAGGTGGGTGACGTCCCGGTCGCCGATGTGGATGGTGCCGCTGCTGACCTGCTCCAGCCCGGCAAGCATGCGCAGCGAGGTGGTCTTACCGCACCCCGACGGGCCGACCAGGACGGTCATGCTGCCGTCGGCCAACTCCAGATCGAGATCCGAGACCACCGCGGCCGCCCCGTAGGACTTGCCGACTCCTGTGAACGTCACCGATGCCATGGAAAATGCAACCTCGCTTGTCTAGTACTTGACCGCGCCGCCGCTGATCCCCTGGACCAGGCGTCGCTGGATGAAGAAGCTCGCGACCACGACCGGGACGATCGCGATCATGATCGCCGCGCTCATGGTGCCGATCTGAACACCGCGGAACGTGTTGAAGTTCGCGATCGCCACCGGCAGGATCGCGGCGTTCCCGGGGGCCAGGATCAACCCGTAGAACAGGTCGTTCCACGACAGCGTGAAACCGAAGATTCCTGCCGCGCCGATTCCCGGGTACACCTGCGGCAGGACCACCATCCGGAAGGCCTGCCAGCGGGTGAAGCCGTCGACACGGGCCTGCTCCTCCAACGAGGCGGGCACCGCCTCGAAGAAGCCGATCAGGAACCAGGTCACCAGCGGTAACACGAAGGACAGATGCGCGAAGATGACCGGGACGATGGTGTCGGTCAACCGCAGGGCATGCGCCATGGTCAGGAACGGGAACACCATGACCGCCGGCGGAACCACCTGCGCGGCAAGCATTCCGAAGCGGGTCAGTGATCCGCCCGCACGGTACTTGGCGATCACATACGCGCCCATGCTGCCCACCACCAGGCTGATCGCCACGGTGATCACACCGACCAGCGCGCTGCGTCCCGCCGCGGCGAACACCCCGGAGTCGAACACCGCCTGCCAGTTGGCCAGGTTGGGGGTGAAGGCGATGAGGAAGGGTTCCGACATCTGCTCGGGTGTCTTGAAACTGGCCAGCGCAACCCAGGCGATGGGGAAGAGCACGAAGATGAAGGCCGCGGTGAGAAATGCCAGCCTCAGCACCTCCAGGGGGCGCACGTTCGCACGGGCGGGGCTGTGTGTGCTCATCGGGCCGCGCTCCGTTCGGCCGCGCGGTTGCGCTCCATGGCGCGGAAGGCCACCACGATGACGGCCAGCACGAGCACCAGCACGATGAAGGCCATCGCGCTGGCCTGGGCCAGCCGGAAGAACTGGATGCCCTCCAGGTACATGTAGAACTGCAGCGTCTGGGTTTCGGTGCCCGGCCCGCCGCGCGTGGTGGCGTAGACGTATTCGAACACCCGCAGTGCGTCCAGGCCCCGCAACAGCACCGCCACCGTGAGTACCGGGGCGAGCATGGGGATGAGCACCCTGCGCAACCGGTACACCGGACCGGCCCCGTCCACCTTGGCGGCCTCCATGGGTTGTTTGGGCATGGATTCCAGCCCGGCAAGGATCAGTAGCACCATGAACGGCGTCCACTGCCAGACATCGATGAAGGCCAGTGTCAGCAAGGCTTTTCCGGCGCCGAAGAAGTCGTAGTCGGCACCGACGGCGTGCAACAGCGCCGGGACCGCACCGATCTGGTCGTTGAGCAGGAAACGGAAGATCAGGCCGACGGCGATGGGGGTGATGAACATCGGTGCCAGCACGATGGCCCGGGACAGGTCCTTGGCCCAGCGCTGCTGATGCAGGGCCAAGGCCAGGGCGAAACCGAGCACCAGTTCGGTACTGACGGCGATCAGCACGTAGCCGCCGGTGGTGGCGAAGGCCTCCCAGAACGCCGAATTGGACAGGGCGGAGGTGAAGTTGGCGGTACCGACGAAGTCGGGTTGGCCGCGATCGGTCAGCTTGTAGTCGGTCACTGACAGATACGCCGCGTAGCAGAGCGGGAACCCGACGGCCACGGCGAACAGGGCGAGCAGTGGCATCAACATGCCACGCGTGAAACTCATCGCTGCCACCCCCGCCGCATGCCGGTCGTGACCGCCGGATTCTCTACGGTCACTGCTGGATCCGCTCCGCTGCTGCCTGCGCGTCACGCAGGGCGTCGGCGACGCTCTTGTTCCCGGCGGCGGCATCGTTGAGCTCGGTGCCGACGGCCTGGATCATCTCCTCGCCGCCCTTGCCCTGGGTGAGCGGGGACGCATCGGCCAGGATCTCGCCGACGGTCTTGTAGTAGTCCGCACCGTAACCGTCGGACAGCACCTTCGGGTTGGTCAGCGAGCTCTGCCGGACCACCGCACCACCGTTGGCGACGCGTTCGGCGTCGATGTCCGGCGAGGTCACCCAGGACGCGAATGCCCAGGCCGCGTCGGCGGCACCGGAGTTGGCCGGAATGGCCCAGCTCCACAGTCCGAGCGCGGATTTGCCGCCGGGGATGGGGGCCAGCGCGAATTGGCCGGCCCGCGGGCCGGAGGCACCCTCGGGATCGTTGAGCGCGGGCAGGTTCCAGTTGTACCCGATCATCGATGCGGCATTGCCGCCGGAGACCGAACGGAATGCCTCGTCGAAGCCCCAGGACAGGCTGTTGGCCGGTGCGGCGGTCCGGTAGGTCTCGATATAGGCCTCCAGCGCCCGGGCGGCCTCGGGGGTGTCCAGGGTGGGCTTGCCGTCGGCGCCGTAGATCGAGCCGCCCGCGGCGAACAGCCAGTTGGCCCATTCCTCGAAGATCTTGTAACCGCGCTGCGGTTGCATCGCGATACCGGCCCGTTCGGGGGTCTTCAGGCGCTGCGACGTGGAGACCAGGGCATCCAGGTCGGTCGGTGCGCTCAGTCCGGCGGCGGTGAGATCACCGGTGTTGTAGATGTAGCCGAGGGCATAGTTGTAGAACGGCACACCGTAGGTGGTGCCCTCGACATCGGTGATCGCGGTCAGCGAGTCGAAGAAGTCGTCCGGCCGGTAGTCGGTGGTGGCGGCGATGCGGTCGTTCAGTGGCTCAAGGAAGCCGGCGTCGGCGAAATCGTCCATCCACGGGTTGTCCACCACGATCAGGTCGTAGGCGGGCTCGGATGCCTGGAACGAGGACACCAGCCGGTCGCGCATCTGATCGAAGGTCATGGTCTCGATCTCGACCTTGATATCGGGGTACTTCTGGTTGAACTGTCCGACAAGGCCTTTGACGATGTCGGTATCCGGCACGTTCTCCATCAGCACCCGCACGGTGGCGTTGGTGTCGGTGGGCACATCGCCCACGCCGGAGGAGGTCTGCTCGCCGGAACCACCGCTGCCTGCGCAGCCGGCGAGGGTGAGGCTGGTGGCGGCGATGATCGCCGTCAACCAGCGCGAGGTCGGTATTTTCATGGTCCTCACTTTTCTTTGTCCGAGGGGTAGAGCGTGAAGGGGGATCTGCCAGGCGACGGCAAGCACTCAGTCCATGTAGGCACCGCCGTTGACGGACAGTGCTTCTCCGGTGATGAACCGGGCATCCTCGGAGACCAGGAAGGCCACCGCGCGCGCCACATCATCGGGGGTTTGCAGGCGGCCCAGCGGGGTGGCGTCGATCCAGGACTGCCGGACACCGTCTGGGGTGGAGCCGCTGAGGGTGGCCTCCCACTCCAGTTCACGACTCTGCATCGGGGTGGCGACGAAACCGGGACACACGCAGTTGACCGTGATGTCGTTGGCCGCCAGCTCGAACGCCATCGCCTGGGTGAGGCCGAGCACGCCGAATTTGGAGGCCACATAGTCGGCGAGGAAGGGCACCCGGCCCTGTTTGGCGGCCATGGACGCGGTGTTGACGATCGTGCCGTGGACTCCGGTGCGGATCATCGCCCTGGCGGCGGCCTGCCCACACAGGAACACACCTTTGAGATTGATGTCCAGGCTGCGGTCGAGCTGTTCGACCGAGACGTCGACGAAGCGGGCCATCGCCGAGATGCCGGCATTGCTGACCCACGCGTGCAGCCCGAGGCGGGCGGCCACATCATCGGCCAGTGCGGTGGCGGCGGCGGCATCGGTGACATCGAGGCGGGCCGCCTCGTGCCCGGATCCGGTAAGACCGGCACGGGTCTGCTCGGCGGCCGCGGCGTCGATATCGGAGACCACCACTCGCCATCCCCGCCCGGCAAGAGTGGTGGCGATGGCCCGGCCGATCCCCGATCCGGCGCCGGTGACGACGGCGGTCTGGTGGTGGGAGTTCTCGACTGTGGTCATGGCCGGGCCTTTCGGGCGATGCGGTGGGATATCGGGGTGAGCACGTCGCCGAGTTCGCGCCACTGGGCATAGGCCTCGGCGTATCGGTCGACGTTCTTCGGGTTGGGGACCACGGGCTCGCCGAGGGTCTGGAACTTCGCGGTGCTGTCCCAGCCGTCCAACAGTCCCGTGCCGACCGCGGCGATGACGGCAGCGCCGAGCGAGGCACCGGGGTGTCCGACGACGGGGGACAGCGGTGTGTCGAGGACATCGGCGAGAATCTGCTTCCACAGCACCGATTTGCTGCCGCCGTTGGTCACCAACGCACGCTGCAACCGCACTCCCATGGCGGCGAAGACCTCGGTGTGGTGTTTGAAGCCGAACGCGATGGCCTCCAGGACCGAGCGGTACATGTCGGCGCGGGTGTGTGCCAGGTCCAGGCCGACGAACGCGCCACGCAGGTCCGGATCATGCAGCGGGCTCTTCTCGCCGAGAAAGTAAGGAAGACAGAGGATGTCGGCCGGATTACGGGTCTGCGCCTCGTCATCGAGGGCGACCAGGTCGATGCCCCCGGACAGCGTCTGGAACCAGCGGATCAGGCTGCCGCTGGTGGCCATGCATCCGTTGGGTAGCCACCGGCCCGGCACCGGATGGGCATCGAGATAGAGCCGGGCGTCGATGACCGGCGTATCGGCGGCGGCCAGGATATCCCCGGCGCCGCCGAGTTTGACCAGCCAGTCGCCCGCGGTGTTGATGCCCGCGGCGTAGGCCGACAGGACGTGGTCGGCGCCGCCGACGATGAGCGGCAGTCCGGCTTTCAGTCCGGTGGCCGCGGCAGCCGCGGCGCTCAGTTCGCCGGCCTGGGTACCCGGCGCCAGCACCGGGGGCACCAGCTCGGCGGACAACCCCGCCGCGGTGTACATCGGTTCGTAGCGCTCACCCTCGACGGTGCCGAGCCCGGATTCCAGCGCCCAGTTCAGCTCGACGTGGGCGGGGGCCCCGAGCGCCATCAACACCCAGTCGTAGGAGCCGACCAGATGGGCGGTGGCGGCCCAGTGCTGCGGCTCGTGATGTTGCAGCCACAGCGCCGTCGGCGCCACCGATTGCTGGGTGATCGCCGAACCGGTGGCGCGCAGGACGGCCGTGTCATCCAGGGTGCTCTTCAGCTCGGCGATCTCGGCGGTGGCGCGGGCGTCGTTCTGCAGCAGGGCACGCCGCACCGGTGCGCCGTCGCGATCGACCGCGATGACGGCCGGGACCATGCCGGTGGTGGACAACGCGGCGATGCGGTCGCTGCCGACACCGGATTCGGCGAGCACCTCGCGGATACCGGCGTGGACATTGTGCAGCCATTGGGCGGGGTCGGCCTCGGCGTGGCCGGGCGCATCGGAGAACAGGCGGCTCTCGTGGGTGGCCTGGGCGATGATGCGCGCGCGAGCGATGTCGACGAGCACGGTCTTGGTGCCGGTGGTGCCGATATCGATGCCGATCGTGAACTCCGGCATGCCATCCCTTCGGTCGATCGCTACGTATTCCTGGCGGTGGGACCACAATACTGACTCTGTTATATTCTCACAATAGGTGAGCGTCAATCACGAATAATCACGGGATAGTCCTGGATTTGTGTGATTAAGTAACATAGGTTTAACCCACGACCGCGCTTGAACGCGACGTTCTTCCACCCCGTGAAGCTCTGAAAACCCATGAAGCGGAGAGGCAATCCCCATGACAAGTTGGCTCGATGACGTATTCGGTGTGCAGAAGCCGGTGATCGCCATGCTGCACCTGGCCGCGCTGCCCGGTGACCCCGGATTCGATTCGGCGGCCGGTATCAAGGCCGTGGTCGAGCGCGCGAAGCAGGAGCTGGATGCGCTGCAGTCCGGCGGTGTCGACGGCGTCATGGTCTCCAACGAGTTCAGCCTGCCCTATCTGACCAAGACCGAACCGATCACGGCGATCACGATGGCCCGGGTGATCGGCGAGCTGCTCGGCGATTTCGCGGTGCCCTACGGTGTCAACGTGCTGTGGGACGGGCGCGCGTCGATCGACCTGGCGGTGGCCACCGGCGCGCAGTGGGTGCGCGAGATCTTCACCGGCGTCTACGCCAGCGATTTCGGGCTGTGGGACACCAACGTCGGTGAGGTGGCCCGACACCGGGCCCGCATCGGCGGCGCGGGCGTCAAGCTCCTGTTCAATATCGTGCCGGAGTCCGCGGTGTACCTGGCCCAGCGTGACCTGGCCTCGGTCACGGCCACCACCGTCTTCGCGACCAAGCCCGACGCGATCTGCGTCTCCGGCCTGACCGCCGGCGCGTCCACCGACACCCAGGCGCTGCGCGTGGTCAAGGACAATGCCGGTGCGGTACCGGTTTTCGTCAACACCGGCGTGCGCGCCCACAACGCCGCGGAGCAACTGTCGATCGCCGATGGTGCGGTTGTCGGCACGTACTTCAAGGAGGACGGCAAGTTCGAGAACCGCGCCGTGGCCTCGCGAGCCGCCGAACTGATGGACGCGGTCAAGGAATTCCGTACCTCGTTATGAGCGAGGACTTGCGGCTATTGGCGATCGAGGCGGCGCGCCGCGGCGCGGCGGTGTGCATGCAGCACTGGGGTGAGCGGGTTCCCATCGCCACCAAGGCCACCGCGGGTGACGTGGTGACCGCGGTGGACACCGCCGCCGAGCAGACCGTCCGGGAGATCCTGCTCGCGGCCCGCCCCGATGATGGTGTCCTCGGTGAGGAGCTGGCCGAACAACTCGGGACGGGACCGGTGCAGTGGGTGGTCGACCCGCTCGACGGGACGACCAATTACGTGCGGCGGCTGCCGTTCTTCGGCACCTCGGTGGCGGCGCGCTCACGCGTGGACGGGTCCTGGTTGGCCGGCGCGGTGTGCGCGCCGGCCCTGGGTACCACCTGGAGTGCGGCCAAAGGGCTTGGCGCACGGCTCGACTCGGGCAACGGCGAAGTCTCGCTGCCGTTACCGCTGATGGAGTCCTCGGTGCGGCTGCTCGGCACCGGGCTGTCGTATGACCCGGGCCACCGGCGGCGCCAGCTGCGCGATCTGGGGGCGGTGATGACCGAGTATACCGATATGCGCCGGTTCGGGGCCGCCGCCCTGGACCTCTGCCTCCTCGCCCAGGGCAGCCTCGACGCCTTCATCGAAGATGATCTGGCAGTGCACGATTGGGCGGCCGGTGCGCTCATCGCCGAGGAGGCCGGCGCGACGGTGTCGCGGGCCGAGGACGGCGGGGTCTCAGCGCGTCGACGCTGAGCGTTCGGCGTTGACGCACACCACCGAGACGCCAGAGGCGCGCAGTGCCTCGACGGCGGGATGGGTCGACGGTCCGTCGGTGACCAGGATCGAGATCGCCGATACCGGTGCGACATTGATCAGCTGCACGCGGCCGAGCTTGGATGCGTCGGCGGCGACGATCACCCGGTCCGCCGACCGCATGGCCGCCTGCTTGACGTTGCCTTCTTCGCGGTGGTATTCGGAGGCGCCGCGCTTACCGTCCACCCCGGCGATCCCCATGACATAGGTGTCGCAGTTGTAGCGCAGGTAGAAGTCCTCGGCCTCGGCGCCGATCAGGCTCAGCTCGCCGGGGCGCACCTTGCCGCCGGTCAGCAGGATCGTGGTTTCCGGTTCGTCGGCCAGTTCGACGGCGACCAGCACGCTGGGAGTGATCACCGTCAGGCCGAGATTGCGGCCCTTGACGGCGCGGGCCACCGCCAGCACCGTGCTGCCGCTGTCGAGGATGACCGTCTCGCGGGGGCGCAGCAGATCGGCCACCGCATGGGCGATGTGCAATTTTTCGTCGGCGGAGTCGGCGGCGCGCGCATCGAAGGACGGTTCGGTGGACTTCCCGCCGTAGGCGATGGCGCCACCGAGAACGCGGCGGGCGATGCCCTGCTCCTCCAACCGCTCGATATCGCGCCGGATGGTCATCTCGGAGACGTCGAATTCACCCGCCAGCGTGGCGAAGTCGACCTCACGGTCGGTGTGGATCCGGGCGGCGATGGCCGCCCGCCGGGCGTGCGCGCTGAGGCCGGCGGTCATCACCGAAGTCTATGTGAAAGATGTGAATCAATCACACACATCGCTGATCTGGGCTGATCAGGCAGCGGTGGCGACGGGCTCCGGCGCCGGGGTCGTGCGCCGCTCCCGCATCGACGCCCACAGCGCGGCCGTGGCGGCTGTGCAGGCTCCCGCCCCGGCCACGTGCAGTGCGACGAGGGCCTCGGGAACGCCGGTGAAGAACTGCACGGCGCCGAGTGCGCCCTGGGCGATCACCAGCACGACGACCGCGACCAGCCGGATCCGCACCGGCCGCGGAGCGCCGACGGCAAGCAGCGCAAAGCCCAGCGCCACCACCAGCGACAGATAACCGATCAGCAGGGTGGAGTGCATGTGCACCAGCGTGGTGATCTCCACCTCCAGGCGGGGGACCGGTCGCTCGGGACTCTTGTCGCCGGCGTGCGGGCCCGCGCCGGTGACCATCGTTCCGGTCACCAGGACCGCCGAGAGCGCCAACCCGCTCAGTGCCGTCAGCTGCCGCAGCGGTCTGGGCACCACCGCGGTCGGGGTGCCGTCGTCGGGTTCACCGATCTTGGCGAACAACAACACCGCCAGCCAGACCATCGCCATCGACACGAGCAGGTGGATCGCGACGGTCCACCACAGCAGACCGGTGAGCACGGTGATGCCGCCGATGACGGCCTGCAGGACCGTCGAGGCCGGCATCAGCCACGCATAGACGAGGACGTCACGGCGGCGCCGGGCGCGGGTCACGGCGATGACCGCGGCCGCCGCGGTGAGCACCACCAGGAAGGTCAGCATCCGGTTGCCGAACTCCACCGCTTGGTGGATGCCGGGCACCTCGGGATGTGGCACCGGGGTGAAACTTCCGGGGAAGCACTGCGGCCAGGTCGGGCAGCCCAGACCCGATGCCGTGACGCGCACGATGGCACCGGTGACCGCGATTCCGCCCTGGGTCAGGATGACCAGGAAGGCCACGATGCGCTGGGTTCGCAGGCTGGGCATCGGCAGCACGTCGACGAGTCGCAGGAAGAGTCGTCCGACAGCCACGGATCCGATGGTAGAGCAGCGCTAACTACGCGATGTAGTAGGGGTTGTGAGCCCGGCCCGGCCTCAACACCAGATCGCCAGGCGCCGGCCCCGCGCGTCGACCTGCGGCGGGTCCGGGAGGCTGAACGCCGCCCCCGTCGCGATGCGGTGCGCGCTCCACGCGGCGGCGGCGGCATCCAGGACGTCATCGGCGGGCACTCCCGCCGCGGCGCCGAGATCTTCGGGGATCTCGATCCCGTGCCCGGCCAGTACGCGTAACCGGGCCCGCTGGCCGCGCCAGCTCTTCTTCCTCCCGTCGTCGGGCGTCAGGCCCATCTCGCGGAAGGACAGCTCGGGATGCACCTCGAACAGCGGTAGCGCGGAATCGGCATGCAGCGCCTCGGCTTCGAGGAACTTCTGCCGCAGACCCCAGGTCTGGATGCTGATCCCGGACCCGGTGAGTTCCCTGGCCGTCACGCAGGCGGCCGCGTGATCGGGGGCATCGAACACCGGCCGCGGCGGCATCAGGAACAGGCTCGACGACCGCGCGCCCAGTCGACGCTGAGCGGTCCGGTCGGAGGTTCGTACCGCGTCGTCGAGCAGACCGAGGGGAATGTCCACGCCGACCACCCGGGCATCGGGCACCGCGGCGACGAGCGCGGCCAGGCGCGGGTCGACATGGGCCGCGCGATAACGACCGTCGCGCAGTTCGATGCCGACCCAGCCGCCCTTGCAGCCGTCGACACCGAGGGTGATCACCGCCGTCAGGTGAACCGGAACCAGCGCAGCGCCGCCAGCGCCGACAACACGCCCCAACCGGCCAGCACGGCGACCCCGAACCAATCCACCGACAGCGTCATCGCCTGCGTCAGCGCCTCGGTCAGCGCCCCCGACGGGGTCAGCCGGGCCACCCAGCGCAACGCCGCCGGAACCGGGCCGCCGTCGAGGGTCAGCGCCCCGAGCCCCGCGAAGACGAACCACAGCAGGTTCGCCAGCGCCAGCACGATCTCCGAGCGCAAGGTGCCACCCAGCAGCAGACCGAGCGCCGCGAACGTCGCCGTACCCAACGCGATCACGACCGCGCCCAACGCCAACGCCGCGACCGGTGGCCGCCAGCCCAGCGCGATACCGATGCCGCCCAACAGGATCGACTGCAGGAAGACGACGGTGACGACGGCCAGTGACTTGCCGGCGATCACCCCCCATACCGGCAGGGCGGTGGCACCCAGCCGCTTGAGCGCCCCGTACCGGCGGTCGAACGCGACGGCGATGGCCTGGCCGGTGAACGCCGTGGAGATGACCGCCAGCGCCATGATGGCCGGCGTGAAGGTCGCCGCCCTGTTGGCCCCGAACTCGCCGAGCGGCAACAGGGTGAGGCCGACCAGCAGGGTGATCGGGATGAACATGGTGAGCAGCAGCTGTTCGCCGTTGCGCAGCAGCAGTTTGAGCTCAAGGCCGAACTGGGCCCGCAGCATCGCACCGACGGCGGCGGGCCGGGGATCGGGGGAGAAGGTCCCGGCGGCAAAACGATTCGCGCTCATCTCAGCTCCCGGCCGGTCAGATCGAGGAAGACATCCTCCAGGCTGCGTTGCTCCACCCGCATGTCGGTGGCCAGCACGTTCACCCGGGCGCACCATGCGGTGACGGTGGCAAGCACCTGCGGATCTATCCGTCCCTCCACCAGGTACTCACCGGCGGTGGTCTCACCGGCCCGGTAGTTCTCCGGCAGCGCCGAGACGAGCAACGACAGGTCGAGCCGCGGCGGCGCGGTGAAACGCAGCTGGTTCTCGGCGCCGCTGCGCATCAGCTCCGCCGGGGTACCCGCGGCGACGGTGCGGCCGTGATCGATGATGACCAGCCGGTCGGCCAGCTCCTCGGCCTCGCTCAGATGGTGGGTGGTCAGCACGACGGTGACGCCGTCGCGGCGCAGCGCGTCGATCAGTTCCCACACCACGATGCGGGCGTGGGCGTCCATGCCCGCGGTCGGCTCGTCGAGGAACACCAGCTCGGGCCGCCCCACGACGGCGCAGGCCAGCGCCAGGCGCTGCTGCTGGCCACCCGAGAGCCTGCGGTAGGTGGTGCGGGCGACATCGGTCAGACCGAGGGTCTCGAGCAGCCACTGCGGGTCGAGGGGATCGGCGGCATAGGAGGCCACCAGGTTCAGCATCTCGCCGGCGCGGGCGGCCGGGTAGCCGCCGCCGCCCTGCAACATGACCCCGATCCGCTCGCGCAACCGGGCGTTGTCCGCCGCCGGGTCCAGGCCGAGGATCTCGATGCGACCGGAATCCGGGCGCAGGAATCCCTCGCACATCTCCACGGTGGTGGTCTTACCGGCGCCGTTGGGTCCGAGCAGGGCGAACACCTCGGCCCGGCGCACCTCCAGATCGAGATTGTCGACGGCGGCGGGTGCCGAGGCCGGTCCGTAGCGTTTGGTCACCCCGAGCAGGCGTACGACAGCGTCAGAACCGGTGGTCACGGAGATTCAGCGTAGGCGTCGGGTCTGGCAGCCGGTGGCTCTGGTCCGGGTCGCGGGTCGTCGGGGCCCGGCGGTGCCAGTGCGCGCCACGGCAGATGCCGGTAGGTGATGGCGATGATGATCAGCACGATCACCGCGCTGGCCAGCGTGGCATCCAGAATCTGGAACAGCGCGAACCGGTCACCGTTGGCGGTCGGCCCGAAGATGCCCACCACCAGCGTGATACCGATCGCCGACCCGCGGAATCCCGGTCGGGTGGCCCAGGTGGCCAGCGGGATGATCGCCCACAGCAGATACCAGGGCTGCACCACCGGGAACAACAACACGCTGGCGCCCAGCGCGACGCCGAGGCCGCCGACCGGATGCAGACGGCCGCGCAGGACGGCCAACAACAGCCAGCTCACCAGGACCGCGATGATGATCACACCGATACCGCGCGTGAGGCCCAGCACCGATGTCGTGTGGTCACCGAGGCCCAGCAGGATGCCGACCTGGCCGGTGCCCAGGGCGATCAGCGTCGGCGGGGACATCCAGGATCGGACGACGTTCGCCGTACCGAGGGTGAACACCCAGCCGAAGCCCAGGCCGCTGGCCCAACCGATGATCGCCATCACCGCCAGCGATAGTGCGCCCAGCGAGAAGCTCGCGGCGAGGAATGCTTTCACGGTGCCACCCCAGTGCCAGGCCAGCGCCATCACCACGAAACCCATCGCCAGCAGTGCGGGCAGCTTCACCTGGGAGGACATCGTGATGAGCACGGTGCCCGCGGCGAGCATCGCCGCGGCATGTGGTGGCAGCCGCCAGCTGTGTTCGCGCACCCCGTCGATCCCGCGCAGCGCGAACTCGGTGCCGGCCAGCATCAGGCCAAGCATCAGCGCCTCGTTGTGGATCCCGGCGACCAGGTGCATGAACAACAGCGGGTTGCACGGGCCCAGCCAGAGCGCGCTGACCTCGGCGACGCCGCAGCGCCGGGCCAGCCGAGGGGTGGCCCAGACGATCAGGCCGACGCCGACGAGCACCACCAGCCGGTGGCACAGCACCGCGGCGACGATGTTGTCGCCGGTGAGCACCGAGATGCCCTCACCGATCCACAGGAACAGCGGTCCGTAGGGGGCCGGGGTCTCGCGCCACAGGCTGGGCACCGAGAGGGTGAAGACATGGTCGAGCCCGAGCCCGGGAGCCGGGCCGACCTGGTAGGGGTCCAGCCCGATCCGGGCGATCTGACTCTGTGCCAGATAGGAGTAGACGTCCTTGCTGTACATCGGCGGGGCGAACAGCAGGGGCAGCAGCCACAGCAGCAGGGTGCGGTCGAGCTGGCTGCGGGACATCTTGTGCGGTCCGAGCGCGAAGCGCCCCAGCATCAGCCACGCCAACGCCATCATCACCGCGCCGGTCGTCGTCATCGTCAGCGATACGGTCTGGATGCGGGAGGGCAGGTTGAGCAGTCGCACGCCGAAGGTCGGGTCCTGGACGACGGGCCGAGCACCCGCGCCGAGCGCGCCGATGGCCATCAGCACCGTCCCGGTCGCGCCGAAAACCCTGGTCCGGCGCAGCGAGACGACCTCGGCATTGTTCAGCGGCGAACCGACGGCTCGCTCGTCGGCATGCCAACGGGCGACCGCGGAACTGAAGGACCCGAGGGCGGTCATTCGAGCAGCGTAACGGCCGCCGGCAAGCGGCCCGTCCGGGTAAGGGTTACCTTGGTGGAACCGCTGATCGAATTCCGTCACAATGGTGTTGTGAAATTACGTCCGGAGACTTCCGTCGCCACTGGCGGCGCGCTGTCTTCGGTCTCCACCGATGGGCATACCCGCGGAGCCATCGTCCAGCTGCTGCTCGAAGGGCCGGTCACCGCGGGGGATATCGGATCTCGGCTGGGCATCTCGGCGGCCGGCATCCGTCGGCACCTCGACGCGCTCATCGAGGCCGGTGACGCCGAGGCCAGTGCCCCGGCGGCCTGGCAGCACAACGGTCGAGGCAGGCCCGCCAAGCGGTATCGGCTCACCGCCGCGGGTCGCGGAAAGCTCACCCACGCCTACGACGACCTCGCCGCGGCGGCCATGCGCCAGCTACGGGAGATCGGTGGCGACGACGCCGTGCGCGCGTTCGCGCGCCGCCGGATCGACGATCTGCTGGCCGGGATCGACGATGCCGTCGTGACCGGTGATGTCGAGCAGACTGCCAACGAGGTCGCCGCGGCGCTGACCGAGGCGGGTTACGCGACGTCCACGGCGCCGGTGGCCGGGCCGCTGCCCGGCGTACAGCTCTGCCAGCATCACTGCCCGGTATCGCATGTCGCGGAGGAGTTTCCGGAGCTGTGTGAGGCCGAGCAAGAGGCCTTTGCGGAGATCCTCGGCACCCATGTCCAGCGGCTGGCCACCATCAGCAACGGTGACTTCGCCTGCACCACGCACGTTCCACTGAGCTCGACTCCGGCCGCCGCCGGCGAGCCCACCGATGATCGGCACGCAGCCCGCGCCGATTCCACCACCACACAAGGAGTGTCGCGATGACCCTCACCCCCGAGACACCATTGACCCAGGAGGAAACCATTGCCTCCCTGGGCAATTACGGTTACGGCTGGTCGGATTCCGACGTCGCCGGCGCCAGTGCCCAGCGCGGTCTGTCCGAGGCGGTGGTCCGCGACATCTCGGCCAAGAAGAACGAGCCGGAATGGATGCTCGACATCCGGTTGAAGGCGCTGCGCACCTTCGACAAGAAGCCGATGCCCAACTGGGGATCCGATCTGGACGGCATCTACTTCGACAACATCAAGTACTTCGTGCGCTCCAGTGAGAAGCAGGCCGCCACCTGGGACGACCTGCCCGCCGATATCAAGAACACCTACGACAAGCTGGGCATCCCGGAGGCGGAGAAGCAACGGTTGGTCTCCGGTGTCGCGGCCCAGTACGAGTCCGAGGTCGTCTACCACTCGATCCGTGAGGATCTGGAGGCGCAGGGCGTCATCTTCCTGGACACCGACTCGGGTCTGCGTGAGCACCCGGAACTGTTCAGGAAGTACTTCGGCACCGTGATCCCGGCCGGGGACAACAAATTCTCCGCGCTCAACACCGCGGTGTGGTCGGGTGGGTCGTTCATCTACGTCCCGCCGGGCGTGCACGTCGACATCCCGCTGCAGGCCTACTTCCGGATCAACACCGAGAACATGGGTCAGTTCGAGCGCACCCTCATCATCGCCGACGAGGGCTCGTACGTGCACTACGTCGAGGGCTGCACGGCACCGATCTACAAGTCCGACTCGCTGCACTCGGCGGTCGTCGAGATCGTGGTCAAGCCCGGTGCCCGGGTGCGCTACACGACCATCCAGAACTGGTCGAACAACGTCTACAACCTGGTCACCAAACGGGCCCGTGCCGAGGCCGGCGCCACCATGGAGTGGGTCGACGGCAACATCGGGTCGAAGGTGACGATGAAGTACCCGGCCGTGTGGATGACCGGTGAGTACGCCAAGGGCGAGGTGCTCTCGGTGGCGTTCGCCGGTGAGGGCCAGCACCAGGACACCGGCGCCAAGATGCTGCACCTGGCTCCGCACACGTCGAGCAACATCGTGTCCAAGTCGGTGGCGCGCGGCGGTGGCCGTGCCTCCTACCGTGGACTGGTTCAGGTCAACAAGGGTGCCCACGGCTCGAAGTCGAGCGTGAAATGCGATGCGCTGCTGGTCGACACGATCAGCCGCAGCGATACCTACCCCTACGTCGACATCCGCGAGGACGACGTCACGATGGGCCATGAGGCCACCGTGTCGAAGGTCAGCGAGGATCAGATGTTCTACCTGATGAGCCGCGGCATGACCGAGGACGAGGCGATGGCCATGGTGGTGCGTGGCTTCGTCGAGCCCATCGCCAAGGAACTCCCGATGGAGTACGCGCTGGAACTCAACCGGCTCATCGAACTCCAGATGGAAGGCGCGGTCGGCTAGTGAGTGAACTGACTACCGCGGTCGAAGGTGGCCGCAAAACCGGTTCGGCTCTGAACGCCAACAAGGGCGAGCAGTTCTCCTCGTTCGACGTCGATGCGTTCGAGGTGCCCGGTGGCCGTGACGAGCTGTGGCGGTTCACCCCGCTCAAGCGTCTGCGCGGCCTGCACGACGGTTCGGCGCAGGCGACGGGTTCGGCACTGGTCGAGGTGACCGAGCGCCCCGGCGTGACGGTCGAGTCCGTGCCGCGCGACGACGTGCGTCTCGGCCAGGCCGGTGTGCCCTCCGATCGCGTTGCGGCCCAGGCGTACTCGTCGTTCGGCAATGCCACCGTGGTGACCGTGGCCCGCGACACCGAGGTCGCCGAGCCCATCGAGATCGTCGTCACCGGTCCCGGTGAGGGCAATGTCGCCTACGGGCACCTGCAGATCCGGGTGGAAGAGCTGTCCCGGGCGACCGTGGTGGTCGACCTGCGCGGCAGCGGCACGTACGCCGACAACGTCGAGATCATCGTCGGTGACTCGGCCCGACTCGGCGTCATCTGGATCGCCGACTGGGCCGACGACATGGTGCACGTCAGCTCGCATCATGCCCGGATCGGCAAGGATGCGGTGCTCGGCCACGTCAACGTCACCCTCGGTGGCGATGTGGTGCGGACCACGGCCACCGTGCGGTTCACCGCTCAGGGCGGCGAAGCCCAGTTGCTCGGCACCTACTTCGCCGACGACGGTCAGCACTTCGAGTCGCGGTTGCTCGTCGACCACGCGGTACCGAACTGCAAGTCCGACGTGCTGTACAAGGGTGCGCTGCAAGGCGATCCGGCCTCCGACAAGCCGGATGCGCACACCGTGTGGATCGGCGACGTGCTGATCCGCGCCGCGGCCACCGGCACCGAGACCTACGAGGCGAACCGCAACCTGGTGCTCACCGACGGCGCCCGTGCCGATTCGGTGCCCAACCTGGAGATCGAGACCGGTGAGATCGCCGGTGCCGGACACGCCAGTGCCACCGGCCGTTTCGATGACGAGCAGCTGTTCTATCTGCGTGCCCGGGGTATTCCCGAGGAAGCGGCCCGCCGTCTGGTGGTCCGCGGCTTCTTCGGCGAGATCATCGCCAAGATCGCGGTGCCCGCCGTGCGCGAACGCCTGACCGAAGCCATCGAACGAGAACTAGCCATCACGGAATCGAAAGCAGCCCAAGAATGACCACGCTCGAAGTCAAGGACCTCAACGTCTCCGTCGCCAATCCTGAAGGCGGGGACGACATCCCCATCCTCAAGGGGGTGAACCTGACCGTGCGGTCGGGGGAGACCCACGCGGTGATGGGTCCCAACGGATCCGGTAAGTCCACGCTGTCCTACGCGATCGCCGGCCATCCCAAGTACAAGGTGACCTCCGGTGCGATCACCCTCGACGGTGCCGATGTGCTCGAGATGAGTGTCGACGAGCGGGCCCGCGCCGGACTTTTCCTGGCCATGCAGTACCCGGTCGAGGTGCCCGGTGTGTCGATGTCGAACTTCCTGCGGACCGCGGCGACCGCGGTGCGCGGCGAGGCACCGAAGCTGCGGCACTGGGTCAAGGAGGTCAAGGGCGCGATGACCGACCTGGACATCGATCCCACCTTCAGCGAGCGCAGCGTCAACGAGGGTTTTTCCGGCGGTGAGAAGAAGCGCCACGAGATCCTGCAGCTGTCGCTGCTCAAGCCGAAGATCGCCATCCTCGACGAGACCGACTCCGGGCTCGACGTGGACGCGCTGCGCATCGTCAGCGAGGGCGTCAACCGTTATGCCGAGGCGGAGAACGGTGGCCTGCTGCTGATCACGCACTACACCCGGATCCTGCGTTATATCCGTCCGCAGTTCGTGCACGTGTTCTACGACGGCCGGATCATCGAGTCCGGAGGCCCGGAACTGGCCGACGAGCTCGAAGAGAACGGTTACGAGCGATTCACCCAGGCAGCGGCAACCTAGTCACATCCACCGCGTAGGAGGAGCCCGACCATGACAACGACATCCGTCGACCGCGCACTGGATCTGGAGGGGATCACCCGTATCCGGGCCGACTTCCCCATCCTGAGCCGGGTGATGCGCGGCGGGTGTCAGCTGGCCTATCTGGACTCCGGTGCGACCTCGCAGAAGCCGCTGCAGGTACTCGATGCCGAACGCACCTTCCTGACCACCTCCAACGGCGCGGTGCACCGCGGTGCCCATCAGCTGATGGAGGAGTCGACCGATGCCTACGAGCAGGGTCGAGCCGATATCGCGGCGTTCGTCGGTGCCGATGACGATGAGCTGGTGTTCACCAAGAACGCCACCGAGGCCATCAACCTGGTCGCCTACACGTTGGGGGACCGGCGCTTCGCGAACGCGGTCGGGCCCGGTGACGTCATCGTCACCACCGAGCTCGAGCACCACGCCAACCTGATCCCCTGGCAGGAACTGGCGGCGCGCACCGGGGCAACGCTGAAGTGGTACGCCATCACCGCGGACGGTCGGATCGATCTGGACAGCCTCCAGCTCGACGAGCGGGTGAAAGTGGTTGCCTTCACCCATCACTCGAACGTCACCGGCGCGGTGGCTCCGGTCGCCGAATTGGTGGCACGGGCCAAGGCGGTGGGTGCGCTGACCGTGCTGGATGCGTGCCAGTCGGTTCCGCATCAGCCGGTGGACTTCCACGCCCTCGACGTGGATTTCGCGGCGTTCTCCGGGCACAAGATGTTGGGCCCCACCGGGATCGGCGCCCTGTACGGCAGACGCGAGCTGTTGAACCAGCTGCCGCCGTTCCTGACCGGCGGTTCGATGATCGAAACCGTCACCATGGAGAAGGCCACCTACGCCGCGGCGCCACAGCGATTCGAGGCGGGCACGCCGATGACGTCGCAGGTTGTCGGATTGGCTGCGGCGGCGCGGTATCTGACGGCGATCGGCATGGCGAACGTGCAGGCGCACGAGAACGAGTTGGTCGCCGCTGCGCTGGCCGGCCTGGCCACCGTGCCGGGTGTGCGCATCATCGGCCCCACGGGTACCGAACACCGCGGATCGCCGGTCAGCTTCGTCGTCGAGGGTATCCACGCCCACGATGTCGGCCAGGTGCTCGACGACGAAGGGGTCGCCGTGCGGGTAGGCCATCACTGCGCGGCCCCGCTGCACCGTCGGTTCGGTATCAGCGCCACCGCGCGCGCCTCGTTCGCGGTGTACAACACGCTCGACGAGGTGGACCGGCTGGTGGCCGGTGTGAAGCGGGCGGTGGAGTTCTTCGCCCGATGAGAATGGAACAGATGTACCAGGAAGTGATCCTGGACCATTACAAGCACCCGCATCACCGTGGGCTGCGGGAGCCGTTCGGTGCCGAGGTGCACCACGTCAACCCCACCTGCGGTGACGAGGTGACCCTGCGGGTGCAGCTCTCGGCCGATTCGGACACGGTGCTCGACGTGTCCTATGACGGCCAGGGCTGCTCGATCAGCCAGGCCGCCACCTCGGTACTCACCGATCAGGTGATCGGCCAGACCGTCGGGGATGCCCTCAAGACGGTCGCGGCGTTCACCGAGATGATCTCCTCGCGCGGGAACATCTCCGGTGATGAGGACGTGATCGGCGACGGTATCGCCTTCGCCGGTGTGGCCAAGTATCCGGCACGGGTGAAGTGCGCGCTGCTGGGGTGGACCGCTTTCAAAGCTGCGCTGGCCGAGGCCAGCCATGAGGACGTTGAGGACAAGCGATGAGTGAACCCAAGGCCGGCAACGACGAGTTTCTCGCCGATCTGGAAGAGGCGATGCGTGACGTGGTCGATCCCGAACTGGGGATCAACGTCGTCGACCTCGGACTGGTGTACGGCCTGAACGTGGAAGATGGTGAGGCCGGCACCGTCGCCCTGATCGATATGACGCTGACGTCGGCGGCGTGTCCGCTGACCGACGTCATCGAGGATCAGTCCCGTAACGCGTTGGTGGGTCCCGGCTTGGTCGACGAGATCAAGATCAACTGGGTGTGGAATCCGCCGTGGGGTCCGGACAAGATCACCGACGACGGCCGCGAGCAGTTGCGCGCGCTCGGCTTCACCGTCTGACCCGGTGTACGCGAGGTCGGCGCGAGTCGACCAGCAAACAGTCGGAACGGTACGACCGCACCAGTTTTGTCGCCGAAACAGCACGACCATCCCGACGGGTGTCCTCGGTCGTCGTTAACTGAACTCCGTGCCGGCGACGAGAAGTTCGGTGTCACGGGCCAATTCGGGCCCGCGGTGCCGCAATGTCGCTCCCGCATTCCGCCATATGGCCGTCTCGTGTCGGTTATTGTTCGGCATGCGACGGTCCGCCGCCGCAGGCACGTTCAAACATTTGGTGGCAAAACGAGTTTCAGTGCGGCGACCGTCGTTTCGGGTTCGGCGCACTGGTAGCGGTCTGCTGTGTGACGATTTGATTTTGTGCTGGGCACTATCGGCGGATGGTGGTATGCCGCCGCGGTGCCCGCCGATGTCACGCCCTCCCGCCTTTACGTTCGGTGAAGGAGGACAGCGGCTATGCCCACG
The DNA here is from genome assembly GCF_000416385.1 of Mycobacterium sp. VKM Ac-1816D. NCBI lineage: Bacteria > Bacillati > Actinomycetota > Actinomycetes > Mycobacteriales > Mycobacteriaceae > Mycobacterium > Mycobacterium sp. VKM Ac-1816D. The sequence continues at coordinate 34,240 of NZ_AOHQ01000139.1, forward strand.
ACTGATGAGGTCCGCAAGCGGTGTGAGCGGCGGCTATGGCTCGGAGCGGGGATGATGACCGCCGGTCTGGCCGCCGCCATCGCCTCCGGGCAGGGGATGGCCGCCGCGACGGCCGACGAAGGATCGACCGCCAGCAGTGCCAGTGCCGGTAGCTCGGCCGGTGACTCGTCCGCGCCGGGCACGTCGGCGACGACTGACGCCGGACGTGACTCGTCTCAGTCCGAGTCCGTCTCGGCCGGTGTGGTGTCGGGCGATACGGACTCGGATGCGGACTCGACAGAGCCGACCGGAACCCGCGGGCAGCGTGTTCCGTCACGGCTGAGCGAGACCACCCGATCCGCGGCGCGGCACGAGGCGTCCACCCGCGGCGACGAGTCCGACACCATGGCGGAGTTCGGCCGACCGCGGACCGTCGCGGTCGCCGATATCGACGTCGAGGCCGGGTCCGAGGCCGAGTCGCAGACAGCGGCTCCGGTGACAGACACAGTGGCCGAACCTGATGCGGTGATTGTCGAGGAGTGGCCGGACAAACCCTACGACCGGCGCAGGTCGGAGTCCGACATCCGTCGTGGGCAGACCGGTCGCGACGACGGCCATGCCGCCGGCCGTCCCGCCGTCGACGAACAGAGCGACCGGTCCCCGTCGACCGACGAGGATCAGGGTTCATCGGAACCAGCTGTTGCGCAGAGCAGTTCGATCAAGGTGGCCACCTCGGCCGCGGCGGCCGAACCCGCCGCACTCGGTAGCGTGGTGCACGAGATGATGGCACGCCTGGGCCTCACTCCGGTGATGCAGGTGCTCGACCATATCCGTACCGAGATCACGGCGATGATCCAGCACGCGTGGTCGCAGGTCCGCACGCTCTTCCTCGGGCCGTCGGCCAACCCGGTGGTGGTGCCCCCCGACACCGCGCCGGGCAATCCCTCGGCAGGCACCTCCGATCCGGTGTTGTTGTGGGAGACGAATTTCACCTCGTTGGCCGAGGCGATGCAGTCGTGGTCGCTGCAGAGCGGCCGGTGGGGCCAGTCGGCCGGTGAGAACCAGTACTACACACCGGATTTCTCCAATGTCACCGTCGACGAGAACGGCTACCTGGTGATCAGTGTGCGCCGCGAGGCCACCCCGGACAATGCGGCCGCCCCGCACGATTACACGTCGGCGCGGGTGGTGTCCTACGGAAACCAGTCCGTCATGCCCAACAGCAGGATCGTGGCCCGCATCCAGATGCCGTATGCCGAGGGTCTGCTGCCTGCTTTCTGGATGGTCGGTCTGGAACCCGGTCACGAGTTCGACTGGCCGCGTCAAGGTGAGGTCGACATCGCGGAGTATCCCGGGTTCGGCTCCGCCGACGGCAGGACGCAGTGGACGGGCAACATCCACGGACCCGCGGCCGGCGACAACACCGTCGACGTCAAACTGCACGATGTGGGCGCCGATATCGGCACCGACCTGTCCGCGGGGTTCCACGAGTACGGCATCGACTGGTACGCCGACCGCATCGTCTGGCATGTCGACGGTGTGCAGACCGGTCAGGTGACCAAGGCCGAGTACGAGGCGATGGGCGGTGACTGGACGCCGTTCTCCGGCGCCTGGCCGCACTACCTGATCCTGAACGTGGCGGTGGGTAATCCGTGGACCGGTGACCCCGATCCGACGGCGGCCTTCCCCGAACAGCAGATGAAGGTGGATTGGGTGCGCGTCTACTCACTCGACGCGGTCGCAACCTGATGGCGGGCGGGACATACTGGGAATTGGCACCGGGAATTGGGATCGCCGCCCCGACGTTAGGAAAAGTGTGAGTACAAAGGACATCACCGCAGCCGAATTCAAGTCGGTCATCGATGACAACGAGATCGTCATCGTCGACTTCTGGGCGACCTGGTGCGGTCCGTGTCGCGCCTTCGCCCCGACGTTCGGAGCGTCGGCGGACAAGCACCCCGATATCGTGCACGCCAAGGTGGACACCGAGGCTGAGCCCGAGTTGGCGCAGGCCGCCGAGATCCAGGCCATCCCGACCCTGATGGCCTTCAAGAAGGGACACCAGGTGTTTCGCCAGTCCGGCGCGCTCGGTCCCGCTCAGCTCGAGGAGCTGATCACCAAGATCAAGGAGTTCGACGTCGACGCGGCCATCGCGTCGCAACAGAACTGACGGTCGATCGTCGACTGCGCCATCGGGCGGGCCGTGCCGCGATAACGTGCACGGCGTGACTGAGCACAGTGAATTCGTAAAGGTCTCCCAGCCGGCACCCGGCGTGGCGTTGGTCACGTTGAACAGGCCCGAGCGGATGAACTCGATGGCGTTCGACGTCATGGTGCCGCTGCGCGCCGTGCTGGCCGATCTGCACCATGACAATTCGGTCCGGGTGGTCGTGCTGACCGGCGCCGGCCGGGGATTCTCCTCCGGCGCCGACCACAAGTCCGCCGGCTCCGTGCCCCATGTCGAGGGCCTCACCAGGCCGGCGTTCGCGCTGCGGTCCATGGAGGTCCTCGACGGGGTTATCCTGGCCTTGCGCCGGCTGCATCAGCCCGTGATCGCCGCGGTCAACGGTGCGGCCATCGGCGGAGGCCTGTGCCTGGCGCTGGCCTGCGATATCCGAATCGCCGCGGGTGGGGCGTATTTTCGGGCGGCGGGTATCAACAACGGGCTGACGGCCAGCGAGCTGGGATTGTCGTATCTGCTGCCGCGCGCCATCGGGGCGTCGCGGGCCTTCGAGATCATGCTCACCGGTCGCGATGTCGACGCGGCCGAGGCCGAACGGATCGGGTTGGTGTCCAGTGTGGTCCCCGATGACGAGCTGTTGGCACGCTGCTTCGAGACCGCGCAGCGGATCGCCGCATTCTCCCGGCCGGGAATCGAGTTGACCAAGCGCACGCTGTGGAGTGGACTGGACGCCGGTAGCTTGGAAGGCCATATGCAGGCCGAGGGGCTGGGGCAGCTGTATGTGCGGCTGCTCACCGCCAACTTTGAAGAAGCGGTCGCGGCGCGCAAAGATAAGCGGTCGGCCGTATTCACCGACGACAGATGACGACAACCCGAGGAGAGCAGCAGCGTGATCACCGCAACGGACCTGGAGGTCCGCGCCGGGGCGCGCACTCTGCTGTCGATCGAGGGTTCCGCGCTGCGCATCCAGCCCGGCGACCGGATCGGCCTGGTGGGGCGCAACGGCGCAGGTAAGACCACCACGATGCGCATCCTGGCCGGTGAGGGTGAGCCCTATGCGGGCAAGATCGAGCGCATCGGCGAGATCGGCTATCTGCCGCAGGACCCCAGGGAGGGCGACCTCGACGTGCTGGCGCGCGACCGGGTGTTGTCCGCGCGCGGCCTGGACACCCTGCTGTCGGATCTGGAGAAGCAGCAGGTGCTGATGGCGGAGGTCGCCGACGACGCGGCCAGGGACAAGGCGGTACGCCGGTACGGCCAACTGGAGGAGCGGTTCGCCGCCCTCGGCGGCTACGCGGCCGAGAGCGAAGCCGGCCGCATCTGCGCCAGCCTGGGCCTGCCCGACCGGGTGCTCACCCAGCCGCTGCGCACCCTCTCCGGCGGTCAGCGCCGCCGTGTCGAGCTGGCCAGGATCCTGTTCGCCGCGAGTGACACAGGCTCGGGATCGGCCACGACACTGCTGCTCGACGAGCCCACCAACCACCTCGACGCGGACTCGATCGGCTGGCTGCGCTCGTTCCTGCAGAACCACACGGGCGGTCTGGTGGTCATCAGTCACGATGTCGAGCTGTTGGCCGATGTGGTCAACCGGGTGTGGTTCCTCGACGCCGTCCGCGGCGAGGCCGATGTCTACAACATGGGTTGGCAGCGTTATCTCGATGCGCGCGCCACCGACGAACAGCGGCGCCGACGCGAACGTGCCAATGCCGAGAAGAAGGCGGGCGCGCTGCGGGCGCAGGCGGCGAAGATGGGCGCCAAGGCCACCAAAGCCGTTGCCGCGCAGAACATGCTGCGTCGCGCCGAGCGGATGATGGCCGAGCTCGATGACGAGCGGGTGGCCGACAAGGTGGCGCGTATCAAGTTTCCGGTACCTGCACCGTGCGGTAAAACGCCCTTGGTGGTGAAGGGTCTGACCAAGACCTACGGTTCGCTGGAAGTGTTCACCGGCGTCGATCTGGCCATCGACCGGGGCTCCCGCGTGGTGGTGTTGGGCCTCAACGGCGCGGGCAAGACGACGTTGCTGCGATTGCTGGCCGGTACCGAAACTCCTGATGCCGGTGGGCTTGTCCCCGGCCATGGCCTCAAGATCGGCTACTTCGCGCAGGAACACGACACACTCGACAACGCCGCGACCGTCTGGGAGAACATCCGGCACGCCGCACCGGACACCGGAGAGCAGGAACTACGAGGTCTGTTGGGCGCCTTCATGTTCACCGGGCCGCAGCTCGATCAGCCTGCCGGCACCCTGTCCGGCGGTGAGAAGACGCGGCTGGCGTTGGCCGGTCTGGTGGCCTCCACGGCCAATGTGCTGCTGCTCGACGAGCCGACCAACAACCTCGATCCGGCTTCCCGCGAACAGGTTCTCGACGCGTTGCGCAGTTATCAGGGCGCGGTGGTGCTGGTGACGCACGATCCCGGCGCGGCCGAAGCCCTGGACCCGCAGCGGGTGGTACTGCTGCCGGATGGCACCGAGGACTTCTGGTCGACCGAATACCGGGACCTCATCGAGCTGGCATAGGGCCTTCTGCAAGGCTTTTCGTCAATTCACCCCCGCATGCGTTTTACCGGTTCCTAGTCTGGGTACTCGCGCACACGGATCGGGAGTGGGGAGAAATCGATGACTGAATCCGACAAGTCCCGTGAGCAGGTGCTGTCCGACTTGCGCAGCGCCTACGAGCGCGGCGCGAGTATCCGCTCGCTGGTGGCCCAGACCGGCCGGTCCTACGGATCCGTGCACAGCATGCTGCGCGAGTCGGGCACGCGGATGCGCAGCCGGGGCGGACCAAACCATCGCAGGCGCGCCAGCTGACCCCTCGGCGATCCCTCAGCCGGGCTGGCGCACCGACTCCTCGACGAGGTCGAGCACCGCGCTGAGGTTCTCGGTGTCCTCGCCGGAGGCCAGTCGGGCGACCAGACCATCGAGCACGAGGTCCAGATAGGTCTGCAGCACCGCCCCGGGCACATCATCGCGCAGGCGGCCGGCCTGTTTCTGCTTGCGCAGCCGTTCCGTGGTGGCCGCCGACAACTCGGCCGACCGCTCCGCCCAGCCCTGATGGAAGGCCGGGTCGTTGCGCAGCTTGCGCGCGATCTCCAGACGCGTCACCAACCAGTCGAACTGATCCGGCGCGGCCAACAGGTCACGCATCACCTGGATCAGACCCTCGCGCGCGGCCACATCGGCCATCCGCTCGGCATCCTCGCGGGCCAGTTCGAAGAACAGGGTGTCCTTGTCCTTGAAGTGGTGGAAGATGGCGCCGCGCGACAGCCCGATGGTGTGTTCGAGCCGCCGCACGGTCGCCTTCTCGTAGCCGTACTCGGCGAAACAACGCCGAGCGCCGTCGAGGATCTGGCGACGACGCGCCGCCAGATGGTCGTCGGTTACCCGTGGCACGGGTGATTCCCGCTACTTCTTCCGATCTCCTAGTTCGCCTTGAGCATGTTGCGCAGCACGTACTGCAGGATGCCGCCGTTGCGGTAGTAGTCGGCCTCACCGGGGGTGTCGATACGCACCACCGCGTCGAATTCAACCGTCTGCCCATTTTCTTTGGTGGCGGTGACATGCACGGTCTTCGGCGTCTTGCCCTCGTTCAGCTCGGTGATGCCCGCGATGTCGAAGGTCTCGGTGCCGTCCAGCTTCAAGCTGGCCGCCGATTCTCCGGCCGGGAACTGCAGCGGGATGACGCCCATACCGATCAGGTTGGACCGGTGGATGCGCTCGAAGGATTCGGTGATGACGGCACGCACTCCGAGCAGTGAGGTGCCCTTGGCCGCCCAGTCACGGGACGAACCCGAACCGTATTCCTTGCCGCCCAGCACGACCAGCGGGATACCGGCCTTCTGGTAGTTCACCGAGGCGTCGTAGATGAACGCCTGCGGACCGCCATCTTGGGTGAAGTCGCGGGTGTAACCGCCCGAGACGTCATCGAGGAGCTGGTTCTTGAGGCGGATGTTGGCGAAGGTGCCGCGGATCATCACCTCGTGGTTGCCGCGTCGCGACCCCAGCGAGTTGTAATCCTTGCGCTCCACGCCGTGGGCGTCGAGGTACTGCGCGGCCGGGGTGCCCGGCTTGATCGCGCCGGCCGGGCTGATGTGATCGGTGGTCACCGAATCACCCAGCAGGGCAAGCACTCTGGCGCCGGAGATATCGCTCACCGGCTCGGGATCTGCCGGCATGCCGTCGAAGTACGGGGCCTTGCGGACATAGGTCGAGGCGTCGTCCCATTCGAAGGTGTTGCCCTCCGGGGTGGGCAGCGAACGCCACCGATCGTCACCCTTGAACACGTCGGCGTAGGACTCGGTGAACATGTCCCGGTTGATCGAGGAGGCGATGGTCTCCTGGATCTCCTGCGACGTCGGCCAGATGTCTTTGAGGAACACGTCGTTGCCGTCGTGATCTTGGCCCAGCGGATCGGTCTCGAAGTCGAAGTCCATGGTGCCCGCGATGCCGTAGGCGATGACCAACGGCGGGGAGGCCAGGTAGTTCATCTTGACGTCGGGGGAGATGCGGCCCTCGAAGTTGCGGTTACCGGACAGCACCGCGGTCACCGACAGGTCGTTGTCGTTGATGGCCGCCGAGATCTCGTCGGGCAGCGGACCGGTGTTGCCGATGCAGGTGGTGCAACCGTAACCGCCCAGGTAGTAGCCCAGCTTCTCCAGGTAGGGCCACAGGCCGGCCTTGTTGTAGTAGTCGGTGACCACCTGGCTGCCGGGCGCCATGTTGGTCTTGACCCACGGCTTGGAGGTCAGGCCCTTCTCGACGGCCTTCTTGGCCAGCAGTGCGGCGCCGATCATGACCGACGGGTTGGAGGTGTTGGTGCACGAGGTGATGCCCGCGACCACGACGGCGCCGTGATCGAGCACGAACTCGCCCCGTTCCTCGGAGCGCACGGTGACCGGCTTGGACGGCCGTCCCTCGGCGCCGTTGGACGCGTTCGGGATGACCGCGCCGTCGTCGGCGAACGACAGCGTCGCCGAATCGCTTGCGGGGAAGGACTCTTCGATCGCCTCGTCGAGCTTGGTCTCCGGCGCGGGGTGGTTCTCCTCCACGTAGTTGTGGATGTCCTTGCGGAACGCGTTCTTGGCATCGGTGAGTTCGATGCGGTCCTGCGGACGCTTCGGGCCGGAGATCGAGGGCACCACGGTGGACAGGTCGAGCTCCATGTACTCGGAGAAGACCGGCTCTTTGTCCGGGTTGTGCCACATGCCCTGTTCCTTGGCGTACGCCTCGACCAGCGCCAGCTGCTCCTCGGTGCGCCCGGTCAGTCGCAGATAGTTGATGGTCTCCTCGTCGATCGGGAACATCGCGGCGGTGGAACCGAACTCGGGGCTCATATTGCCCAGGGTGGCGCGGTTGGCCAGCGGTACCTCGGCGACGCCCTTGCCGTAGAACTCGACGAACTTGCCGACCACGCCGTGCTTGCGCAGCATGTCGGTGACGGTCAGCACCACATCGGTCGCGGTGACGCCCGGCTTGATCTCGCCGGTCAGCTTGAACCCGACGACACGCGGGATCAGCATCGAGACGGGTTGGCCCAGCATGGCGGCTTCGGCCTCGATACCGCCGACGCCCCAACCCAGCACGCCGAGGCCGTTCTCCATCGTGGTGTGGCTGTCGGTGCCCACACAGGTGTCCGGGTAGGCCACACCGTTACGGGTCATCACGACGCGGGCCAGGTACTCGATGTTGACCTGGTGCACGATGCCGGTGCCCGGGGGGACGACCTTGAAGTCGTCGAAGGCGCCCTGACCCCACCGCAGGAACTGATAGCGCTCGCCGTTGCGTTCGTACTCCAGCTCGACATTGCGCTCGAAGGCGCCGGCATTGCCGAAGACGTCGAGGATGACGGAGTGGTCGATGACCATCTCGGCGGGGGACAGCGGGTTTACCTTGTTCGGGTCGCCGCCGAGGGTCGCGACGGCCTCACGCATGGTGGCGAGGTCGACGATGCAGGGGACGCCGGTGAAGTCCTGCATCAGCACGCGGGCGGGGGTGAACTGGATCTCGATGCTCGGCTCTGCCGAGGGATCCCAGTTCGCGATGGCCTCGATGTGTTCTTTGGTGATGTTCGCGCCGTCCTCGGTGCGCAGCAGGTTCTCCGCGAGCACCTTGAGGCTGTAGGGCAGTTTCTCGGTTCCGGGTACTGCGTCGAGACGGTAGATCTCGTAACTGTTGGCCCCGACGGTCAGCGTGTCGCGGGCACCAAAAGAGTTCAAGGATGAATTGGCCGTGTTGTCGTTGCTCACATCAACTCCCGGTTAGATCCTGCCGGCGACGGGCTGTGTCGGCGGCATGCTGACCCTAACAGTACGCTTGTCCTGCAAGGCGGGGAGGGTCGGGTCCAGTCTTGTCCAGTACTCGGCTCGATGCGAGCCCGTCGGGCAGAATTTCTCCCCACACGCCGACCGGTGAGTCGGATGTTCGGGCCCCGGATGCGCGGCGGTACGGTGCGGTGGTGACCGGACCGCACGTTGTGCCACACCTTCCCGCTTACATCCCGCCGGGGATCGACATGAACCTGGTCAAGGATCAGGTGCGCGACGGCGGCGTCAGCGCTCCGGCCGGAGCCGATATCGCCGGTCTGCGCGAGGTGGTCTCGACGGCCAAGGCCGAGGGGATCGACCTCAAGATCGTGGTGATCGACCAGAACCCGCCCATCGATACCCCGTTGCGCGATATCGCCACCGAGGTGGGTCAGGACTTCCCGGGATCGACCGTGCTGGCCATCAGCCCGTTCTATGCGGGTACCTACAGTCAGGAATTCGACAGGGTCACCCTCGAGGCGGGTCAGGACCTCGCGAAAACGGGCGATCCCGTCCAATCTTCGAAGAATTTCGTCACTGAGTTGCAGACCCCGGACTTTCCCTGGACGCCGTTTACCGCAGTACTTGTGCTGGCCGTTGCCGCAGCCGCGGTTTTGACCCGTGTAATGCAGGTTCGTGCCAAGAGGGCCGTTGCTGACACGGCACCTCCTCCGTCGGCGGAGTAAACGCCGCAACCCCTTTCTCGAATTCGAATATCACTATTCGATAACGCCGTTTCCAATTACATTCATGTAATTTGTGACTAAAGTTTCTTTAGGGCGTGATGTGACGTACGGTGCAAACAGTGTTTGGTGTTGCAGCTGTGGTTGATGTGACTGCTGACACTCAGCCGCAGTGCCGTGTAGTCCGCGTTGAGCCCTAGGAGACCTGAGTCCCATGAGACGCACCCCAGGCGCCTCCGCGTCCCGTTTCTACGGACGGATCTGCGCAGTCCCGGTGACCGTCGGCCTGTTGTGCGCCGGCGTTCTGCCCGACGGCCCGATCGCCGCACCGATCGCGATCGCCGATCCGGCCAAACCCGAGGGCATCGCCGCCTTGGTGGCCGCCGTCGCCGACGCCAACCAGAAGCTGCAGGATCTCGGTGCCGCCGTGCAGCTCCAGCAGGAGAGCGTCAACAAGGCGCTGCTCGACGTGCAGAACGCACGCGACAACGCCGCCGCCGCGGCCGCCGAGGTGGAGGCCAGTCGGCGCGGTGTCGACGATGCCAACACCGCCATCGCCGATGCGCAGCGCCGTGTCGACACCTACGCGGTGGCCGCCTACGTCAACGGTCCGTCGGCCTCCTATCTGACCGCCACCGATCCCGAAGCCGCATTGCAGACCGCCGCCGCCGGCCAGGCGCTGGCCGTCAACTCCCAGCAGGTCATGGGCGATCTGCAGAAGGCGCGCACCGAGCAGGTCAACCGCGAGTCCGCGGCCAGGCTGGCCAAACAGAACGCCGACAAGGCCGCCGCCGACGCGCAGTCCAGTCAGGACGCCGCCGTGGCCAGCTTGACCCAGGCGCAGCAGACATTCGGGTCCCAGCAGGGTGAGCTCGACCGGCTGACCGCCGAACGTGCTGCCGCACAAGCGAAGCTGGACGCCGCGCGCCCGCTGGCGGCCCCCTCGGCGCCGGCCGCGACGGCACCGGCCGGACGGGCCCCGGGTACACCCGGTCCGGCCGCGCCCGGCGCCACTGCGGACTGGGATCGGGCCCCCGGCGGAGCCCCGGCCCCGGCGCAGGCCAGCCAGTGGGATCTGACGCTGCCCGCGATTCCCAGCGCCTTCGTCAGCGGTGATCCCATCGCCATCATCAACGCGATCCTGGGCATCATGCAGACATCGGCCCAACTGACCGCCGACATGGGGCGCAACTTCCTGCAGAAGCTCGGCATCCTGCCCACCCCGACCGGTTTCACCAACAACGGGGCCATTCCCCGGGTGAACGGCCAGGCGGCGTCGGAGTACGTCATCAAGCGGGGGATGTCGCAGATCGGTGTGCCGTACTCCTGGGGTGGCGGCAATGCCGCAGGCAAGAGCAACGGTATCGACGGAGGCGCAGGGACAGTCGGTTTCGACTGCTCGGGTCTGGTGCTCTACGCCTTCGCCGGCGTTGGTATCAAGCTGCCGCACTACTCCGGCGCGCAGTACGACATGGGCCGCAAGATCCCGACCTCGCAGATGCGCCGCGGCGACGTCCTGTTCTGGGGTCCCGGCGGCAGTCAGCACGTCGCGATCTACCTGGGCAACAACCAGATGCTCGAAGCCCCCTACACCGGTTCGACCGTCAAGATCTCGCCGGTGCGCACCAGCGGGATGACCCCGTACGCCGTCCGTTACATCGAGTACTAGAAGCACTGACTACGTAGGGAATTCCTTGAACTCCACACGCTTTCGTACATTGACCCGGGTGCTGGCAGCACTGGCGGTGGCCGCCGCGATGGCCATCGGTGCCGCCGCACCCGCCACCGCCGACCCCGGCGAGTGGGACCCGACGCTGCCCGCGCGGCCGAGCTCGGGTGCCCCCGGTGACCCGGTGGCCATCGCCAACGCCTCCTTCCAGGTCAGCAAGATCGCGCTGGAGACCACCCAGAGCCTCGGCTCGAAGTTCCTGCAGTCCATCGGCCTGGCACCAGCGCCGGCCGCGTCGACTGGCGGCCTGCTGCCCGGCGCCCGGGTGCGCGGCCCGCAGGCCATCGAGTACGTCATCCGCCGTGGCGGTTCCCAGATCGGCGTTCCGTACTCGTGGGGTGGGGGCACCCTGACCGGTCCCGGCCCCGGTGTCGACTACGACGACGGCAAGATCGGTTACGACTGCTCGGGCTTCACCCGGTACGCGTTCGCCGGTGTCGGTGTGCAGATCCCCAAGTACTCCGGCGATCAGTACACCTCGGGTGGTCGCGCCGTCTCCCCGTCGCAGGCCAAACGCGGCGACCTGATCTTCTGGGGCCCGGGCGGCAGCCAGCACGTGGCCATCTATCTGGGTGGCGGCAAGATGCTGGAGGCCTCCGGTTCGGCAGGCAAGGTGACCGTCAGCCCGCTGCGCACCGCGGGGATGTCCCCGCACCTGGTTCGCGTCATCGAGTCCTGAGCCCACGGCACGCCGGGCGGGCGACGTCGACGGATTCCGGACTGCCTGGAATAGTTGACGGCGGACGCCCGGCCAGCTCGGCGGTCGCCACCGAAGTCCAGCGAGTTTGTTGCAGATCGACCGTGGGAGGAAGCTAGATGACGTCACCGAGTGGGCCGCCGCAGGGCGCCGGAGGCTATCAAGGCCCGGCCCCGACGCAGGGCTACCCGCCCGGCACGCAGAGTGCACCACCCGCGGGTTCCGGCCTGCAGCAGGAGGTACACACCCTCGAGCGCGCGATCTTCGAGGTCAAGCGCATCATCGTCGGTCAGGACCGCCTCGTGGAGCGCATGCTCGTCGGTCTGCTCGCCAAGGGACACGTGCTGCTGGAGGGCGTGCCCGGTGTGGCCAAGACCCTCGCCGTGGAGACCTTCGCCAAGGTGGTCGGCGGTACCTTCGCCCGCATCCAGTTCACCCCCGACCTGGTGCCCACCGATATCGTCGGTACCCGCATCTACCGGCAGGGCCAGGAAGAGTTCGATATCGAACTCGGTCCGGTGGTGGTGAACTTCCTGCTCGCCGACGAGATCAACCGCGCGCCCGCCAAGGTGCAGTCCGCGCTGCTCGAGGTCATGGCCGAGCGCAAGATCTCCATCGGCGGAAAGACCTTCCCGCTGCCGACGCCGTTCCTGGTGATGGCCACCCAGAACCCGATCGAGCAGGAGGGCGTGTACCAGCTGCCCGAGGCGCAGCGCGACCGCTTCCTGTTCAAACTCAACGTCGACTACCCGTCGCCGGAGGAAGAACGCGAGATCATCTATCGCATGGGCGTCAAACCGCCTGAGCCCAAGCAGATCCTGAACACCGGGGACCTGCTGCGGCTGCAGGAGGTGGCCGCCAACAACTTCGTGCACCACGCGCTGGTCGACTACGTGGTGCGCATCGTCACCGCGACCCGTGAGCCGGAGAAGTTCGGCATGCCCGACGCCAAGGCCTGGATCGCCTACGGTGCCTCGCCGCGCGCCTCGCTGGGCATCATCTCGGCCTCGCGGGCGCTGGCGCTGGTGCGTGGACGCGACTACGTGATCCCCCAGGATGTCGTCGAGGTGATCCCGGATGTGCTGCGGCATCGTCTGGTGCTCACCTATGACGCCCTGGCCGACGAGGTCTCGGCCGAGACCGTGATCAACCGGATCATGCAGACCGTCGGTCTGCCGCAGGTCAATGCCATTCCGCAGCAGGGTAACTCGGCGCCTCCCGGGGTGCCCGCCGCGGCGGCGGCCGGCGGTCGGTGACGGGGACCGGCAGGCGCGCGGTCGACCTGCCCTCGCTCAAGCGCGGCGAGATCCGCGACCCCGCACTGAGTGCGGCGCTGCGCAAACTCGAGCTCACGGTGCGCCGCAAGCTCGACGGTGTCCTGCACGGTGATCATCTCGGTCTGATCCCGGGTCCCGGCTCAGAGCCGGGGGAGTCCCGGATGTATCAGCCCGGCGATGATGTCCGCCGGATGGACTGGTCGGTCACCGCTCGCACCACCCACCCCCACGTGCGGCAGATGATCGCCGACCGCGAGCTGGAAACCTGGTTGGTCGTGGACGTCTCGTCCAGCCTGGACTTCGGCACCACCGGCTGTGAGAAGCGGGATCTCGCGGTCGCCGCGGCGGCGGCCATCACCTTCCTCAACAGCGGGGGTGGCAACCGCATCGGGGCGGTGATCTCCAACGGCGAGACGATGAAACGGGTGCCCGCGCTGTCGGGTCGACTGCACGAGCAGGAGTTGTTGCGCGCCATAGCGACAACGCCGCAGGCGCCGCTGGGTGTGCGCGGTGACCTGGCCGGTGCCATCGACGCGCTGCGCCGCCCGGAGCGCCGGCGGGGGATGGCCGTCATCATCAGTGACTTCCTCGGACCCATCGACTGGATGCGGCCGCTGCGGGCCATCGCGGGCCGCCATGAGGTGCTGGGCATCGAGATCATCGATCCCCGCGATGTCGAGCTACCCGATGTCGGCGATGTAGTCCTGCAGGACACCGAGTCCGGGGTGACCCGCGAATTCACCATCGACGAGAAGCTGCGCGATGATTTCGCGAGGGCCTCGGCCGCTCACCGCGCCGAGGTCGCCCGCACCCTGCGGCGCTGCGATGCGCCGCTGCTCACCTTGCGCACCGACCGGGACTGGATTGCCGACGTGGTGCGCTTCGTCGCGGACCGGCGCCGGGGTGCCATGGCGGGTGGGCGATGAGCGCTTGCGCGAAGAGCAGACAAGCCCCGATGAGCGCTTGCGCGAAGAGCAGACAAGCCCCGATGAGCGTGGTTGGGGCAATCGATACCGAAATGACTAGGCACACATGACATTGCCATTGCTCGGGCCGATGAGCCTGTCGGGTTTCGAACACAAATGGTTCTTTCTGTTCCTGCTCGCGGTGCTGGGGCTCGTCGTCCTCTACATCGTGGTGCAGCGGGCGCGGAAACAGCGGATCCTGCGATTCGCCAATATGGAACTGCTGGAGCGGGTGGCGCCCAAGCAGCCGAGCCGGTGGCGCCATCTACCCGCCATCCTGCTCATCGCCGCGCTGACCCTGCTGACCGTCGCGATGGCCGGACCGACCAATGACGTACGCATCCCGCGTAACCGTGCCGTCGTCATGCTCGTCATCGACGTCTCGCAGTCCATGCGGGCCACCGACGTGGCGCCCAGCCGGCTCGTCGCCGCCCAGGAGGCGGCCAAGCAGTTCGCCGATCAGCTGACACCCGGGATCAACCTCGGCCTCATCGCCTATGCAGGTACCGCCACGGTCCTGGTGTCCCCGACGACCAATCGGGAGGCCACCAAGAACGGGATCGACAAGCTGCAGCTGGCCGATCGCACCGCCACCGGCGAGGGCATCTTCACCGCCCTGCAGGCCATCGCCACCGTCGGCGCGGTGATCGGCGGCGGTGACGAGCCCCCGCCCGCGCGCATCGTGCTGATGTCCGACGGCAAGGAGACGGTGCCGTCGAATCCGGACAACCCCAAGGGCGCCTATACCGCCGCGCGCACCGCCAAGGACCAGGGTGTGCCGATCTCGACGGTGTCCTTCGGCACGCCGTACGGGTATGTCGAGATCAACGAACAGCGGCAGCCGGTGCCGGTCGACGACGAGATGCTGGCCAAGATCGCCGAACTCTCCGGGGGCGAGGCCTTCACCGCCTCCAGCCTGGAACAGCTCAAGGCGGTGTTCAGCTCCCTTCAGGAGCAGATCGGCTACGAGACCATGAAGGGCGATGCCAGTGTCGGCTGGCTGCGTCTGGGCGCACTGGTGCTCGCGCTGGCGGCGCTGGCTGCGCTGCTGATCAACCGCCGCCTGCCCGGCTAGTAACGGGCGGTGCCCGCCGACAGCGGCGGGTACTCACCCGAGCGGTGACCGTCGACCGTTGCGCCGGCGAACTGCAGCGCGGCCAGTAGATCCGGTTCCACCGCCGGCCGCAGACCGGGATCGGACACCGCGTCCAGCCGCTGCAGCTGTGCCTGCGCCAGCTCGATATCGAGCCCGGCCAGGTTGGTCTGCAGATGGTCGAGTCGGCGTGCACCGAGGATCGGCACGACGGTCCCGGGCCGGGCACGCAGCCAGGCCAGCGCGACGGCGGCCGAGGTGGTGCCCAGTTGGTCGGCGATCTCGCCGACCGCCTCGATGACGTCGAACTCGTCCTCGGTCGGCCCGCCGACGAAGGCGGCGCGGGCCGAGTCGTGAACCTGCGCCCCGCGGCGGTACTTGCCGGACAGGAAGCCGTTCTGCAGTGGGCTCCATGGCACCAGCGCCAGGCCCTGGTCGAGTGCGAGCGGCGCCACCTCGGCCTCGACACCGCGGTTGAGCAGTGAATAGCCGATCTGCAGGGCCACCAGCGGCGTCCAGCCCTGCAGCAGTGCCCGCGTCTGGGCTTGCGCGGTCACCCAGGCCGGGATGTTGGAGAACCCCACATACCGGATCTTGCCCGCGCGAACGAGATCGTCGAGGGTGCGCATGGTCTCTTCGATCGGGGTGTGCCGGTCCCAGTTGTGCAACCAGTACAGGTCGATGTGATCGGTGCGCAGCCTGCGCATGCTCTCCTCGAGCTGGGCGATGATCGAGCGTCTGCCCGCACCGCCACCGTTGGGGTCGCCGGGGAACATGTTCGTGAAGAACTTGGTGGCCAGAATGACACGATCGCGTCGATTCGGGTGAGCGGCGAAGTAGTCACCGAGGATCTTCTCGGAGTGTCCGTTGGTGTAGAAGTTGGCGGTGTCGATGAAGTTTCCGCCGTGGTCGAGATAGCTCGAGATGATCGCCGAGGCCTCGTCGGGGCTGCAGCCGGCGCCGCCGGCGTCTTCGCCGAAGGTCATGGCGCCCAAGGCGAATGGGCTGACACGGAGGCCGGAACGGCCGAGGGTGACGTAATGGTCGAGCGACATCGGATGTCTCCTTGATCGGGCTGGTGGTTACTCGTTTCATGCAACCGTGGCGGCCGGGTCCAGCGGTAGGCCGATCCGATCTGATTCCTGCCTGATCCGCTCAACGATGGATGAATCGTGCTGTTCGTGATTCGCTGAGCACATGACCGCCGAGCACATGACATCCGAGAGCACCACCGCGGCCACGCTGTCCGAGCTGCGCCGGCTGGTGGACACGCATGCGGTGGCGTCGATGACGACGGTGATCGACGGGCTGCTGCTGTCCCGTGTCGACACATCGGAGCCGGAGTACTCACTGACCGAGCCGCTGCTCGTGATCATGGCGCAGGGTGCCAAACGGATCCTGCTCGGTGACCAGATGTTCGATTACCGCAGCGGCGACCTGCTCGTGGTGGCCGCCGAACTGCCCGTGAGCGGGCACTTCGTCGGTGCCGATGCCGCCACTCCGGCGCTCGGGGTCGGCATCGTGCTACGCCCGACCGCGATCGCCGAACTGCTGCTCGCCGCTCGCGGCAGACTCCATCCGGCAAACGTGGGCGGGCCGGCTGGCCCGGCCATGGCCAGCGGACCCGCCGAACCCGCGCTGCTCGACGCGGTGCTGCGGCTGACCCGGTTGGTGGAGCATCCCGACGATGCCGCGGTACTTGCCCCGCTCGTCGAAAAGGAGATCCTGTGGCGGCTGCTCACCGGTCCGCACGGGGCACTGGTGGCCCGTATCGGCACCACCGGCGGGGTCTCGGCACATATCAACCGGACCATCCGCTGGATTCGCGACAATTACGCCGAGCCACTGCGCATCGCCGACCTGGCCGCGCGGGCCGGGATGAGTCCCTCGTCGTTTCACCGGCACTTTCGGGCCGTCGCGGCGATGAGCCCGTTGCAGTTCCAGAAGCAGATCAGGCTTCAGCAGGCACGAGCGTTGCTGGCGGCCGACGCCGGCGATGTCGCCGGAGTCGGCCACCTCGTCGGCTACGACAGCCCGACCCAGTTCAGCCGGGAATACCGCAGGATGTTCGGTGCGCCGCCGCGACGCGATGCGGCCCGGGGGAGTGCGCCCGCCCCGCTGCTGCCGTGATCGGCCATGCTGATGCGATTTCGGGACTGTGCAAGTCAGGCACTAAGTTGGCCTACATGAGTGAGAGCGCTGCTACCGAAGCGACCCCGGTCGGCCGTCCCCCATTCGTCTCCCGCTCGGTGCTGGTCACCGGCGGTAACCGCGGTATCGGTCTGGCCATCGCCCAGCGGCTGGCCGCCGACGGCCACAAGGTGGCGGTCACCCACCGCGGATCCGGTGCCCCCGAGGGGTTGTTCGGTGTGGTCTGTGACGTGACCGACAACGACGCGATCGACCGGGCCTTCAAGGAGGTCGAGGAGCACCAGGGGCCCGTCGAGGTGCTGGTGTCCAACGCCGGTATCTCCAAGGACGCGTTCCTGATGCGGATGACCGAGGAGCGTTTCACCGAGGTCATCAACGCCAACCTGACCGGCGCGTTCCGGGTTACCCAGCGTGCGTCTCGCAGCATGCAGCGCAACCGTTTCGGCCGCATCATCTACATCGGCTCGGTGTCGGGCATGTGGGGCATCGGCAACCAGGCGAACTACGCGGCCGCCAAGGCCGGCCTGATCGGAATGGCGCGGTCGATCTCGCGTGAGCTGTCCAAGGCCGGCGTGACCGCCAATGTCGTCGCCCCTGGCTATATCGACACCGAGATGACCCGCGCGCTCGATGAGCGCATCCAGGCCGGGGCATTGGAGTTCATTCCCGCCAAGCGGGTCGGCACCGCCGCCGATGTCGCGGGCGCGGTCAGCTTCCTGGCGTCCGAGGACGCGGGATACATCGCCGGAGCGGTCATCCCCGTCGACGGCGGCATGGGAATGGGTCACTAGACCCACCGCCGCGGCAGCGCCACGAGAAAGGAAACCAGGACATGTCAGGACTTCTGCACGGTAAGCGCATCCTCGTCACGGGGATCATCACCGACAGTTCGATCGCGTTCCACATCGCCAAGCAGGCCCAGGAGGCCGGCGCCGAGCTGGTGCTGACCGGGTTCGACCGGATGAAGCTGATCCAGCGCATCGCCGACCGGCTGCCCAATCCGGCACCGCTGCTGGAACTCGATGTGCAGAACAGCGAGCACCTCGATTCGCTGGCCGGCCGGATCGCCGAGGTGATCGGCGAGGGCAACAAGCTCGACGGTGTGGTGCACTCGATCGGTTTCATGCCGCAGACCGGGATGGGCGTCAACCCGTTCTTCGATGCGCCCTACGAGGATGTCGCCAAGGGCATCCACATCTCGGCCTACTCATACGCGTCGCTGGCCAAGGCCACCCTGCCCGTCATGAACAGCGGCGGCAGCATCGTGGGCATGGACTTCGACCCGACGCGCGCGATGCCCGCCTACAACTGGATGACCGTCGCCAAGAGCGCCCTGGAATCGGTCAACAGGTTCGTCGCGCGAGAAGCAGGACCGTTCGGTGTCCGCTCGAATCTTGTTGCCGCAGGACCGATCCGCACGCTGGCGATGAGCGCCATCGTCGGTGGTGCGCTCGGCGCCGAGGCCGGTGACCAGATGCGGCTGCTCGAAGAGGGCTGGGACCAGCGCGCTCCTATCGGCTGGAACATGAAGGACCCGACCCCGGTGGCCAAGACCGTCTGTGCCCTGCTCTCGGACTGGCTGCCGGCGACCACCGGCACCATCATCTACGCCGACGGCGGCGCCAGCACCCAGCTGCTGTAGGAAGGCGTGCAACCCCATGCACTTTGACGCGCTGCTGCTGCTGTCCTTCGGTGGACCCGAGGGGCATGACCAGGTGATGCCGTTCCTGGAGAACGTCACCCGCGGTCGCGGGATCCCGCCCGAGCGGCTGGCGGCGGTCGCCGAGCACTACCACCACTTCGGTGGTGTCTCGCCGATCAACGGCATCAACCGGGCGCTCATCGAGCAGATCGAGGGCGTGCTCGCCGATCAGGGCCGCGATCTGCCGGTGTACTTCGGCAACCGCAACTGGGAGCCGTTCGTCGAAGACACCGTCACGGCGATGCGCGACAACGGCGTTCGCCGGGCCGCGGTGTTCTCGACGTCGGCATGGGGCGGTTACTCGGGATGCGCGCAGTACCAGGAGGACATCGCCCGGGCCCGGTCCGCGGTCCCCGACGATGGCAACGGTCCGCCACCCGAACTGGTGAAACTGCGCCAGTACTTCGATCATCCGCTGTTCGTGGCGATGTTCGCCGACGCCATCGCCGACGCCGCAGGGACCCTGCCCGCCGAGCGGCGCGCGGGGGCGCGACTGGTGTTCACCGCGCATTCCATCCCGTTGCGGGCGGCCGACCGGTGCGGCCAGGACCTCTACGAGCGGCAGGTGGGATACGCGTCGCGGTTGGTGGCGGCCGCGGCCGGTTACGACGATTTCGATCTGGTCTGGCAGTCCCGGTCGGGCCCGCCGCAGGTGCCGTGGCTGGAACCCGACGTCGGGGATCACCTCGAGGTGCTCGTCGAGCGTGGGGTCGACGCGGTGATCGTCTGTCCGATCGGTTTCGTCGCCGACCACATCGAGGTCATCTGGGATCTGGACAGTGAACTGGCCGAGCAGGCCGACGCCGCGGGCGTGGCACTGGCCCGGGCGACGACCCCCAACGCACAGCGCCGTTTCGCCGAACTGGTGATCGGCCTGATCGACGAGCTGCAGTCGGAGCAGGCTCCGGCCAGGGTCGTTGGACCGCAACAGGTTCCCGGTTACGGAAACAGTCTCAACGGGTCCTTCTGCACCCCTGCGTGCGTCCCGGCGCCCGCGCAGGCGGGTCGGCCCGGCTCGGGTCCGGCCACCCGCTGAGCGGTAGGGGACCGGCGATCAGCGCCGCCAGGCCGAGTAGAGGATCGCGTTGATCGCGGCCAGCCTGGCCGTGCGCACCACCGAGGCCAACGGCCGCAGGGTGTCCGAGGCGATCTGAACCTCCGAGCTGGTCTGCAGCCCGATAGGGATCAGGCCGGAACTCGCCGTGATGATGGCGTCGATATGTGCCGCGTTCTCCAACACCCGCAGCGCCCGCTCGGGGGTGTGATCGGGCAACCGGTGCAAACGTGTCGCCTCCAGTAACTGCTCGACCATGCCCCGCGGATCGTCGATGTCGGCGACGCCGATACCGGCACTCAACGCGCTCAGGGCGTCGGCCGCCGAGCGCACCGCCGAGCGCAGCGTGTACTCGGCCTCGCCGAGATCGTGATGCTCGAGCACGACGGGTCCGGGCACGGAGTAGAGCGTCCACGCCAGCGACACCGGATCGGGTTCGTAATCGGGATCGTCGATGTCCTCGTAGGCGTATTCGGGCACCATCCCCACCGACCGGCCGGGATGCGTGCCGACGATCATCGCCTCGCCCATCGTGACCGCATCACGCTGGAACTGGGTGTCCGGCGGAAGGCCGCGCACATCGCCGGGAACCGGCAGCACCAACGCCACCGCGGGAGTACCGGCGGCCGGGCCGGCCGCGGTGCGCATGCTCTGCAGCAGCGACATGGTGCCGGAATGATTCAGGTCCGGCCACGGAAGCCCGGTGGTGCCGGCCGCGACCGAATCGTAGGCCGTAACGGAATGCTTTGGCGCCCATTGCGATAACGCATCGAGGACATCATCGGGGGCGGCGACGCCCGCAAGCCAGGCGTTGACCCATACCGTCAGCGAAGCACTCGGGCACCACATAGTTTCCGCAGTGTAGTTGTCGCCTGCCGGAACGGCCGGATTCGCTAGGCTGGGAACATGCCTGCATGGATCTGGCTGGTCGCGGCCCTGGGACTGGCAGGAGCAGAAGCCCTCACCGGTGACATGTTCCTGCTCATGCTCAGTGGCGGTGCGCTGGCCGCGGCCGGGGCGAGCTTCGTGTTCGACTGGCCGATCTGGGCCGACGGCGCGGTGTTCCTCGTCGTCTCGGTGCTGCTGCTGGCGCTGGTGCGCCCGGCGCTCAAGCGCCGGATGCTGTCCGGGGTGGGCCTGCCGGATCCGGCGAAGGCCTTGGAGGGTCGCGCCGCACTGGTGCTCGCCCCGGTCTCTCGGGATGCCGGCCAGGTCAAGCTGGACGGCGAGGTGTGGACGGCGCGTCCGCTCAACGACAACGATGTGTTCGAAAGCGGGGACCAGGTGACCGTCGTGCACATCGACGGTGCCACCGCGGTGGTCTCCAAGATCTAGACCGCAACACCCGGTCCGGGCCGTCACGTCGTCTGGACCGAAGAGTCGAACCCGGAGGGGGATCTGATGGACGGTGCGATTACCGGATTGGTACTACTGGCGGTGCTGGTGATCTTCGCGGTGATCATCGTCGCCAAATCGGTGGCTCTGATCCCACAGGCGGAGGCGGCGGTCATCGAACGCCTCGGCCGCTACAGCAAGACGGTGTCGGGTCAGCTCACGCTGCTGCTGCCGTTCGTCGACAAGATCAGGGCCCGGGTCGATCTTCGCGAGCGGGTGGTGTCCTTCCCGCCACAGCCGGTGATCACCGAGGACAACCTGACCGTCAACATCGACACCGTCGTCTACTTCCAGGTCACCGACCCTGCCAAGGCGGTCTACCAGATCAGCAACTACATCGTCGGCGTGGAGCAGCTGGCCACCACCACATTGCGCAACGTCGTCGGCGGGATGACCCTGGAGCAGACGTTGACCTCCCGTGACTCGATCAACGGGCAGTTGCGGGGCGTGCTCGACGAGGCCACCGGCCGCTGGGGTCTGCGCGTCGCCCGCGTCGAGTTGCGCAGCATCGATCCGCCGCCGTCGATCCAGGATTCGATGGAAAAGCAGATGCGTGCCGATCGCGAGAAGCGCGCCATGATCCTCACCGCAGAGGGCAGCCGCGAGGCGGCCATCAAGGCTGCAGAGGGGCAGAAGCAGGCACAGATCCTGGCGGCCGAGGGCGCCAAGCAGGCCGCGATCCTGGCCGCCGAGGCCGACCGGCAATCCCGGATGCTGCGCGCCCAGGGTGAGCGCGCCGCGGCCTACCTACAAGCGCAGGGGCAGGCCAAGGCCATCGAGAAGACCTTCGCGGCGATCAAGAAGGGCCGCCCGACCCCGGAGATGCTGGCCTACCAGTACCTGCAGACGTTGCCGCAGATGGCGAAGGGGGAGGCCAACAAGGTGTGGCTGGTGCCCAGCGACTTCGGCTCCGCGCTGCAGGGATTCACCAAGATGCTCGGCGCGCCCGGTGAGGACGGCGTGTTCCGCTACACCCCGTCGCCGGTGGACGACGGCCCGACGAAGTCCGACGAGGAGGAGGCCGAGGAGGTCGCCGACTGGTTCTCCACCGAGACCGATCCGGCGATCGCCCAGGCGGTCGCCAAGGCCGAAGCCGAGGCCCGGAATCCGGTGCCGCCGCTGGGCGCGCCGACACCGTCGCCGGCACTCGGCGGACCCGCGGCGGACGTCGCGTCGCAACCACAGCAGCAGGACGGCGCCCATCGCGCGCCATGACCACACCCCGAGCCGATAGTTGACGCCCGCGTACAATTTTTGCTGCTTAAGGGCCGCGTGCGTGGTCTAATGGCATATTGACTGGTTGCTGACGATGAAGCTGGCCCCGTGCCGGTCAGAGGACGAAATGGCGGCGCTATGACGAGAGTGTGCGTACCCGGCGCGCTGGGTGCATGCCTGCTTTCGGGGGCACTGCTCATCGGTGGGCCGGCCGCCATCGCGTTGGCCGACGACGGACCCTCCGGCGGTGGCACGGGAGGTACGTCGTCGGTGGGCTCGGGTGGTTCCACCGGGACCGCGCCGACGCCCGGGACGCGCACCCAGACCGATTTCGGTTCGACGGTGCGGGATTCGATCCGCGACACCCTCCGCGATGTCCGCAACACCCTCGGCACGCTGGGCTCGCCCAATACAAAGCCGCAGCCGGGAACCGGCACCTCGGGCACCGACATCGAGCAGCAGAACGAGCTGATCCTGCATCCCGCCGATTCCGACGCACTTCCCGACGCGACTCCCGACGTCACCCCCGAGATCGCCATCGGGATCGTGGCGCCGACCGTCGCAGCGACCGATACCGTCGCCGTATCGGTGCCACCGGTCACCCCGGCGCCGCAGCCCACCAGCGATCCCGAACCTGCGCCCACCCCGTCGGCTGGCACCAACCCGCGACCCAGCGCGCCGGAAACCAAGACCTCGACCCCTGTTCGTCCGCTCCCGTTCGCCAAGGTGCCCGATGTCATCGCGACCTTCGGCAACACGATGACCACCGTGCTGGGCTCCACCCACGACACGGTGGCGGCGGTACCGGCGCTGCTGGCCCTGCTGCCGACGTCGAAGGATCCCGTCGCCGACGTCATCTCCACCATGGAGTCGATGCTGACCTCGGTGAACACCTCGGTCAGCGCGATCATCACGCTGCCCGCCGACCTCAGCGCGCTGATGGGCGTGCCCATCGCGCCGAGTCCGGGCGCCCCGCCGGCCGCCACGCCGCGAACGTTCCAGGCAGCACCCTCGACCGACCTGTCCGAGATGATGCTGGCGCCCGTGCAGGCCGCCGATCCCGCCGGTGCACTGCTCGCCGAGATGCCGGCGCAGCCGTCGCTGCTCGCGTCGCCGACGACCGTCAGCCTGCGGACAGCCGCCCCCGCGGTCCCGATTCCCGTCGGACTACGCGGTATCGCCACCTCGTCGACGCCGGATTCGTTCCTCGACCGGGCGGTCAGCGAGGTCCTGCTGCCGCTGTCGCTGGCCGCGCTTGCCGCGGTGGCGCTGCCCGGGGTGGGCGGCCTGCTGGTGATCCTGGCACTCGGCATCCGCATCGGGTACCGGCAGGCGAAGGCGGGATGGGCCGTTCACGTGGCCGGCTTCGGACGTTTCGCCGGGGCAGGACCGCTCGGTGTGGTCCGGTCCGGTTCGATGGTCGCGCTGCACATCCCGCGCGGCATCCGCAGCAAGGCGGCCGGTGGAAGCCCCGCCGTGGTGCGGTTCCTGGACCGCTCCGACAAGGCCGCCTGACTCAGCCGTTCTGCGCCGCACTGTCCTCGACGGCAGGCTGTCGATCGCCGTCGTGGTGGTGACGATGCGCCCGGATCTCGTAGATCAGACCGGCGATGCCGACAGCGGCGGTGCAGGCCGAAACCAGGAACAGCAGCGGGCTGATGTTGCCCGTCAGCGCGTCGCCGAGGATCACCACGGCGGCGGTCCCCGGGATCACACCGACCAGTGTGGCGACCGCATAGGGCAGCAGTCGGACCGCGGACGCGCCGGCGGCGTAGTTGAGCACCGCGAATGGCACCGCCGGGATCATCCGCATCGACAGCACCGTCACCCAGCCCCGTTCACGCAGGCGGGCATCGAGCGTGTCCACCCGCGGATGGCTCACCAACCGGCTCAACTGCCAACCGGCCGCGCGCACCAGCACCACGGCGATCACGGCGCTCACGGTGCTGGCCACCACCGCAAGCCCGATACCGAGCAACGGTCCGAACAACAAACCAGCCGACAGCGTGAAAGCGGTTCGGGGAAAAGGGAAGACCGTCATCACGGTGTGCGCGGCGAAGAACACCAGGGGAAACCACGGGCCGGCCGCGGTGGCCCATTCCCGCATCTGCATCGCGGTCGGCAGCGGCACCAGCAATGCCACTGCGACAAGAATCACAATCGTGGCGGCGATGCCGAGGACGCGCCGGTGCGGCAGTTGGGCCGCGGTGCCCGCCACCGTGGCTGCGACGGTGCGCAGC
The DNA here is from genome assembly GCF_000416385.1 of Mycobacterium sp. VKM Ac-1816D. Classification (NCBI taxonomy): domain Bacteria; kingdom Bacillati; phylum Actinomycetota; class Actinomycetes; order Mycobacteriales; family Mycobacteriaceae; genus Mycobacterium; species Mycobacterium sp. VKM Ac-1816D. Next base: position 58,902 of record NZ_AOHQ01000139.1, read on the forward strand.
GTGCTGACGACGGGTTTCACGTGTTCCAACCCTACGGGGCGCGCCGCAGGGACGGTGCGCACCACGGTCGGCGATCCGGCGGGCGAGCCCGCCCACTGCACGAAGTGGTGGTAACGATCATTTAGCCTCATGAGGAGTTCACCCGCCCCACACTGCGAAAACAGGAGTCACATGTCCTCGAGCGTGATGGAATCGGACCGCGAGCGCTGGCGCTCCGGGGTGGCGGCCGTGCTGGCGAAAAGCCTGCGCCGCGAGGTGGCCGACCTCCCCGAGGAGCCCGAGCGGCTGCTCGACTCACCCACCTACGAGGGCTTCCCGGTGCGGCCCCTCTACACGAGTCTCGACGGACATTCCGAACCCGCGCTTCCGGGTCAGTGGCCATTCGTCCGTGGCGGTGACGCCCGCCGCGATGTGCTCAGCGGATGGAAGGTGGCCGAGGAGTTTCCGGCCGGGCACACCTCCGCGGCCGACGCCAACAACGCCGCGCTGCTGGCACTGACCGAGGGCGCCAGCGCACTGGTGCTCAAGGTGGGGGCCCATGGCGTGGCCGCCGAAGAGTTCGCCCAGCTGGTACAGGGCATCTACCTGGATCTGGTTCCGGTGGTCGTCGACGCCGGAGCCGATTACGCGGATGCCGCCGCCGCGCTGCTCCCACTGTTGGCCGACTTCGACGACGACCAGAATTCGCGACTCTCGGTGGATCTGGGTGCCGACCCGTTGACCGCCCCGCTGAGCGGTCGGGCCGCACCGGCGCTCGCCGACGTGGTGACGGTGGCGACCGGAATCGCCGGCAGGCAGGGCGTCCGGGCGATCACGGTGGATGGTCCCGCACTGCACAATCTCGGTGCCAGCGCGGTGTGGGAGCTGGCCGCCGTGGTGGCCGCGGGTGTCGAGTATCTGCGGGCGCTCGTCGCCGCGGGCCTCAGCCCCGCACAGGCCCTCGGACAGATCAGCCTCCGGCTGGCGGCCGATGACGATCAGTTCACGACGATCGCCAAGATGCGCGCGGTGCGCCGGCTGTGGGCGCGGGTCGCCGAGGTGATCGGCGCCCCCGAGGCCGGCGCGGTCACCGTGCATGCGGTGACCTCGGCGCCGATGATGAGCCAGCGTGACCCGTGGGTGAACATGTTGCGCACCACGCTGGCGGCATTCGGTGCCGGCGTCGGCGGTGCCGACACCGTGCTGGTGCAGCCCTTCGACGCCGCGATCCCCGGCGGGCTGCCGGGAACGGCGACGAGCTTCACCCGGCGGATGGCGCGCAACACCCAACTGCTGCTGCTCGAAGAATCGCACCTGGGCAAGGTGCTCGACCCGGGAGCGGGCTCCTGGTTCATCGAGGACCTGACCGTGCAGCTGGCCGAACACGCCTGGGCGCACTTCCAGGATCTGGAGAGCCGCGGCGGGCTCACCGCCGCGCGCGATCACCTCGACGAGCAGATCGCCACCGTGCGCGGGCAGCGCGCCGCGGACATCGCGCACCGGCGGACCTCGCTGACCGGTGTGAACGAGTTCCCCAACCTCGCCGAGAAACCGCTACCGGCGGGGTCGCGCGCCGAGGAATCCGCCCGGATCTACCGCTACGCCGCGGAATTCGAGGCCCTGCGCGACCGGTCCGATGCCTATCTGGCCGAGCACGGGACGCGCCCGCAGGCCGTCCTGCTACCGCTGGGCCCGTTGGCCGAGCACAACATCCGCACGACCTTCGCGGCCAACCTGCTGGCCTCCGGTGGCATCGAGACGGTCAACCCGGGCACCGTGGATCCCGCCGGTGTGGCCGCCGCGGTCGGTACGCACACCGTGGCCGTCATCTGCGGTACGGACGCCCGCTACGGCACCGAGGTCTCCGATATCGCGGCGGCCGCGCGCGCGGCCGGGATCACGCACCTGTACCTGGCCGGACCGGAGAAATCGGTCGCCGAGGCGACCGCCAAGCCCGACGAGTACCTCACCGCCAAGATCAACGCCGTCGAGGCTCTCTCGACCCTGCTCACCCGATTGGGAGCGTGACATGACGTCAACGGAGAAGACCGAAACGGCGGCCATCGCCAGCTTCGCCGATGTGCCGCTGCAGGGGGACACCACCCCGGCCGCAGCCACCGCCGAAGGTGTCGCCGAGCTGGCCGCCGGGGCCGCCGCGGCACACGGCTACACCCCCGAACAACTGGTGTGGGCGACGCCGGAGGGCATCGACGTCAAGCCGGTCTACATCGCCGCCGACCGTGACCAGGCCGCCGCCGCCGGATATCCGGTGGACAGCTTCCCCGGCGACCCGCCGTTCATCCGCGGGCCCTACCCGACGATGTACGTCAACCAGCCATGGACGATCCGCCAGTACGCCGGTTTCTCCACCGCGGCCGAGTCCAACGCCTTCTACCGGCGCAACCTGGCCGCCGGTCAGAAGGGTCTGTCGGTCGCCTTCGATCTGGCCACCCACCGCGGTTACGACTCCGACCATCCGCGGGTCGCCGGCGATGTCGGTATGGCGGGTGTGGCCATCGATTCGATCCTGGACATGCGCCAACTCTTCGACGGTATCGACCTGGGCAGCGTGTCGGTCTCGATGACGATGAACGGCGCGGTGCTGCCGATCCTGGCGCTCTACGTGGTGGCCGCCGAGGAGCAGGGGGTGGCTCCGGAGAAACTGGCCGGGACCATCCAGAACGACATCCTCAAAGAGTTCATGGTCCGCAACACCTACATCTACCCGCCCAAACCGTCGATGCGGATCATCTCCGACATCTTCGGCTACACCAGCGCCAAGATGCCGAAGTTCAACAGCATCTCGATCTCGGGTTACCACATCCAGGAGGCGGGCGCGACGGCCGATCTGGAGCTGGCCTACACGCTGGCCGACGGCGTCGAGTACATCAAGGCGGGCCTGGACGCCGGCCTGGACATCGACAAGTTCGCACCGCGGCTGTCCTTCTTCTGGGGCATCGGGATGAACTTCTTCATGGAGGTGGCCAAGCTGCGTGCCGGCCGGCTGCTGTGGAGTGAGCTGGTTTCGCAATTCGACCCGAAGAGCTCCAAATCGCTTTCCCTGCGCACCCATTCGCAGACCTCGGGTTGGTCGTTGACCGCGCAGGACGTCTTCAACAACGTCGCGCGCACCTGTGTGGAGGCGATGGCCGCCACCCAGGGGCACACCCAGTCGTTGCACACCAACGCCCTCGACGAGGCGCTGGCGCTGCCGACCGACTTCTCCGCTCGGATCGCCCGCAACACCCAGCTGTTGCTGCAGCAGGAGTCGGGCACGACGCGGCCGATCGATCCGTGGGGTGGCTCGTATTACGTCGAGTGGCTGACCCATCAGCTCGCCGACCGGGCCAGGGCACATATCGAGGAGGTCGCCGAATACGGCGGCATGGCCCAGGCCATCGACGCGGGCATCCCCAAGATGCGCATCGAGGAGGCCGCCGCGCGCACCCAGGCACGCATCGACTCCGGTGTGCAGGCACTGATCGGTGTGAACAAGTACCAGGTCGCCGAGGATCAGGAGATCGAGGTCCTCAAGGTCGAGAACAGCCGGGTGCGCGCCGAACAGCTGGCCAAGCTGGAGCGCCTCCGTTCGGAAAGAGATGAGCACGCCACCCAGGCCGCGCTTGCCGAATTGACCCGTGCCGCTGGGGAGAACGTGGCCACCGGGGAGGATGGTCTCGGCAACAACCTGATGGCGCTGGCCATCAACGCGGCCCGCGCCCACGCCACCGTCGGTGAGATATCCGATGCGTTGGAGAAGGTGTACGGCCGTCATGTCGCGGAGATCCGCACCATCTCCGGCGTGTATCGCGACGAGGTCGGGAAGGCTGGCAACGTGAGTACCGCGACGGATCTGGTGGAGCGCTTCGCCGAGGCCGACGGACGACGTCCGCGCATCCTGGTGGCCAAGATGGGCCAGGACGGACACGACCGCGGACAGAAGGTGATCGCGACGGCATTCGCCGATATCGGCTTCGACGTGGACGTCGGTTCGCTGTTCTCCACTCCGGACGAGGTGGCCCGCCAGGCCGCCGACAACGACGTGCACGTCGTCGGGGTGTCCTCGCTGGCTGCCGGTCACCTCACGTTGGTGCCCGCACTGCGCGACGCGCTGGCCGAGGTGGGTCGCCCGGACATCATGGTCGTGGTGGGCGGGGTCATCCCGCCCGGCGACTTCGACGAGTTGTATGCCGCGGGTGCCACCGCGATCTTCCCGCCGGGAACCGTGATCGCCGATGCAGCGATCGGCCTGCTGCACAAGCTGGCCGAGCGACTCGGGTACAGCCTGGCTTGATGAGCCGCCCGGATCTTGCGCCCGCAGAATTGGCGTCGGCACTGCGCAGCGGGGATCGCGCGGCGCTGGCCCGCGCGATCACCCTTGTCGAGTCGACGCGCGCCGACCACCGGCAGCGGGCACAGGAGCTGCTGCTGGAGCTGATGCCGGACGCGGGCAGCGCCGTCCACGTGGGCATCACCGGGGTGCCCGGGGTCGGCAAGTCGACGACAATCGAGGCGCTGGGCATGCACCTGATCGAGGCCGGACATCGGGTGGCGGTGCTGGCCGTCGATCCGTCCTCGACGCGCACCGGCGGATCGATCCTCGGGGACAAGACCCGGATGGCGAAGTTGGCCGTCCACCCCGACGCCTACATCCGGCCTTCTCCGACATCGGGAACCCTCGGTGGGGTGGCCCGGGCCACCCGCGAGACCATCGTGCTGCTGGAGGCGGCAGGCTTCGACGTGATCCTTGTCGAGACCGTCGGGGTGGGCCAATCCGAGGTGACGGTGTCGGACATGGTGGACACCTTCGTGTTCCTGACCCTGGCCCGCACCGGAGATCAGTTGCAGGGCATCAAGAAGGGCGTCCTGGAGCTGGCCGACATCGTGGTGGTCAACAAGGCCGACGGTCCGCACGCCGTCGAGGCGCGAGCCGCCGCGCGCGAGCTGGCCGGCGCCTTGCGGTTGATCTATCCGCGCGAAACTCTTTGGCGGCCACCGGTTCTCACCATGAGTGCGTTGACCGGCGACGGGCTGGAACAGCTGTGGCAGACCGTGGAGGAACACCGCAGGGTGCTGACCGAGGCGGGGGAGTTCGAGTCGCGCCGACGCGCCCAGCAGGTGAACTGGACCTGGTCCATGGTCCGTGACACGGTGTTGGACCGGGTGCTGAGCAACCCGGAGGTCAAGCGGATACGTGCCGATGTCGAGCGTCAGGTGCGCGATGGCGAGCTGACCGCGGCCCTGGCGGCCCAGCGGATCCTCGACGCCGCCGACTGAGTCGGCGCGGACAGCGTTATGGCTGGCGGGATGCCGCTTTTCGGCAAACCCCGACGTCCTCACGGTTAGGTAACAGTCCTCGGTAGTTAGCCAGCCGGCGGAGTACATTGTGGCGACTGTGACCTACGCAATAGATGGTGAGCGCAACGACGCGTTCGCCGAGCAGACCGGGGGCGTCCGCGCCGGCGTCCTGCCGCGCGGCGTGCGCGGTGCCGCCGATCCCAGCTTCGCGCTCGCGGTACAGGCCTTCTCCCGGCTGTTCGGTCCGCGCCGGTTCGGCGGCGGCGCGCTGACGGTGTACCTGGACGGGGTTCCCGTCGTCGACGTCTGGACCGGCTGGGCCGATCGCGCGGGCCGGCGACGCTGGTCGGCCGATACCGGCGCCATGGTCTTCTCCGCGACCAAGGGGCTGGCTTCCACCGTCATCCACCGGCTGGTGGACCGCGGACTCGTCGATTACGAGGCGCCGGTCGCCGAGTACTGGCCGGAATTCGGCGCCAGAGGTAAGGGTGCCATCACGGTCCGCGACGTCATGCGGCACCGGGCGGGTTTGTCCCAGCTCAACGGTGTCACCATGGCAGATCTGCTCGACCATGTCCGGATGGAGGAGCGCATCGCCGCCGCGCCGCCGGGGTTGTTGCGTGGTCGGCCCGCCTACCATGCTCTGACCTACGGCTGGCTGGTCTCGGGACTGGCCCGGTCCGTCACCGGGCTGGGTATGCGTGAGCTCTTCCGGACCGAGCTGGCGCGCCCGCTCGACGTCGACGGTATCCATTTGGGTCGGCCGCCGGTCTCGGCACCGACCCGGCCCGCCCAGATCATCGGTCCGCAGCGGCATCTGCAGAACCCGATCGTCAACCTGCTCACCCCACGGCTGGCGGCGCTGCCGGTCTCGGGGGGCCTGGGCGCGCTCTACTTCCCCGGGATGAAGTCCGTGGTGCAGGGGGAGACCCCGCTGTTGGACGGCGAGATGGCATCGGCCAACGGTGTGTCGACCGCGCGCGGCTTGGCGCGGGTGTACGGCGCGATCGCCAACGGCGGCGAGATCGACGGCACCCGGTTCCTGTCCGGTTCGGTGGTGGCGGGTCTGACCGGCCCGCGCAGCCTGCATCCCGATGGGTCACTGGGTATGCCGATGTCCTTTCACCTCGGCTACCACGGATTGCCGCTGCCCGGTGTGCTCCCGGGGTTCGGCCATGTCGGGCTGGGGGGCTCGCTGGGCTGGGCTGATCCGGCCGCCGGGCTGGCATTCGGTTACGTGCACAATCGGCTGCTGACCCCTCTGGTGGTCGCCGATCAGGCCGGGTTCGTGGCGATGGCGGCGCTCATCCGCCGGGGCGCCGCGCGTGCCAGGCAACGGGGATTCGCCGCGGTTCCGCGCTTCGGTGCGGGATCCGCGGGGCCGGCCGCGACGGCTGTCTGAACGCCCCGGCCGGTCCTTGTTTCGGTCGCCCGAAGTTTTGCTTGCCGCGGCGATCATCACGCGATACCGCGGGTAACACGATATTGCTGGTGACCTCGGCAGTTGGCTGGATGAATGGATATACGGCGCCGTGCAAGGGCATTTTGCCGCTGTCGCAGCGCCGGACCGGCCCCATTCCGAACGTGCAGATTCCGTTACCCAGTCAAAGGTTGCCAACCTCTCTGGCGAACTCGCCGGGATGCGCGTCGCCGAACCCCCGCGATATCGCGTTGCCCATGCCAGTGTGATCATTGTGACTGCTGTTTACTCAGCTAGTGCGTGTTGAGCGGGCTGTTCGCGTCCTCGGCCGACAGCTTCTTCACAGTTTCGACGCACGTGTCGACATGCTGCATGGTCGGTCCAATGTGTTTGCTGGCAAATCCGTTGGCTAATCCATCGCTTGACAAGGTGACTCGAATCACATTTACTTGGACGTCAATATGGATGTTCATTCGCAGGTGGAAGGCCCGATGCGCAGTTGCTGGAATCACAAGACGTAGCTGGTGTAGCCTGCGCAACGGCGCTCTTGACGCTGTAGAGTTCGCAGTGGATTTGCTCGATTTTTAACGCCGTCGTCAACGGGGACGACTACGCTCCGACTCGGAGGCGAGTTGAAGCGAGGTCCGGAGAGGGTGAGGAAGAGTGCGCAACGGTTTTGTGCTCCTGTCAGACCGGCAGCCCGGTTGACCCGGCAGTAGCCAGCGCGCCCACTCAGTCTCGTACTACCCGTTTGGAAGAGGTTTGAACTTCGTGGTTGATACACCTGTCACAACTGTCGCCGTCATCGGGATGGCGTGCCGGTTGCCTGGCGGAATCGACTCACCTGACCGTATGTGGCAGGCGTTGCTCGGTGGCGAGGACCACGTCACCGTCATCCCGGCGGACCGCTGGGATGCCGACGAGTTCTACGATCCCGAGCCCGGTGTGCCCGGCCGGTCGGTCTCCAAATGGGGTGCCTTCCTCGACGACGTAGCCGGTTTCGACGCCGACTTCTTCGGTATCAGCGACCGTGAGGCCACCGCCGTGGACCCGCAGCACCGGCTGCTGCTGGAGACCGCGTGGGAGGCCATCGAGCACGCGGGCATCGACCCCGCGACGCTGCAGGGATCGCGCACCGGTGTGTTCATGGGCCTCACCCACGGCGACTACCAGCTGCTGGCCGCCGACGCGCACTCGATCGAGGGCCCCTACGGATTCACCGGCAACAATTTCAGCATGGCCTCGGGCCGCATCGCCTATCACCTCGGCGTGCACGGACCGGCCTACTCGGTGGATTCCGCATGCTCCTCCGGTCTGCTCGCCCTGCACCTCGGGTGCCGCAGCCTGCACGACGGCGACAGCGACCTGGTGCTCGCCGGTGGGGTGAACCTCGTCCTGGAGCCCCGCAAGTTGTCCTCGGGTTCCGCGCAGGGCATGTTGTCGCCCACCGGTCAGTGCCACGCGTTCGATGCGGCCGCCGACGGTTTCGTGCCGGGGGAGGCCACCGGCGTCGTGCTGCTCAAGCGGCTCGCCGATGCCGAACGCGACGGCGACCGCATCCTCGCGGTCGTGCGGGGTAGCGCGGTCAACCAGGACGGTCACACCGTCAACATCGCCACGCCCTCGCGCGACGCCCAGGAGGCCGTCTACCGCGCGGCGCTGGCGTCCGGCGGTATCGACCCGACCACCGTCGGCATGATCGAGGCGCACGGCACCGGAACTCCGGTCGGTGACCCGATCGAGTTCGCCGGCCTGGCCGCGGTGTACGGCACCGCGGGCCCCGTCGCGCTCGGCTCGTCGAAGACCAACTTCGGCCACGCCCAGTCCGCAGCGGGCACCATCGGCATCATCAAGAGCGTGCTGGCTCTGCAGCACGCGACGGTGCCGCCGAACGCCAACTTCAACCGGCTCCCCGACGAGCTCGCCAAGATCAAGACCGACCTCTTCGTGCCCGCCGAGATCACCCCGTGGCCCGTCACCGATGCACCGCGGCGCGCCGCGGTCTCGGCCTACGGACTGTCCGGCACCAACGTGCACGCCGTGCTCGAAGAGGCACCCGCCGTCCCGGCAGCCGCCACCGATACCGACGCGGCCGGTCACGTCTTCGCGCTGTCCTCGACCTCGGCCGAGGAACTGCGCCGCACCGCGGGCAGGCTGGCCGACTGGGTGGCGGCCCAGGGCGAGGACCTCAGCCTGCACGACCTCGCCTACACGCTGGCGCGTCGCCGTGCGCACCGGCCGGTGCGCACCACGGTGCTCGCCGACGACCGTGCGGGATTGATCGCCGCGTTGCGTGAGGTCGCCGACGGCGAGACGCCCTACCAGCGGGCCGTGGGCGATGGTGAACGCGGTCCGGTCTGGGTGTTCTCCGGTCAGGGCTCGCAGTGGGCCCGCATGGGTGCCGGGCTGCTCGACGGTGAGCCGGCCTTCGCCGCCGCCATCGCCGAACTCGAGCCGCTGATCGCCGCGGAGTCCGGTTTCTCGGTCACCGATGAGTTGACATCCGCGCAGACCGTCACCGGTATCGACAAGGTGCAGCCGACCGTGTTCGCCGTCCAGGTGGGCCTCGCCGCCACCCTGAAGGCCTACGGGGTGACTCCCGGTGCGGTGATCGGCCACTCGATGGGCGAGGTCGCCGCGTCGGTGGTCTCCGGTGTGCTGACCCTCGCCGACGGTGTCAAGGTCATCTGCCGCCGCTCCAAGCTGATGGCCACCATCGCCGGATCCGGTGCGATGGCCTCGGTCGAACTGCCCGCCCAGCAGGTGCTCTCCGAACTCGCGGCGCGCGGTGTCAACGACGTCGTGCTGTCGGTGGTCGCATCGCCGCGCTCGACCGTCGTCGGCGGCGCGAAGGAGTCGGTGCGTGAGCTGATCGCCGAATGGGAGAGCCGCGATGTGATGGCCCGTGAGGTCGCCGTCGACGTGGCCTCGCACTCTCCGCAGGTCGACCCGATCCTCGACGACCTGGCCGACGCGCTGGAGGACCTCGATCCGTCCGAGCCCGAGATCGACTACTACTCGGCGACCCTGTACGACCCGCGCGATATCGCCGACTTCGACGCCGACTACTGGGTCGACAACCTGCGCCACGCGGTGCGGTTCGCCGCGGCCGTGCAAGCGGCCCTCGAGGACGGTTACCGCGTCTTCACCGAGCTGTCGCCGCACCCGTTGCTCACCCATGCGGTCGACCAGACCGCAAGCAGCCTGGACATCGCGCACGCGGCGCTGGCCAGTGTGCGGCGTGAGCAGGAGCTGCCGCACGGGTTGCGGGCCGTGCTCGCCGATCTGCACAACGCCGGCGCCAGGGTGGACTTCTCGGCGCTCTATCCGACCGGCAACCTCGTCGACGCCCCGCTGCCGACCTGGACGCACCGCGAGCTGATCCTGGTGCGCGACCCGCTGGAACTGGCCCCCGGCGGTGCGACGCTGGCCGTGCATCCGCTCCTTGGCGCGCACGTTCGGCTGCCCGAGGAGCCCGAACGGCACGCCTGGCAGGCCGATGTCGGCACCGAGATCCAGCCGTGGCTGGGGGATCACCAGGTGCACAACGTGGCGGCACTGCCGGGTGCGGCGTATTGCGAGATGGCGTTGGCCGCAGCCCGCAACGTCCTCGGCGAGGACGCCGAGGTCCGCGATATCAGCTTCGACCAGATGTTGCTGCTGCAGGAGAGCACCGAGGTGACGGCGGCCGCGACCGTGACCCGCGAGGGATCCGCCGATTTCGCGGTCGAGACCTATCTCGACGGCGAGCAGGTCAAGCGGGCGTCGGCCACGCTGCGGGCCGCCGATGCCGATACCGTTCCCGCCGCCGTCGACATCGATGGCGAGCTGGCCGCGCACACGGTGCGTGTCGACGGTGCCGAGATGCGCGCCTGGTACAACCAGCGCGGCATCCAGTACGGCCCCGCGTTCGCCGGGTTGGTCGCCGTCTACGTCAACGATGGATCCGATGTGCAGTCGGACTCGGTGCTGGCCGAGGTGGCGCTGCCGGGGTCGATCCGCTCCCAGCAGGGCGCCTACGGCGTGCACCCGGCGCTGCTGGACGCCTGCTTCCAGGCCGTCGGCGCCCATCCCGCACTGCGCGGCGATACGACCGGCACCCTGATGCTGCCGCTGGGGGTGCGCCGGATGCGCGCATTCGGCTCCACCCGCAACGCGCACTACTGCCGCGCCACGATCATCGGTATCACCGCCAACGCCGTCGAGGTCGACCTCGACCTGCTCGACGAGGCAGGCACCGTGCTGCTGGCCGTCGGCGGTTTGCGGTTGGGCACCGGGGTTTCCGACAGCGGGCAGCGCGAGCGCACCTTCAACGACCGGTTGCTCACCGTCGAGTGGCGTCAGCAGGAGCTGCCCGAGGTCGACTACCACGGCGGCGGTCGGTGGTTGCTGATCAGCACCTCGGACGCGGCCGATCTGCTGGCCACCAGGCTTTCCGATGCGCTCAAGAGCCACGAGGCGGACGTCACCACCATGGTGTGGCCGCAGCATTCCGATCACGACACCCATGCCGCCCGGCTGCGTGAGCAGCTGGAGGCGCAGTCCTTCGGCCACGTTCTGGTGGTGACCCCGCCGCGGCACGGGGTGGCCGACGAACAGTCCGGCGTCCGCGGCGGCGACAACGTCCGGCACCTGGTCAAGATCGTCCGCGAGCTCCCGGAGGCACCGGGCGAGGCGCCGCGGCTGCACGTGCTGACGCGTAACGCCCAGACGGTGTCGGGTGAGGATTCCGCGAACCTGGACGAGGCCGGACTGCGTGGGCTGATCCGCGTGATCGGCACGGAGTACCCGCAGCTCAAGACCGCGCATATCGACGTCGACGACTACACCGATGCCACCCAGATCGCCGCGCAGCTGCTGTCCGGTTCCGATGAGGACGAGACCGCCTGGCGTTCCAGCCTGTGGTACGTGGCCCGGCTGACGCCCGGCGCGCTGCGGCCCGAGGACCGCCGCACGACGGTGGTCAATCCGGCCCGCGACGGGATGCGTCTGCAGATCCGCACGCCGGGGGATATCCAGTCCCTCGAGCTGGCGGCCTTCGAGCGGGTGGCACCAGGGCCCGGTCAGATCGAGGTCTCGGTCACCGCGTCGAACCTGAACTTCGCCGATGTGCTGGTGGCCTTCGGGCGTTACCCGTCCTTCGAGGGCCGGTTGCCCAAGCTGGGCGCCGATTTCGCCGGTGTCGTCACCGCGGTCGCGCCGGGGGTCACCGGGCACAAGGTCGGTGACCGCGTCGGCGGCATCTCCGCCGACGGCGCCTGGGCCACCTTCGTGACCTGTGATGCCAACCTGGCCGTCACGCTGCCGCCGGGGCTGCCCACCAATCGGGCAGCAGCGGTGCCGAGTGCGCACGCGACCGCCTGGTACAGCCTGCACGACCTGGCCCGCATCAGCGCCGGTGACAAGGTGTTGATCCACTCCGCCACCGGTGGTGTCGGCCAGGCGGCCGTCGCCATCGCGCGGGCCGCCGGGGCCGAGATCTTCGCCACCGCGGGCAGCGAGGCCCGTCGCGAGCTGTTGCGGGGCATGGGCATCGAACATGTCTACGATTCGCGCAGCACCGCGTTCGCCGACCAGATCCGCGTGGATACGGACGGCTACGGCGTCGATATCGTGCTCAACTCGCTGACCGGGGCCTCCCAGAAGGCCGGCCTCGAGCTGTTGTCGTTCGGCGGCCGGTTCGTCGAGATCGGCAAGCGCGACATCTACGGCGATACCCGGATGGGTCTGTTCCCGTTCCGTCGCAACCTGTCGTTCTACGCCGTCGACCTCGCGCTGCTGTCGCTGACCGATTCCGACACGCTGCGTCGCCTGCTGGAGGTCTGCTACCAGCAGATCGCCGACGGGGTGCTGCCGCTGCCGGAGACCACGCATTACCCGCTGCAGGACGGCGCCACGGCCATCCGCGTCATGGGTGCCGCCGAGCACACCGGCAAGCTCGTCCTGGACATCCCGCACGGTGGCCAGATCGACGCCGTGGTGCCGCCCGGTGAGTTTCGGGCGGCGCGGTCCGATTCGGCATACATCGTCACCGGCGGCCTCACCGGGCTCGGACTTTTCCTCGCCGAGAAGTTGGCCGACTCCGGTGCCGGACGGATCGTGCTCAACGGCCGGTCGGCACCGTCGGAGGCGGCCACCGAGGTCATCGATCGCATCCGCCGCGGCGGGACCGAGGTCGAGGTGCAGCGCGGGGACATCGCCGATCCCGAGACCGCCGACCGGCTGGTCGAGGCGGCGTGTGCAACCGGTTTCCCGCTGCGCGGCGTGTTGCACGGAGCGGCGGTCATCGAGGACGCGGTGTTGGCCAACATCACCGACGAACTCATCGAACGCGACTGGGCGCCAAAGGTTTACGGTGCGCTCAACCTGCACCGCGCGACCGCCAAGCAGGCGCTGGACTGGTTCTGCGTGTTCTCGTCGGCGGCGGCATTGGTCGGTTCGCCCGGCCAGGGCGCCTACGCCGCGGCCAACAGCTGGCTCGACGCCTTCACCCACTGGCGTCGCGGTCAGGGCCTGCCCGCGACATCGATCGCGTGGGGGCCCTGGTCGCAGATCGGTGCAGGCACGGCACTGGCGGAATCCGGCGAGGCGGCGATCGAGCCGGAGGAAGGCGCGTACGCGTTCGAGACGCTACTTCGCCACGATAGGCCGTACAGTGGGTATGCACCCGTGGTCGGCACCCCGTGGCTGGCGGCGTTCGCGCAGAGCAGTAAGTTCGCCGAAGCGTTCCGGTCGACGGGTCAGCGCAGTACCGGCAGCGCCTTCCTCGCGGAGCTGCACGAACTGCCGCGTGACGAGTGGCCGGCCCGGATGCGTCGCATGATCTCCGAGCAGATCAGCCTGATCTTGCGGCGGTCGGTTGATCCCGACCGTCCGCTTGCGGAGTACGGGCTGGACTCGCTGGGCACGCTCGAAGTACGAACCCGCATCGAGGCGGAGACAGGTATACGCATCGGATCCACGGATATTTCGACCATTCGGGTGCTCGCCGATCGTCTGTGTGACGTTCTCGCCCCCGAAGAAGTATCGGTTCCGTCATGATCGAAGGTCGTGCAACGTCGCTCGAACCCCGATCCGACGTCGTCGAAGCAGGAGACAGATTGTGGTAGCGATGAAACCGATCCATGACTGGGTCGGCGAACCAGGTGCCGTGATTTCCTGGCATCCCTCGCGGTCGACCCTGGCCAAGGTCAAGGACGCCCCGGTCAGTGATGTCCCGGTCAGCTACCAGCAGGCACAGCACCTGCTGGCCTACCGCAAGCATTCGGCCGCGGGCACCGATATGGCCAGGCTGAACATCCCGTCCTGGGATATCCCCGGACGCTGTGACGTCCGTGCCATGACGCATGTCATCAACGCGTACCTGCGCAGGCACGACACGTTCCACAGCTGGTTCGAGTACACCGAATCGGGCGAGATCCTGCGCCATACGCTCACCAATCCGCGCGATATCAAGTTCGTCGCCACCGAGCAGGGTGAGATGACCTCCCAGCAGTGGCGTGAGCACATCCTGGCCACCGCCAGCCCGTGGGAATGGGACTGCTTCCACGTCGGCGTGATCCAGCGCGCCGACCACTTCACGGTGTACATCAGCGTCGACCACGTGCACACCGACGCCATGTTCATGGGCCTGGCCTTCGTCGAGATCCACATGATGTACAACGCCCTCGTCGAAGGTGCTGCCCCGCTCAAGCTGCCCGAGCCGGGCAGCTATGACACCTACTGCCGCGAACAGCACGAGTACGTCTCGGCGCTGACCACGGATTCTCCCGAGGTGGCGGGCTGGATCGACTTCCTGGAGAGCAGTGGCGGCTCGTTGCCGACGTTCCCCCTGCCGTTGGGTGACCCCTCGGTCGCCTACACCGGCGATGTCATCACCCTGCCGCTGTTGGACAAGGAACAGGGCGACCGGTTCGAGGCCATGTGCATCGCGGCCGGCGCCCGCTTCAGCGGTGGCGTCTTCGCCTGTGGTGCCATCGCGCATGCCGCCCTGACCGGCGACGACGTCTACCGCGTGATCACGCCGACCACGACCCGGCGCACGCCCGCGGAGTTCATGACCACCGGCTGGTTCACCGGCCTGGTGCCGATCACCGTCCCGGTGGACACCGAGACCTTCGGCAACACCGCCCGCGCCGCGCAGGAGTCCTTCGACGGCGGGCTGGACCTGGCCCACGTCCCGGTCGAGCGGGTGCTGGAGCTGGGTGCGGAATCACACGGCCTGCGCGCACCCAACGGTGGTGTGCCGATGCTGTCCTACCTCGACGTCGGGCTGCTCTCGCCCGGTGTGATCGCCGAATGGCAGCGGCTCAACGGCACCATCTGGAGCGACTCCCGCGCCGCCTATCAGGTGGGAATGTGGGTCAACCGGGTCGAACACGAGACCACCGTCACCGCGGCGTTCCCGGCGAACCCGATCGCCCGCGAATCGGTCCTGCGCTATCTGGAGGCGATGAAGGCCGTATATGTCAGCGTCGTCGAAGGTCGCGATCTCGCGATCCTGCCGATCGGTGCCGACGCCGCGAGCCTGAACCTCAAGACGGCCTGATCGCCCTGTTCGCATCGGAGGTGTCGACGCGATGAGTCGTGCCGCCACACGGCCGGCGCAGCGGGACGACCGGATCGACTTCACCGATCAGGCGATGTTCCTCGGCCTGCGTGCCACCGGCCAGGAGGCCGTCATGCAGATCGTGTGGATCTACGAACGTCCCGTCGATCTCGACGCCATCCGCGGATTCCATGCCCACATCGGGTACGGGCTGCTGGGTAGGCGTATCGAACGGTCCGCGCTGCGATTCGGTCGGCACCGCTGGGTGTCGGCGCTGGGCCCGCAGTCCGAGCTCGACTTCGCCGCACCGCGTCCGCGCGCGGAACTGGGCCGCTGGATCGACGAGCGGTCGGCCATGCCGCTGGACCCCGAGTACGGGCCCGCCTGGCATGTCGGTGTGCTGCCCATGACCGACGGCGCGACCGCGGTCAGCATCGTCATATCGCACTGTGTCAGCGACGGGGGCGGTGCCCTGGCGGCGATGGTCAACGCCATCCATCGCCGACGCCTGGACTTCGGCTACCCGCCGCCGGGGTCACGGACCCGTGCCCGGGCGCTGCGCGCCGATCTGCGCGATACCGTGCGCGGTCTTCCCGAGGTGGGTCGCACCGTGGTCGAGGCGGCTCGCCAGGCGCTGCGCCGACGCGACGAACTCACCGCATCGGGGTCCACCAAATCCGCGGTCAGCGGCCCTGACGAGCAGGTCTTCACCCCATCGGCGACGGTCCGCATCGCACTTACCGACTGGGACCGCCGGGCCGGCGAACTCGGCGGCAACGGTCATTCGCTGGTGGCCGGGTTCGTCGCCAAACTCGCCGAGCAGATCGGCCGGGTGGGGCCCGACGGCATGGTGACCCTCAACATCCCGCAGGGCGACCGCAGGCCCGGCGACGACGACACCCGGGCCAACGCGGTGATCCTGGTCAATCTGGCCATCGACCCGGCCAAGGTCACCGTCGACCTCGCCGACGCGCGCGCGGCCCTGAGAGAGGGTCTGCGGGTGGCCCGCGAGGTGCCCAACGACGATCTCAAGCTGCTTCCGCTGACCCCGTTCATCCCGAAGCGGGTGGTGCGCAAGATGGCCGACGTGGCCTTCGGCTTTTCCACCGAGCTACCGGTGTCGTGCTCGAACATGGGTGATGTGCCCCCGGACCTGCCGAATATCGACGGCACACCGGCCGATGTGGTGTTCCTGCGCGGTATCGACCGGGTGGCCACCCGGCATGCGTTGGAGCAGCGGTGCGGGCTGCTCACCGTGGTCGCGGGCCGGATCAACGGTGCCGAGGTGTTGACGTTCGCCGCGTATGCGCCGGGCGCGGAGAACACCACCGCCTGGTTGCGGGCCGAATTGGACAAGACGCTGGCCGCCTTCGAGCTGTCCGGTGTGATCGAGTAAAGAGGGGACAGTCTGTGGAGTTCACCAACGGCGACGCCGTGGGCAATCGGCTGACGCTGTGGGACGAGGCGATGGTGCGCGCCAACCGCGCGACCGGCCGGGTGCAGATGATCCAGGTGGTCTGGGTCTACGAGCACCCGGTGAACATGGACCAGGTGCGCCGATTCCACCGCAACTTCGGTTACGGGATGGCGGGCCGCCGGGTCGAACGATCCCCGTTGCCGTTCGGCAGATACCGGTGGGTGGCCGCGCTCGGCCCGGCCGCACCGCTGCACGTCAACACCGATCCGTTGCCGCGCGCGGAGATCGGGGACTGGGCCGACCGGTGGGCGCAGGTCACGGTCGATCCGGAGGACGGACCGGGGTGGCAGATGGCCGTGCAGTCCTTCACCGACGGCGTGACGGCCATCTCGGTGGTGGGTTCGCACTGCCTGGGTGACGGGGTGGCCGCGCTGCTGGCGGTGGGCACGGCGGTGGCCGGTGCCAACATCGACATCGGCTATCCGCCGCCGCTGTCGCGGCGGACCGGTCGCGCGATCGTCGAGGACCTGCGCGAGACCGTCCGCGAACTCCCGACCATCGCCCGCGCCGCGCGTAAGGCGGTCAAGGTGCTGCGCGCCGGAGCCCAGGAGGCCGCCCAGGAGGCCGCGCCGAAGGGCGCCCCCGCCCGCCCGGCCATCGCCGATCCGCACGAGCGCGTCATCGTGCCCGCCATCACCGCCTATGTCGATCTGGCGGAGTGGGACGCCAGGGCCGAGTCCCTCGGCGGCAACGGTTATTCGATGCTCGCCGCGATCTGCGCCAAGCTCGGTGAACGGATGGGCAGGCGTAACCCGGACGGCAACATCTCGCTGCTGATCGCCATCAGCGACCGCACCGCCCAGACCGACGTCCGGGCCAACGCGATGTCCTTGGTCAACGCCAAGATCGATCCGACGGATCTGACCAAGGACCTCAGCGGCACCCGCGCCACGCTGCGCAACGCGCTGAAGTCCGCCAAGGACCAGCCCGACGAGATCCTCGAGCTGATGCCGCTGACGCCGCTGGTTCCCAAGCGACTGGTGAAGAAGGTCGCCGACATCATGATCGCCTCCGACGACAAGCCGGTGGTCTGCTCCAACATGGGCGATCTGCCCTCGATGCTGGCCAGCGTCGATGGCACCGAGGCCGAGTACACATCGTTCTTCGGCATCGACCAGGCCACCCCGCGGGTCGAGCTCGAAAGTGGAGACGGTCAGTTGGTCGTCGTGTCCGGTCGGCTCAATGGCAAGGTCATCATCGGCATCGTCGCCTATGAGGCCGGGGCGGAGAACTCGAAGTCCCGGTTGCGCACGCTCACCACCGAGGCGCTGGCTGAATTCGACCTCACCGGCGTGTTCGTTTAATACTGCTTACCGATTGAGCTGGTTCTCGAAAGAGAATTGCCGAGAAAGGCATCACCGTGTCCGACACCAACCTCATCGGCGTGCTGCGCGAGCGTGCGAGCCTGCAGCCTGA
The DNA here is from genome assembly GCF_000416385.1 of Mycobacterium sp. VKM Ac-1816D. NCBI lineage: Bacteria > Bacillati > Actinomycetota > Actinomycetes > Mycobacteriales > Mycobacteriaceae > Mycobacterium > Mycobacterium sp. VKM Ac-1816D. Next base: position 77,040 of record NZ_AOHQ01000139.1, read on the forward strand.
GGACATCGCGTACACCTTCATGGACTACGACCATGAATGGGATGGCGTGGCCACCACCCTGACGTGGTCCCAGCTGTATCGCAGGGTCCGCAATCTGGCCTCCGAGATGCGCCAGATCGGTCAGCTCGGCGACCGTGCCGTCATCCTGGCACCGCAGAGCCTGGAGTACGTGATCGGTTTCCTGGCCTCGCTGGAGGCGGGCATCATCGCGGTGCCGCTGTCGGTGCCGATGGTCGGCCAGCATGACGAGCGGGTGTCCGCGGTGATCAAGGACTCCACGCCCGCGATCATCCTGACCACCTCGTCGGTGGCCGCGACCGTCGCCGAGTACGCCAAGACCGATGACGGTGCCGCCGCGGCCACCGTCATCGAGGTCGACGCCTTGGATCTGGAGGCCCGCCGCAAGTCGCTGTCCAGCCGCGAGCAGAAGCCCGAGTATCTGCAGTACACGTCCGGCTCGACGCGGACCCCGGCCGGGGTGATGGTCACCCACCGCAACCTCACCTCGAACTTCGAGCAGATGATGTGCGCGTTCTTCCCGCACTTCGGCAAGGTGCCGCCCTCGGGCGCCCACGTGGTGTCGTGGTTGCCCTTCTATCACGACATGGGTCTGCTGCTCGGCATCGTCGCCCCGGTGCTCGGCGGCTGGAGCACCGTGTTCACCACCCCGTTGTCGTTCCTGGCTCGCCCCGCCCGCTGGATCCAGCTGATGGGCAGCTACCCGCGCGTCGTCACCGGCGGCCCGAACTTCGCCTTCGAACTGGCCGCCGGTCGGACCACCGACGAGGATCTCGACGGTATCGACCTCAGTGACGTGATCGCCGTGTACAGCGGCGCCGAGCGGGTGCACGAAGCGACCCTGAAGCGGTTCTCGCAGCGGTTCGCCAAGTTCAACTTCGACGAGGGGGTCATCCGGCCCTCGTACGGCCTGGCCGAGGCAACGCTGTTCGTCGGCACCGGCGTTCCCGGCCCGCCCAGCGTGGTGTCCTTCGATCCGGAGAAGTTGTCCGCCGGGGTGGCCGAGCGCACCGCCGACGGCAGCGGAACGAAACTGGTCGGATACGGCCGCCCGGAGGACCCCGTGGTGCGCATCGTCGATGCGGAGACGCTGATCGAGGTGCCTGCCGGCGGTATCGGCGAGATCTGGTCCCACGGCGAGAACAACTGCCTCGGCTACTGGGACAAGCCCGAACAGACCGAGCACACCTTCGGCGGGATGATCACCAACCCGTCCGAGGGCACGCCCGCGGGCCCCTGGTTGCGCACCGGTGACCTCGGCTTCCTCTCAGACGGTGAGCTGTTCATCATCGGCCGGATCAAGGATCTGCTGATCGTGCGCGGCAGCAACCACTATCCCGACGATATCGAGGCGACCATCCAGGAGATCACCGGTGGCCGGGTGGCGGCGATCGCGGTAGACGGGGACCGCAGCGAGCAGCTCGTCGCGATCATCGAGGTCAAGAAGCGCGGTGACTCCGAGGCCGAGGTGATGGAGAACCTCCTCAACATCAAACGCTCCGTGGCATCGGCGGTATCGCAGACGCACGGTATCGCTGCCGCCGACCTGGTGCTGGTGCCGCGCGGGGCCATCCCGATCACCACCAGCGGCAAGATCCGCCGCCAATCCTGTGTGCAGAAGTACCGTGACGGCGAGTTCGCGCGGCTCGACGAAAACCTGCAAACGGTGTGACCGGTGGGTGACAACACCCTGGCCTATATCGACCAGGCGTCGTTCCTGGGGCTGCGGGCCCTCGGCCGCGGCCCGATCGTCCAGACGGTCTGGGTGTATGACCGGCCGGTCGACATCGACGGTCTGCGGCGGTTGCGCCGCGAACTGGGCCACGGCCTGCTGGGCAGGCGGATCGAACGATCGGTCCTGCCGTTCGGCAGGCACCGGTGGGTGGCCGACACCAGCGCGCCGACACTCGACCTCTCGGTACAGGAGATATCCCGCAGCGAGGTGGGGGACTGGGCCAACAGCCGGCTCGCGGTGCCGATCGATCCGGAACGCGGCCCGGGATGGCGGCTGGCGGTTCAGCCGTTGGTCGACGGTGGCGGGGCGGTCAGCCTCACCGCCTCGCACTCCCTGGTCGACGGCCTCGGGTTCATCTCTGCCGTCACCGACGGCGTGAACGGTGTGCGGCACGATCTGGGTTACCCACCGCCCGGATCTCGGCCGCGTCGAAGGGCTTTCGCTCAGGACGCCCGCCAGACGCTGGCCGCTGTACCGGAGCTGGCCGCCGCGGTGGTGGCCTCGGCGCGGGTCGCCAGGGCTGAGCGCGCAGACCTCACGACGTCGATCAAGGCCGCCGGGGACGTGCCGCCCGGCGACGACGTGCCGATGGTTCCGCCGTCGGTGATCACCTTCGTCGATCTCGATCAGTGGGATGCCTGCGCGAAACGGCTTGGCGGCAGTAGTAATTCGCTGTTCGCCGGACTCGCGGCCCGAATCGGTGCACGCCTGGGCCGGTTGAACTCGGCAGGCCGGGCGAATCTGTCCTGGCCGGTGAGCGAGCGTACTGCCGGTGATACCAGGGCCAATGCGCTGGTGTCGGTATCGATGACAGCCGACCCGGACGAGGTGCTCGGCGATCTGGGCGGGGTCCGCGCCGCCATGCGGCAGGCACTCGCGGAGTCCGCGCAGACCTCGGTGAAACTGACCGGCCCGCTGCCACTCACCCCGTTCACCCCCAAGGTCGTCCTGCGACGGCTGGAGGGCATGGTGCTCGCGGTCAACGATCCGATCGGCTGCTCGAATCTCGGCGAGCCCGAGGACGCGTTCAGCCGGCCCGACGGTACTCCCGCAGATTTCGTGTTGATGCGCGGTGTGGAGCCCAACGTGACCAGCAGGGAGCTCAACCGGATCGGTGGCCAACTCGTGTTGGGCGGAATCCGGGCCAGGGGACGGTTCGGGGTCTCGGTATCAGCCTGGTCGGTGCGCGGGCCGAACTCGAAAGCAGCGCTGCGCGAACTGGTCTCGGCGGCTTACGCGGACTTCGGACTCACCGGGCTGGTCGAGCTGTAGTCCGACCGGTCACAGGCCGGTGATACCGAGCCCGATCAGGATCAAGCCGGCGATCGCGACGAAAACACCTGCCTGCTTGCGGGTTCGGCTGCGCACCCACGAGTTCATCTGCTGCACCCAGGTCCGGGTCTTCTCCGGCGCCACGATGAAGCTCAGCATCGGCAACGTCGCGGCCCACCCGGCCAGCAGCAGGAAGGTCAGCAGCGCCAATCCCTGCTCCAGCGGCGGGGTTTGGGACGCGATGATGATCGCGAGCAACGCGAAATAGTCGATACTCGGCATCGCCGTCGCGGCACCGATGGACGCCGCGAACACCGGCGACTCACTCTTGAGGAACCGGCGGATCCGCGCGAGGAAACGCGTCCGCCGGCGCGGCGGTGTGGTTTCGGCGACCAGATCGGCCACGTGCTCCTCATGGCCCGCACCATCAGTGTCCGAACGATCAGTGCCCGCACCGTGATTGCCTGCGCCGTCGACCGCGGCGGCCTCGCCACCACCGGCCGGAATCTTGTCCTTCGGCCGGAACCGGTCCAGCGGGATTTTCGAGGCCAGTACCGCGCCCAGCAGCACCAGCACCGCGCCGAAGGCGATCTGGAGTGGCGCGGGGTGAATGTTGCTGTCGCCCAGGAAACTGCGGTGGAAGACGAACAGGACGGTCAGTCCGACGCTGAGGCTGATCGTCAGCCCGGTGCACTGGAAGACGATGAGGTGTCGGATGGGATGCCGTCTGGTCAGCAACAGGGCGATCAACCCGAGGCGTGTGGGTTCGATGCTGACGGTGAGGCCGAGCAGCACAACGGTCGTCCACACGAGCGCAAACGGTACCGTTTGGGTTCGCCGTCGGCAACTTGCGTCACCCGCCGGTGCGCGCCGCCTCCTCGAGCAGGTCGGCGGCAGTCCCGACGCTCTGCGATGCCGGGCGCATCCTTCCGGCGAGCAAACGCGCGCTCTCGGCGACACCCGGCGCCAGCACGGTGCGCAGGTCGGCGAGCAGGGAGTCCCGGGCGGTGGCCGAGAATCGACGGTAGGCGCCGACGCCGAGACGCGCGACCTGTTTGCCCCACAGTGGTTGTTCGGCGGCCACCCACAACACCAGGGTGGGGATCCCGGCGCGCAGGCCGGCAGCGGTCGTGCCGGCACCACCGTGGTGGACGACGGCGCGACACGACGGGAACACCGCCGAATGGTTGACCGCGGGCACGACCAGGACGGCATCGGTGGGCGCGGTCTCGTCGAACGCCGAGAAACCCGCGCAGATAAGCGCGCGCTCACCCAGCTCGGCGCAGACATCGGTGATCATGCGCACCGCCTCGGCGGGGGAGTCCAGCGGCATACTGCCGAACCCGAAGTAGATCGGCGGGCTGCCGCCCGCGATCCACGACATCACCTCCTGGTCCACCCCGGTGGACTTCTGCAATGTCATGGACCCGATGAGAGGGCGCCGTTCGCCCCATTCGGCGGCCAGCCCGGGGAAGAACACCGGATCGTAGGCCTGGATCTCCAGCGCGCCACCGGAGACGATGCGGGTCACCGGTGAGTTCTTCGCCGGTGCCAGACCCAACTCCGCACGCTGGCGGGCCTCGGCCGGTCGCAACAGCTGCCAATGCACCCATGAGCCGGCCGCATACCCCGCGGCGAGGATCGCCTTCGGTACGCGCACCGGCAGCAGTTGGCTGTTGGCGCGCACCGGGAAGTAGTGCACCTCGGCGAGCGGAAGCCCGCGGGCCTCGGCGATGTTGGCGGCGATCTCCTGATAAGCGGTACCGGTCACGATCAGATCCGCGTCGCCGGCCAGCGACAGCAGTGTCCGGCTCATCTCGTCCCAACCGCGGGTGGCCGCTGCCCTTGCCCTACGCACCGCGTCGAGGGGATTACCCAGCCGCATCCAGTCCGCCGGGGTGGCCGCGGTGAGCGCGTCGGGGCGTTCGAAGACATCGCCCTCGAGCTGCTTCTGGGAATCGGGGCCGTAGCCGACGGCGGGCAGCCCGACCGACTCGACGAACCCGACCAGATTCGGTGGCACCGCCATCGGCACGTCGTGTCCGCGGCGCTGAAGCTCAAGAGCCACGGCCGCACACGGTTCTACGTCGCCGCGGGTGCCGTGGATGGTGATCGCGATCTTCATCGGTCGCCGTCGTCGAGCGGCGCACCGTGGCATCCGGTCGGCACGCCGACAGACTATATACTCGCCGCGTCAGGCGGCACGGGCCGCCATAATTTCAGAAGGGGCCAGATGACGAGCAGCGCGGTCAGCACCGGCCCCAGCCGCCGCTACTACCTGACGTTCGGTGTCCTGCTGTTCGTGTGGGCCACGATTTTGGTGCTGGTCGCGGCGAGGTTCGTCCCGGACGGTTATTGGTACTCCTATTTCTCCGTCGACTATTCGCAGGGCTTCATCCGACGCGGCTTGGCCGGCGAGATCGTCAACCTGTTCCCCGACGAGCGGTACTTCGGCGCGTTGGCGGTGCTGCGCTGGGTGCCGACGGTGGTGTTCGCCCTCGGCCTTGCCGCGGTGGCCTGGTTCGTCGCGGTGCGCAGCGGCCGATCCGATCGCAGGTGGTTGCTGGCGCTCCTGATTCCCTTGCTGCCCTTCGGTTTTGCCTTCGGTGTGTTCTCGGCGCGGACAGATCTGCTCGGCGCCGCGGCGCTGGCCGTGTTCGCGGTCGTCCTGGCCGCGGTCACCACCCGTCGCGCGGTGATCATCAGCGCGGCGGTATACGGCGCGGTCACCGTGGTGCTGACCCTGATCCACGAGGCAACCGTCTTCCTGTTCGGGCTCGGCGCGATCGTGGCGCTGGTGGTGCTGGCGGCGCACCTCGGTACCGGCGCCCTGCGCCTGTGTGCGGCGCTGGCCCTGGGTCCCGGCATCGTCGCGGCTCTGACGGTGTCGTTGTTCGGTGCCCGTGGGAAGTCGGCGGCGCTGTGCGAGGTGGTGCCGCACGGCGTGATGAACCATCCGCTGGCCGGTAATCCGACACCGGGTCAGCTGCTGCGTGGATTCCGCTACGAGGTCGATTATCACGACTGGATGTGCCGGGCGATCCTGCCGCTGTTCGACCAGAGCTTCGGAGATGCGCTGGGCTTCGTCGCCAGCATCGGGGCGGTGGCGCTGGTGGGATCGACCATCTACGGCGTCGTGGTGCTTGCGGTGTCGATGGGCCTCATCGCCGAGGTGTCCGGCGTATCGGTGGCACGGTTCCGCGACGCCTTGTCGGCGCAGCGAGCCGCGGTCGCCGTCGGGCTGGTACTGATCCTGCCGGTGTTCCTGACCGGCGTGGACTGGATCCGATGGTGGGTCATCATCGCCTTCGACCTCGCCATCGTGTTCCTGCTGTTCGTGAGTCGCCGAGCCGAGATCGACCAACCCGCGACGCCTCGCTCGGTGAAGGTGCTCACGGTGTTCGCCCTCGTGCTGGCGTTGGTGCCGATCGGCATCATCCCGGGATTCGGTGCGCCGGTACCGATGTGATCCGTACCGATGTGATCCGAGGCCTCAGCGGTTGGCCTTGCTGAACCATTTCGTCTTGATGCGCCAGGAATGCGCCGAGGAGATCGCGAAACCGGCGCCGCAGCCGCAGGCGAAGATCCACACCAGCACACCGCGCTCCAGATCGAGCGCCGCCGGCCAGATCGCGGTGGCGATGCGGATCGTGCACGCGATGATGCCGCTGGCGCAGGCGGCCAGGTAGATGTTGGCGACCCGGCGCGACCGCGGATCCTTGCGCAGCACCAGCAGTGCGCGCGCACCGTAGACCAACAGGTAGATCAGCAGGCCGCAGAGCATGGTCCAGTAGGCGGCCAGCCACCCGTCGGTGGGCGAGGCGAAGAAGTCGCGGGCGTAGGCGTCGTGGGCGCTGCTCATGGCGAACGTGGCGAGCAGCAGCGGGATGCAGAGCGTGGCGGGATATTCGACGTATTGCTTGAAGGCGCGTTGCATGGAGTGGTCGTCCTGCAAACGGCCCAGCGCGTTGTAGACGATGGCCGATGCGGCCACGATGTACATGTCGTGGCCGATGAAATCTTCCAGATTCCACATTCCGGTCCACGAGTGCAGGACTCTGCCGATGGTCTCCGACGCCCACGGCGACATCAGCAGGATGGCACCGCCCTGGAGCGCGATGTTGAGGGTGGCGGCCACCTCCCAGCGACACGACCAGGTGACGCGGCGGATCCACAGGCTCCACGCGATACACATCAGCGTGATCGCGATCAGTGCGGTGATTTCCATCGTGCGCCTTTATGGACGTAGAAAGCGGCCGTAGAAGCCGGTATCACGTACGTGACACCGGACAACTTGCCAGCAAATTCTAACCGTTAGAGGGGCGGCGCGTCGCTACGTGGGCGTAATTCGGAGATCTTTTTCGGGCGTGCGTGTTGCTGGGTGGTGGTCTGCTCGCGGACGGACTCGGCGACCGCGGTGACGGTGAACGGCGTCGACTCGATGTAGTTCCAGACCTCTTGCCTGCTCATCAGGCCGAATCGGATCTGAAGGTCGGGATAACTCAGCGCGAACCGGTCGGCGATGCGGCGCAGTTCTTCGGCGTCGGGGTAGCTGACCTCTTTGATGCGGCGGTAATAGGTGCTGCTGGAGATGTCCAACGCGTCATAGATGTCCTTGGCTTCGACATCGCCGTCCAGCAGGTAATCAAGCAGGGCTTTCAGTTGGCGGCCGTTCTCATCGGTACGGGGCACCCACCGACAATAACCCTTTCCCATAGTTGAGGGCCAGCAACCGTTCGGTGGACATATGGCCGTTAATTGACAGGGGTGTCAGACTTTCGGGAGTGATGTCCCAATTCTGGGACTCCGGCTGTAGTCTCTGTCACATGGTTGCTCCGCTGTTCCAGGATCGGGTTCGCGTCGACTCTTTCGGTGCAGATGTTCTTGCTGTCGACGTCCTCGCTGCACCCGACGCGTCCCAGTTCTCGGCATCGCTGCCGTCGACGCCGGACATATCGACCGCCGGCTTCGATCTGGTTGTCGGTCACGCGCGTGATATCGCGGCGACCCTGACGCTGACCGACTACGAGGCCCACGGACTGCCCGCCGAATCGGATCTGTGCCGTGTCGGCCTGGAACTGCCGCCGGTGCTCAGCGCCGAACTCGACGGCGCGGCGGCCCACCTGGGCATCCTCAACGGCAAGATCCTGATCGCCGCACTCGGCAGGGCAGTGGCGCGCACCATCGGTCGCGGCGTCCTCGCCGTGGACGTCGATGCGCACATCATCGCCCTGGACTGCGTGATGCCCGCCGAGCTAGACGCCACCGAGATGATCGCGCACGTTTGCTCGGCGCTGGTCGCTTCGACCGGGCGGCATCATGAGCAGCAGCCGGCCGACCTGTCCTTCCGGTGCGCCGGCCCCGTCTCGGCCGACGAGCCGCTGGCCGGACATGCGCTGGAACTGCGCGCCTACCGCTGCAACGGGCTGGTGCAGATCGACTTCTGGTACGACACCCGGCGCTTCGAGGCGTACACGATCGAGGAGCTGACCGAGCAGTTCCCGCTGGCCCTCATCGAGATCACCTCGGAGGCGGTCCCGGAGGAGATCGACGCCGCCTGAGCGTTAGACTCCGTAGTCAACGACGCAGATCCGGCCATCACCGGGGAGTCTCCGGAAGAACGGGCTGGATCCGCTGCGGTCCCGCCCTAGTAGAACCGGACGGGCAGGCCCGTCATCGCCTGTAGTTGAGCGGCGGATCCGCGTGGTCCGCAAGCGGGGTGGTACCGCGGGCTCGCGCACCGGCGCGACGTTCGTCCCCGTGCCTGAATCGCTGGGCACACAGGAGACGCAGTGACCGCTGACCCGAATTCGGCCGCTTATCCCAAGCCGGCCGCCGGAACCCCCAACTTCCCGGCGCTGGAAGCCGAAGTTCTCGACTACTGGGGTGCCGACGACACCTTCCGGGCCAGTATCGCCCGCCGAGACGGCGCGCCGGAATATGTGTTCTACGACGGTCCACCGTTCGCCAACGGCCTTCCGCACTACGGCCACCTGCTCACCGGCTACGTCAAGGACATCGTCCCGCGTTACCGCACCATGCGCGGATACAAGGTGGATCGGCGGTTCGGCTGGGATACCCACGGCCTGCCCGCCGAGTTGGAGGTGCAACGCCAGCTCGGGATCACCGACAAGAGCCAGATCGAAGAGCTCGGCATCGAGAAATTCAACGACGCCTGCCGCGCCTCGGTGATGAAGTATGCGGGCGAGTGGCGCGCCTACGTCACCCGCCAGGCCCGCTGGGTCGACTTCGACAACGACTACAAGACGATGGACCCGGACTTCATGGAGTCCACCATCTGGGCGTTCAAACAGTTGTGGGACAAGGGTCTTGCCTACCAGGGCAACCGCGTGTTGCCGTACTGCTGGAATGACGAGACCCCGTTGTCCAACCACGAGCTGCGGATGGACGACGACGTCTACCAGAGTCGCCAGGACCCCGCGCTGACCGTCGGATTTCGGATCACCGACGATGCCGAATCCGCCTTGGCCGGCGCCTACCTGCTGATCTGGACCACCACGCCGTGGACGCTGCCGTCGAATCAGGCCGTGGCGGTCAATCCCGGCGTCTCCTACGTGGTGGTCGACGGTCCCGACGGGCACCGTTTCGTCCTCGCCGAAGCCCGGTTGGGTGCCTACGCCCGCGAACTGGGTGAAGAACCGGTCGTCGTCGCGACCTTCCTGGGTGAACAGCTGCTCGGCACGCGCTACCTGCCCCCGTTCGCCTACTTTGTCGACTCCGATGCCGCGCGGAACTCCTTCCAGGTGCTCGGCGCCGATTTCGTCAGCACCGAGGACGGCACCGGGCTGGTGCACATGGCCCCGGCCTATGGCGAGGACGACAAGGCGACCGCCGATACCGCCGATATCGTGGCGGTCACCCCGGTCGATTCCAAGGGCCGGTTCGACGCCAGCGTGCCCGATTACGCAGGCCTTCAGGTGTTCGAGGCGAACCCGCAGATCATCAAGGACCTCAAGAACGGCACCGGGCCCGCGGCGGTGAATGCGCCGGTGCTGCTGCGGCACGAGACCTACGAACACTCCTATCCGCACTGCTGGCGCTGCCGTAACCCGCTGATCTACCGGGCGGTGTCGTCCTGGTTTGTCAAGGTGACGCAGTTCCGGGACCGGATGGTGGAGCTCAACCAGCAGATCACCTGGTACCCCGAACATGTCAAGGACGGCCAGTTCGGCAAGTGGCTCTCGAACGCGCGGGACTGGTCCATCTCGCGAAACCGCTACTGGGGCACACCCATCCCGGTGTGGGTTTCCGATGACCCCGCCTACCCGCGCACCGACGTGTACGGCAGCCTCGACGAGCTCGAACGCGATTTCGGGGTACGCCCGGACAACCTGCATCGACCGTTCATCGACGAGCTGACCCGCCCCAATCCCGATGACCCGACCGGCAAATCGACCATGCGGCGCATCGAGGACGTGCTCGACGTCTGGTTCGACTCCGGGTCGATGCCCTATGCGCAGGTGCACTACCCGTTCGAGAACCAGCAGTGGTTCGACGGCGCCAGTGGTCCGGACGGCACCGAAGAAGCCCATTTCCCCGGCGATTTCATCGTCGAGTACATCGGGCAGACCCGCGGCTGGTTCTACACCATGCATGTGCTCTCCACCGCCTTGTTCGACCGGCCGGCGTTCAAAACCTGTGTCTCGCACGGCATCGTGCTGGGCAACGACGGTCAGAAGATGAGCAAGTCGCTGCGCAACTACCCGGACGTGTCGGAGGTTTTCGACCGCGACGGCTCTGATGCTATGCGCTGGTTCCTGATGGCCTCACCGATCCTGCGCGGCGGGAACCTGATCGTCACCGAGCAGGGCATCCGCGAGGGTGTGCGGCAGGTGCAGTTGCCGTTCTGGAACGCCTACACCTTCCTTACCCTGTACGCCCCGGCCAAGGGCACCTGGCGTACCGATTCGACCCATGTGCTGGACCGTTACATCCTGGCCAAGCTCGCCGCCCTGCGTGACGAGTTGACCGCCTCGCTGGATGTCTGCGATATCTCCGGCGCGTGTGACCAGCTCCGGCAGTTCACCGAGGCGCTGACCAATTGGTATGTGCGACGGTCGCGTTCGCGGTTCTGGGAGGAGGATGCCGACGCGATCGACACCCTGCACACAGTGCTGGAGATCACCGGGCGGTTGGCCGCTCCGCTGCTGCCGCTGGTGTCGGAGGTCATCTGGCGCGGGGTGACGGGACAGCGGTCGGTGCACCTGACGGACTGGCCGTCGGCCGATGAGCTGCCCGCCGATCCCGATCTGGTGGCCGCCATGGACCAGGTGCGCGAGGTGTGCTCGACGGGCTCCTCGCTGCGCAAGGCCAAGAAGCTGCGGGTGCGGCTGCCGCTTCCCAAACTGACGGTCGCGGTTCAGAATCCGGACAGCCTGCAGCCGTTCGTGGATCTGATCGCCGACGAGCTGAACGTCAAGGCGGTCGAGCTCAGCGATGAGATCGACACCTACGGCCGATTCGAGTTGGCGGTCAACGCCCGCGCCGCGGGCCCGCGGATCGGCAAGGACGTGCAGGCGGCCATCAAGGCGGTCAAGGCCGGCCAGGGCGTGCTCAACGCCGATGGCACGCTCACCGCCGGGCCCGCGACCCTGCTGCCCACCGAGTTCACCTCCAAACTCGTTGCCGCGGATCCGGAATGGACCGCGGCGTTGCCCGACGGTGCCGGCCTGGTGGTGTTGGACGGCAATGTGACCCCGGAACTGGAGGCCGAAGGCTGGGCCAAGGACCGCATCCGTGAGCTGCAGGAACTGCGCAAGACCACCGGTCTCGACGTCTCCGACCGCATCACGGTGCGCATGTCGGTGCCTGCGGAATTCGCCGAATGGGCGGCCACCCACCGCGATCTGATCGCCGGTGAGATCCTGGCAACGGACTTCGATTTCGGCGAGGTCGTCGACGGCCATGATGTCGGCGAGGGCGTCCTGGTGACCATCGCCAAGGCGTGATCTGGCTCAGTCCGCCGTGACCCGGGCCGACCTGTCGGCGAAGGACACCTCGTCACCGGGTCGCAGCTGACGCCCGCGGCGCAGATCGACCTCACCGTTGACCGTGACCAGGCCCTCGGCGATCACCGATTTGGCATCCGCGCCGCTGTCGATCAATCCGGCCAGCTTGAGGAACTGCCCCAGTCGGATCGACCCGTCGCGGATCGGCACGTTGTCCATGCCGCCAGGGTAGTGGCGTGTGGTCGCGCCGTCGGACCATGCGCCTAGCATCCAGGTGTGCATCGGTGGGTTCTGCATCTGGACATGGATGCGTTCTTCGCCTCGGTCGAACAGTTGACCAGGCCCACCCTGCGCCATCGTCCGGTTCTGGTCGGTGGCCTCGGCGGCCGCGGCGTCGTGGCCGGCGCCAGCTATCAGGCGCGGGTCTTCGGGGCGCGCTCGGCGATGCCCATGCATCAGGCACGCAGGCTCGTCGGGGCCGGCGCCGTGGTCCTGCCCCCTCGCGGCGCGGTGTACGGGACCGCCAGCCGGCGGGTCTTCGCCACCGTCCGGTCGGTCGTGCCGGTGCTGGAACAGCTGTCCTTCGACGAGGCGTTCGGCGAACCGGCCGAACTGGCCGGCGCCGCCGTGGCCGAGGTCGAGGAATTCTGCGAGGCCCTGCGTTCCCGGGTGCTGGCCGAGACCGGGCTGATCGCATCGGTGGGGGCGGGCTCGGGTAAACAGCTCGCCAAGATCGCCTCCGGGCTGGCCAAACCGGACGGTATCCGGGTCGTCGGGAGTGCCGACGAGCGGGCTCTGCTCTCGGCCCTGCCGGTCCGCAAACTCTGGGGTATCGGCCCGGTGGCCGAGGACCGGCTGCGCAGGCTCGGTATCGAGACCATCGGGGCGTTCGCCGCGCTCAGCGACGGTGAGGTCGCCGATGTCCTGGGCGCCACGGTCGGCCCGGCGCTGCACCGGCTGGCCCGCGGCATCGACGACCGCCCGGTGGCCGAGAACGCCCCGGCCAAGCAGATCAGCGCCGAGTCCACCTTCGCCGAGGATCTGCGCACCCTCGATCAACTCCGCGACGCGATCACCACGATCGGTGAGCACGCGCACCGGCGCCTGATCAAGGACGGCCGGGGTGCGCGCACCGTGACGGTGAAGCTCAAGAAGTCCGATATGGCGACCCTGACCCGCTCGGCGACGCTGCCGTATGCCAGCACCGACGCCGCGACCCTGGTGGCCACCGCCCGTCGGCTCCTGCTCGATCCGATCGAGGTGGGGCCCATCCGCCTCGTCGGCATAGGCTTTTCGGGGCTTTCCGAGGTACAGCAGGAATCGCTGTTTCCCGATCTGGATCTCGTCGACGAGGAGGTGCCCGACAGCCGCACCCCGGCGCCGGTGCGCGCCGGGCCGGAGCCGTGGCGCGTCGGTGACGACGTGCGGCACACCGAGCACGGTCACGGGTGGGTGCAGGGTGCCGGGCACGGGGTGATGACGGTGCGCTTCGAGACCCGGGCATCCGGGCCGGGGATCGCGCGCACGTTCCCGGCAGATCTGCCCGATCTCAGCCGGGCCGACCCGATCGACAGCCTGGACTGGCGCGCCTATCTGGACACCCTCGACCCGGCCTGACCATCAGCCCCACCGGGCGAAGACATCGTCGACCGCTGCGCCGGCGGCCAGCGCGGCCATCAGCAGCACCCGCGCCTGGGCCGGGCGCAGACCGGGCACCGGCACGGCCCCGGCGTCGGTCAGCTCGCGGCCCGGCCCGTACACCGGGCGCACCCGGCCGCCGGGGACCCTGGTGCCGACGGCGACGGTGACCCCGGCGCGCACCGCGCGGCGGACCCCGTCGATCACGGCGGCCCCGGCGTTGCCCGCGCCGAGGGCCTCCAGGACGATCCCGCGCGCCCCGGCCGCCACGCAGGCCTCGATGCCGACAGCGTCCGCGCCCGGATAGGCGGCGACGATGTCCACCCGCGGCGCGGCGGCCGCGCTCGACGCCACGAACCGCGGGCCACGCGACGGCCCGGACATCTCGACGCGCCCGTCGCGCACCGAGCCCACCGCGATCCCGGTGAACCCGGACAGGTCCTCGGTGGCGGACTTGTACAACCCCAACGGTTGCCAGATGGTCCCGGCGAAGCTGACCAGGACCGCTGCCGGGCCGGACCGCGCGACGGTGATGGCGTCGCGCAGATTGGCCGGACCGTCGGCATCGGGGGCATCGGCACTGCGCTGAGCCCCGGTCAACACCACCGGCACCGGACCGTCATGGGTCAGCTGCAGCCACAGAGCCGTCTCCTCCATGGTGTCGGTGCCGTGGGTGATGACGATGCCGCCGCAGTCGGGCCGCGTGCCCTCCTCCCGGACCGCGGCGGCCATCCGGTCCCAGTCGGCCGGACCGAGCGCCGAGCTGTCCACGGCCATCAACTCACGCACCCGTACGTCGAGACCGGTCGTCAGATCGGCACCGCTGCGGGTGGGACGCGCCACCCCGTCGGTCCCGGCACTGGTCGCGATGGTGCCGCCGGTGCTGATGACGGTGATGGCGGGCATGGCTGCGATTGTCCACCATCGTCACGGCAGATCAGGACGGCATGGCGGCGTCGGCCCCACTGTTTGGGATGATGGTCCGGTGACCGAAGAATCGACGGGCGCCGTCCCACCGGCGAGCGCGCACGACGCAGCACCACCGCCACCCCGAAAGAGGTTGCGCCTGCTGCTCGCCATCGCCGGTGTGGTGTTGCTCCTCGATATCGTCACCAAGGTGTTGGCGGTTCGGCTGTTGGTGCCCGGACAGCCCGTGTCGATCATCGGTGACACCGTCACCTGGACGCTGGTGCGCAACTCCGGTGCGGCCTTCTCGATGGCCACCGGCTACACCTGGGTCCTGACGCTGGTCGCCACCGGGGTGGTCGTCGGCATCATCTGGATGGGCCGTCGGCTGGTGTCGCCGTGGTGGGCGCTCGGGCTGGGCATGATCCTCGGCGGCGCGCTGGGCAACCTGGTCGATCGCTTCTTCCGTTCCCCCGGTCCGCTGCGCGGGCACGTGGTCGATTTTCTGTCCATCGGGTGGTGGCCGGTGTTCAATGTCGCCGACCCGGCCGTGGTGGGCGGGGCGATCCTGCTGGTGGTGCTGTCGTTGTTCGGTTTCGATTACGACACCACCGGCCGCCAGCGCCCGGAAAGCGCCGAGGCCGAGCCCGTCGGGCAGGAGAACCCGGCGCCGGAGAACCCGGTGTCGGAGAACCCGGTGTCGGAGAACCCGGTGTCGGAGAACGACGTGCCCGCCCCGGCGACGGTGGCCGACAAGCCCAACGACCAACCGAACACCCAGAGCTGATGACCACTCGCTCGATGCCCGTTCCCGAAGGCCTGGCCGGCATGCGCGTCGACGCGGGCCTGGCCCGCCTGCTGGGCCTGTCCCGGACCGCGGCCGCCGCCATCGCCGAGGAGGGCGGTGTCGAGCTCGACGGGACCGCGGCGGGTAAGTCGGACAAACTCGTCGCCGGTGCCTGGCTGGAGGTGCGGCTGCCCGAACCACCCGCGCCGGTGGAGAACACGCCCGTCGATATCGAGGGCATGTCGATTCTGTACTCCGATGCCGACATCGTCGTCGTCGACAAGCCGGCCGGCGTGGCCGCGCACGCATCGGTGGGGTGGACCGGGCCCACGGTGTTGGGCGGCTTGGCCGCGGCCGGCTTCCGGATCACCACGTCCGGCGTGGCCGAGCGCAAGGGCATCGTGTCGCGGCTGGACGTCGGGACATCGGGTGTGATGGTGGTGGCGATCTCCGAGCGGGCCTACACGGTGCTCAAGCGGGCGTTCAAGGAACGCACGGTGGAGAAGCGCTACCACGCGCTGGTGCAGGGTCACCCCGATCCGTCCAGCGGAACCATCGATGCACCGATCGGCAGGCACCGCGGCCAGGATTGGAAGTTCGCGGTCACCGAGAGCGGCCGCGACAGCGTCACCCACTACGACACCATCGAGGCGCACGTCGCGGCCAGTCTGCTCGACATCCATCTGGAGACCGGGCGTACCCACCAGATCCGGGTCCATTTCGCGGCGCTGCACCACCCCTGCTGTGGTGACCTCACCTACGGGGCCGACCCGACCCTGGCCAAGAAGCTCGGCCTGGAGCGGCAGTGGCTCCATGCCCGCTCGTTGGGCTTCGCGCACCCGAGCGACGGACGATGGCTGGAGATCACCAGTCCCTATCCGGCGGATCTGCAGGCGGCACTGGACCGCGTGCGCGGCTACGACCGGTGACGGTGCGCGCCGCCGATCGGCAGCGCAGCGGGTGGGTGTTCGGTATCGGCGCCTACGGGATGTGGGGTCTGTTCCCGGCGTTTTTCCCGCTGCTCAAACCCGCGGGCGCGGTGGAGATCCTGGCGCATCGCATCGTCTGGAGCGCCGCGTTCCTGGCGATCGTCGTCGTGCTGGTGCGCCGGGTGGCGGATCTGCGCGCCATCACCGCCCGCACCTGGGGCCTGCTGGCGATCGCGTCGGCGCTGATCTCGGCCAACTGGGCGATCTACGTGTACGCCGTGAACAACGGTCACGTCGTCGATGCGGCGCTGGGCTATTTCATCAATCCGCTGGTGACCGTCCTGCTGGGGCTGCTGGTGTTCCGCGAACGGCTCGCCGGGGCGCAGTGGGTGGCCTTGGCCGTCGCGGTCGGTGGGGTGGTGGTGCTGACCTGGCAGTTGGGCGCGCCGCCGTATATCGGGTTGGGGCTGGCGCTGTCCTTCGCGCTGTACGGCGCGGTCAAGAAGGTGGTGCCGGTCGACCCGCGGGTCAGCGTCGGTGTCGAGGCGGGTCTGGCCACCCCGTTCGCGCTGGGCTACCTGGTGTTCCTGCAGCATGACGGCACCGGCACGTTCCTCGGCTCCGGTGCCGGGCACAGTGTGCTGTTGATCGTCGCCGGCGTGCTCACCGCCCTGCCGCTGCTGCTGTTCGCCGCGGCGGCCCAGCGGTTGGCCCTGGTGACCATGGGGCTGCTGTTCTACCTGACACCGGTGATGCAACTGTCCTGGGGTATCGCGGTGGGTGGCGAACCGATGCCACCGGCCCGCTGGGTCGGATTCGGGCTGATCTGGGTGGCGTTGGCCATTTTCACCGCCGATTCCGTGCTGCGGTCTCGTGCCCGCCGGAACGTCCGCCGGGACGTCCACGGTGGCGCCCTGGACCAACCGGCCACCGCGCCGGATGATCGTGGCGGGACGAGTTAACAGCAACACCATGTAGCCTAGTCGCCAATGCCCAGACGTCCTAAGGTGACCATCCACGGTCTGCTTGCCGCCAACGGCAAGATGATCGTGCGTCATCCGGTACTCATGATCGCCACATGGCTGGTCATCGCCGGTTCCCTGTTCGCGGCCATCCCGCCGTTGGCGGTGGTCGCGCAGAAGAATCCGCCGGACTTCGTGCCTTCGGACTCGCCCGTTGTCGTCGCCAACCAGCAAATGACAGAGGCCTTCACCAAAGAGGGTGAAGAAGGCAATGACATGGGCAACCTCATCGCGGTCGTCCTGGTCAACGAGGACGGGCTGACCGACGCCGACGAGCAGACCTACCGGCAGCTGGTGGCCAAGCTCGGCGCATCCCCGGCGGTGTCGGCGACCCAGAACTTCGTCGAGATCCCCGAGTTGCGGGCCGGCATGGTCAGCAAGGACAACAAGGCCTTCAACCTGCCGGTGGGCCTGAACGGCGCGATGGGCGGCGCCGACGGTCTCGCGGCCTATCGCGAAGCGCTGGCGATCATCAACGAGACCACAGCCGGGACGACGCTGGAGCCCGTCATCGTGGGCGCCGCGGCCACCATGGACGATGTCACCGACATCGCGCTGCGCGATCAGTTCATCATCGAGGTCTCCACCGTGGTCACGGTGCTGCTGATCTTGATCATCGTCTATCGCAATATCGTCGCGATGCTCATCCCGCTGGTCAGCATCGGTATCTCACTGGCTGTCGCCCAACAGGTGGTTGCCGGCCTCGGCCTGCTGGGGCTGGGTCTGGCACCCCAGACGATCGTGCTGATCACCGGCATGATGATCGGCGCCGGTGTCGATTACGCGGTCTTCTATTTCAGTCGCTATCAGGAGCATCTGCGCGGCGGCATGAAGACCGATGCGGCGATCGTCGCCTCGATGGTGTCGATCGGGGAGGTGATCGCCGGTTCGGCGGGCACGGTGGCCATCACCTTCCTGGGCCTGTCGTTCGCCACGTTGAGTGTGTTCTCCAGCGTGGGGCCGGCGCTGGCGGCGACGATCACGATCGGCTTCCTCGGGTCGATCACGCTGCTGCCCGCTTTCATCGTGCTGGCCGGGCGCCGTGGCTGGGTCAATCCCCGCAAGGACGTCACCGGTCGGTTCTGGCGCCGGTCCGGCGTCAACGTGGTGCGTCGTCCCGTGTTGAACCTGACCGTCAGCCTGCTCCTGCTCGTCGGTCTGGCGGCATGCACACTGCTCATCGACTTCAACTACGACGACCGGCGAAATCTCCCCGAGGACTCGGCCAGCAACCAGGCCTACGAGCGGATGAACGAGCACTTCCCGATCAGCAACTCGTTGCAGCAGTTCATCGTGATCCATTCACCGACCCAGGATCTGCGGTCTCCGCGGGCGCTCGCCGATATGGAGCAGATGGCCTTCCGGATCAGCCAGATCCCCAACATCGACGCCATCCGGGGCATCACCCGACCCAACGGTGAGATGTTGGCCGAGGCGCGGGCGACCCATCAGGCCGGTGAGGTCGGTGACAAGCTCGGCGAGGCGACCAACCTCATCGACGAGAACGATTCCCGGCTGACCCAGCTGTCCGAGGGCGCGCACGCGCTTGCCGACGCCCTGGACAAGATCCGTGACGAGGTGGTCGGGTCGGCGGGCCCGATCAAGACCATCCTGGTGTCGCTGGCCCAGACCCAGCAGGACTTCGGCGGGGTCGAGACGCTGCGCAGCATCGACGCCAGCGCCCGGATGATCGACCTGTTGCGCGGTGTCGGCCGCGCCATGGGCGGCGGCATCGAACAGGTTGTGCTGCACACGATCTGGCTCGGTCCGATGGTGGCGCTGCTGAACTCCAGCCCGCTGTGCACCATGGACCCGGTGTGCCGCGCGGTGCGCTCGGATATGGGCGACATCATGGCCGCCTACGATGACGGCACCATCCAGCAGCTCTACGAGCTGTCCAAGCAGATGGAGAACACCCAGCCCGGTGACAGCCTGTCGAAGTCGGTCAGCGGCGTCACCGACAACCTCGAGCGGTCACTGACCGCCGTGGAGGATCTGGGGCTGGACAGCCCGGCGGCGGTAGAAAAGCAGGTCGACGAATTGGTCGACGGCATCAACAAACTGGCCGATTCCAGTGCTTTGCTCGCTCAGGGCGTGCAGTTGCTCGTCGACCAGACCCGGCAGATGGGCGGGGGACTGACGCAGGCATCGGACTTCCTGCTGGCGATGAAGCGTGATGCCGGCGACCCGTCGATGTCCGGCTTCTACATCCCGCCGCAGATCCTCACCCGCCCGGAATTCGAGAAGGCCGCCCAGCTGTTCATCTCGCCCGACGGACACACCGCGCGCTATCTCATCCAGACCGCCCTGGATCCGCTGAGTACCGATGCGATGGATCAGGTCGACGACATCGTGGAGACGGCGCAGAATGCCCGGCCCAACACCACGTTGGAAGACGCCGAGATCACGATGGTCGGCCTGAGCGCGGTGCAGAACGATGTCCGCGGCTACTACAACGGCGATTTTCAGTACATCGTGTTGGTGACGTTGATCGTGGTGTTCCTGATCCTGACCTTCCTGCTGAAGGCGATCATCGCGCCGATCTACCTGGTGATCTCGGTGGTCTTGTCCTACGCATCCGCGATCGGCATCGCGGTGATCTTCTTCCAGTTCATCCTCGGCCAACCCATCTTCTGGAACATCCCCGGTATGACGTTCCTGGTGCTGGTGGCCGTCGGCGCGGACTACAACCTGCTGCTGATATCCCGGATCCGGGAGGAGGCCCATCGGGGCACCAAGGTCGCGATCATCCGCACGATCGGCGCGACGGGCGGCGTGATCACCTCCGCGGGTCTCATCTTCGCCGCGTCGATGCTCGCGCTCACGGTCAGCAGTATCGCGGCGATCGTGCAGACCGGTTTCATCATCGGTGTCGGGTTGCTGCTGGACACCTTCGTGGTGCGCACCATCACGGTGCCGGCGATCGCGGTGCTGTTGGGGGAGAAGAACTGGTGGCCCAACCGGGTGCCCAACGAGTTGCGCAGCCACCTCTCGTTCCTGCAGAACCGCCGTGGTGTGGTCAGGGATGCGCCGGTGAAGACCGCGCCGATCGCCTTCCCCGTCGACGATGATCCGGTCGACGACGACACCGATGTCGGCTACGGCGTCGCTGTCGCAAAGGCCTCCATGGTCACCGCGGCATGGCGGGATCGTTAGCGGCAGGGCCGAGGGGCAGGCCTGTCGGAGCGCTTCTGCGTTTCTCGATGTTCATGTGTTCGCGGTGTTCGCGGTGAGGGTGATCGCTTAGGATCGACGCAGCTATCCGGCATGTCGACGGGGCCAGGTCAGCCGTCGGCGCGTCCGGCGTGACCAGTGTGCGGCAGAGAGGTCGATGTGCGTCTGACAGTGTTCGGTCTGGGATATCTCGGGCTCACCCACGCGGTGTGTATGGCCGAACTCGGCCACGATGTGCTCGGGGTGGAGACCGATCCGAAGCGGATCGCCAAGTTGGGCAACGGTGAGGTGCCGTTCTACGAGCCGGGCGTTGCCGAGCTACTGCGCAAACACCTGCAGACGGGCAAGCTGACCATCACGGCCGACTACGCCCAGGCCGCCGAATGGAGCGAGCTGTACTTCATCGCGGTCGGAACCCCGCAGAAGAAGGGCGAATCCGCGGCCGATCTGCGCTACGTCAACGCTGTCATCGACACCTTGGTGCCGTTGTTGCGCCGCGATGTGGTCGTGCTGGGTAAGTCCACGGTGCCCGTCGGCACGTGTGCGAATTTGACAACGCGCGCAACGGAATTGGCCGATGGCGTCACCGTGGAGATCGCCTGGAATCCGGAATTCCTGCGCGAGGGCTACGCCGTACAGGACACCATCACACCCGACCGGGTGGTCCTGGGTTGCCACGGTGGCGGCCGTGCCGAAGCGGTGACCCGCGAGGTGTACGCGCAGATCCTGGAGCGTCAGACCCCGTTCATCCTCACCGATCCGGAGACCGCGGAGCTGGTCAAGGTTTCCGCCAATGCCTTTCTGGCGACGAAGATCTCGTTCATCAATGCGATCGCCGAGGTCTGCGACGCGGTCGGTGCCGATGTGGCCGCCGTCGCCGATGCGATCGGCTACGACGCGCGCATCGGCCGCCGCTTCCTCAACGCCGGTATCGGCTTCGGCGGCGGCTGCCTGCCCAAGGATATCCGGGCGTTCATGGCCCGCGCCGGTGAACTGGGTGCCTCGGAGGCGCTGACCTTCCTTCGCGAGGTCGACAACGTCAACATGCGCCGCCGCACCCGGATGGTGGAGGTGGCCCGTAAGGCCTGTCCGGTCGGGTTGCAGAGCGCCAACATCGCCATCCTCGGTGCTGCCTTCAAACCGGATTCCGACGATGTCCGCGACTCACCCGCCCTCAACGTGGCCGGCCAGCTCCAACTGCAGGGCGCATCGGTGACGGTGTATGACCCCAAGGCGATCGAGAACGCCCGTGCGGTGTTCCCGACGCTGTCCTATGCGGCATCGGTCGACGACGCCTGCGAGAACGCCGACCTGGTCATGGTGCTGACGGAGTGGTCGGAATTCGTCGCCATCAACCCGTCCGATCTCAGCGCGATCGTGCGGAACAAAACGGTGATCGACGGCAGGCTCTGCCTGGACAAGGAATGGTGGATCAAGTGCGGATGGAACTACCTGGTCTGAGGCACCGCTGAGCTGACGGCCCGGCCCACCGGCTGCGGGTCGACCGGCACCTGGACCACACGATCGGCCGATACCTCGGCGTCGATATCCAGTGCGACGGGACCATCGCACTGGTGTGGCGTCCGGCGAGTGATCCGCCGACCGGCGAAGATCATCCAGCCCAGTGTCGCCAGCGTCATCGGGACGTACACGGCGGCACCCCACGCGAGATACCACGGGCGCGAGAAGGTCCACACGCTGGACTGCAACAGCGACAGGGCAGACGGTATCCCGATCAGCAACACCGCGAACCACACCCAGCCGAGGACACGGGCCCCCGGCTGGTCGCGCCATGGGCCGTTGATCAGCCAGATCATCAGCGGGATCAACCAGACCCAGTGGTGGGTCCACGAGATGGGCGAGGCCATCAGCCCGAACAGTTGGACCACCAGCAGCGACCCGAGGACGTCACGGTTTCCCGTCTTACCGAGCGCTCGCCAGGCACATATCGAAAGCACGGCGGTGGCGGCGATGGCCAGGGGTACCAGCACCGTGTGCCCGGCGTCGTACCCGACAATCCGCGACACGGTGCCCAGCCACGACTGGTTGTTGCTGGTCCCCGTGGAAACCGGAACCCGACGGAACAGCGCGACGAAGAACTCCCGCGTTTCACCCGGCGCGATCAGCGCGGTGATGCCGACGGTGGCGAAGAACGCGGCGACGGCAAAGGCCGCGGCCGCCCATCGCCGCATCGCCAGGAAGTACAGACCCGTGATCGCCGGGGTGATCTTGACTCCCGCGGCAAGGCCGACCAGCAAACCCGCCAGCCATGATCTCGATGTGTACGCCGCGTACAACGCCGCGAAGGTGAGGAACACTCCGACCTGGGAGTAGTTGAGCAGCAGGCGAATCGGCTCCAACCAGATTGCTGCGGCGGTCCACAGCATGGCAACCCGGTGTCCGCCCCTGCCGATCATTCGTTGACTTATTCGCACGATTCCGTACAGGCATGCAATGGTCGCGAACTGCCACAGCCAGGCAACAACGAAGAACGGAAGCCATTGCAGCGGGTAGAAGAGCATGGCCGCGAACGGCGGATAGATGAACGGCAACTGCTCGCCCAGCAAATCGGTGTAACTGAGCTGGTACAGCGTGCCGGGGTGGTCCAGCGCGGCCCCGCCGGCGATGTACACACGCAAATCGACGAACATGTCCGGGATGTTGGTGGTACCGATCGACCGGATGGCGATGCTGACGACCAGCAACCACGGCGCCAGCGTTATCGCGCGTTCCCCCAAACGCTTCACAGCACTCCAATCATCGATTTTCGTCGGTCTGTGACTGACACCGAGAATGCGGCCCTGGCTGAATTCAACCCCGAAAACCGCCCTGTCGCAGCGTCAACCTAACGACGTCATCGCTGTCATACAAGCGCATCGGAGTGCGCCATTGCGGCGATTCACCGGATTTCGTAGCGAATTCGGGGCATCGGTCGTCTCGTGGACCGCTCGGACCCGGTACTCGGACCCGCTACGACAGCCGGGCCGATCAGCCACCCGCGCGATGGCACCCGTGCACCCGAGCGTGAGCCGGTCGCGGTGCCTTATAGTCGCCCTGGTGAGTACGGATTCTGTTCCGTCGGCGCGAGATCGGTTCGCGCGTCTAAAAGCGCTGGCTCCGGCAATTTTCGCGCTCAGTGTGGTCCTGCGGGTGGCGTCGACGATGGGGTATTACCTCGTCGAGGGCGACGCCTTCTTCGATTTGCGCATCTACGTTCTCGGCGGCGCCGCGCTGAACAATCCGGGCACGCTCTACGAGTTCTTCTATACCGATCCGCTGAAGAACGAGCAGCTTCCGTTCACCTATCCACCGTTCGCGGCGATCCTGTTCTATCCGCTGCACCTGCTGCCCTTCGGCCTCACGGCGCTTTTGTGGCAGCTGGCCCTGGTGGGTGCGGTCTATGCCACCGTACGACTGAGCCAGCGTTTCGTCGGTGGCGGGAGCCGGCGGATCGCCATGCTGTGGACCGCGGTCGCGATCTGGATGGAGCCGCCCGGCGGCAGCATCCAGGTCGGACAGATCGGCATCTTTCTCATGCTCGCGGTGCTCTACGCCGCCTACAGCACGCGCTGGTGGGTGTCCGGCCTACTGATCGGCGTGACGGCGGGCATCAAACTGACCCCGGCCATCACCGGGTTGTACTTTGTGGGGGTCCGCCGCTGGGGTACCGCCCTCTTCTCCGCGGTGGTGTTCTTCGCGACCGTCGGCATCGGTTATCTGCTGCTGCCCGACGAGACACGACGCTACTTTCCCGGGCGCATGAGCGAGGCCGGCCATGATCTTCCCGTCGGGTCGGTCTGGAATCAGTCCTGGCGCGGCGGCCTGTCCCGAATCGTGGGCCACGATGTGGGGACCGGTGCGCTGCTGATCGGTGCCTTGCTGGTCACCGCGCTGATCTCGGTGTTGGCGTGGCGGGCGCTCGGATCGGTGGGCGGTGCACGCGACCGGTTGGCTTCGCTGCTGGTGATCCAGATCTTCGGGCTGGTGGCCTCGCCGGTGGCCTGGACCCACCACTGGGTGCGGGTGGTGCCCCTGATGATCTGGTTGTTCCATGGGCCGTGGCGCGCGAAACCCGGTGCCCGCCTGCTGGGTTGTGTGTGGTTCGCCCTGATGGTCCTCAGCGTCCCGACCCTGCTGTCCTCGGCGCAGTCCAGCATCCACGACATCAGCCAGCCGTGGTATCTGGCGTGGGCGGGACTGGTCTACCTCGTCGCCGCCGTCGCGACGCTGGTCTGGATGATCGTGGCGGGACGGCGCGCCGACTACCCGGATGGCTCAGCCGCCGACGGGCCCGGACTCGGCCGCCCGCCGGTAACCGCGCACCGCCGCGGGACCGAAGATGCTCCCGAGCAGGATGACCCAGACCGCGGTGACGGCCAGCGGTAGTCCGATGTTCGCATCGCCCACCGACAGCAGTCGCATCGTCTCGACCGCCGCGGCGACGGGTTGGTACTCGGCCAACGGGCGCAGCGTTGCCGGGGTCTTGTCGACCGGGACGACGGCGGCGAAAGCCAGTCCGACGCTCACGGTGCCGAACCAGGCCAAGATGGTGCGGCCCTCACCGCGTAGACCCAGGATGATGACGATCAGCGTGTAGACCGCCACGATCACGCTGGGGATGACCAGATAGCCCGCCAGCGCGACGATGTTGCCGTGGAAGCGGAACCCGAGACCGTAGCCGATCGCGGCGACCAGCACAGTGCCCAGCACGGTGCGAAGGGCCTCGGCCAGCACGATGCCGGCAAGGGCGCTGCCGCGGCGCACCGGCATGATCCACAGGCGGGTGAGCAACCCGTTCTCGCGGTCATGGGACATCATCGACCCCGACGCCGCCGACCCCGACATCGCACCGACCAGCGCGCACACCGGGATGAGCAGGTCGAGTCCGCTGTTGCCGGTGATCCTGGTCATCGACTTGCCCACCAGCACGCTGTAGGTGAGCAGCAGAACCGCGGGGAACATCAGCGCCTGCAGTGGCACCGTGGGATACCGGCACCACTGCACGAGCAACCTGACGGCGAAGATCCAGACCTCGTCGGCCACCTCTCGCGCGGCGCCACGACGCGGTGGCTGCGCCTGCGGGCGGGTCATCGGGTTCGCCGCTGTTCTCGCAGGGCGGCGTAGCCGAAAAGGCCGAGGAACAGGAGGCACCAGCCCACGCTGGCCCATGCGTTGGGCGCATCGACCCGGCCGTCGGTGAAATCGCGCAGGGCCTCGGTGATCTGGGAGACCGGTTGGCTGGAGACGAACGGTTGCAGGGCGGTGGGGAAGGACTCCGTCGGCGCCAATCCGGTCGACAACAGCACCAGCAGTAACTGGGGGATCAGCAGTAGCTGGCCGGCGACCTCGCTGCGCTTGGCGCGCGCACCCACGGCATCGGCGCCCAGCGACAGCGCCAGGGTCAACACCAGGGCGAGTCCGAAAAATGCTGTGGCATAACCGATTCCGCCGGTAAACCGGAAACCGAACAACAGTGCGCCCAGCGTCGAGGCCATGATTGCCAGTAGGCCGCGGACAAGGCAGTAGTACATGCGTGCCGTCAGCGGAGCCAAGCGTGAGATCGGCAGCGTCTGCAGCCGCCTGCTCATCCCGTCGGCGTTGTCCGCCGCGGCGCGGTCGGTGGTGGTCAACGCTCCGAAGAACATCGCCTGCACCACGACCGCCGGGAGTACGTACTGCGCGTAGGTCATCCCGTCGGTCACGATGACGTCCTGCAACAGGAACACCAGGCCGATGATGCCGACCAGGGGAGCGACGATGGCGAAGGCCAGATCCACCCGATTGCGTCGCATCAACCGCGCGGTCAGGATGACCGGCGCGCTCACGACGCGGCGGAGGGGGCGGTCAGGTGCAGGAACACCTCGTCGAGCGTCGGGCGCCGCAACGAGATGTCGAGCAGTTCGACGCCGATGTCCTCCAGCCTGCGGAACACCTCCGACAGCGTGGCGGTGCCACGGGGAGCGGGCACCGAGACGCGCATGGCCTTGGCGTCCACCTCGACCTCGTCGAAGTCGCTGAGCGCCGCGGCGATCCGCGGCAGGTCCTCGGCGTGCATCGCCGTCATCTGGCAGTAGCCCGGCCCGGCCCGGCGCTTGAGTTCGTCGGCCGTGCCGCTGGCCACCACGCGGCCCGAGTCGAGGATCACGACGGAGTCGCTGAGCACGTCGGCCTCCTCGAGATATTGGGTGGTCAGCAGAACGGTGATGTCCTGTGCGGACATTTCCGACACCAGATCCCACACGTCTCGGCGACTGCGCGGGTCCAGACCGGTCGTCGGCTCGTCGAGGAACAGCACCGTGGGCGACACCACCAGCGACACGGCGATGTCGATCCGGCGGCGCATGCCGCCGGAGTATCCGCTCACCTGCCGGTCGGCGGCCCCGCGCATGTCGAACCTGGTGATCAGCTCGTCGGCCCTGGCGCGGGCCCGGCTCTTGGAAAGCCCGCGCAGGCGGGCGAAGAGCACCAGGTTCTCCCTTCCGGTCAGACGCAGGTCCAGTGCGGCGTCCTGGCCGGTGACCCCGATCGCGCGGCGCACCTGCGCGGCGTCGGCGACCACGTCGTACCCGGCCACCGTCGCCGACCCCGCCGACGGCCGTACCAGCGTCGAGAGGATGTTGACGGCGGTGGTCTTCCCGGCGCCGTTGTGGCCGAGCAGGGCGCAGACCGAACCGGTGGGGACCGCGAAGCTCACGTCCCGCAGAGCGGTGATGCCGCCGCCGAACGTCTTGGCGACACCGTTGAGCTCGATCACAAAATCCCACGATACAACCGGCGGCCGGGGGTCGTTGCCGGGCGAGAAGGCCGGTCGCGCCGCAGCTGGGCGCGGGTGTGCCGGACACGTCCCCGCGACACGCCCGGGGATGTCGGTCGGCACCCATAGAATCGTCGTCCTATGGGCTCCTCGTTCGTGCATCTGCATAACCACACCGAATACTCGATGCTCGACGGCGCGGCCAAGGTCAAGCCGATGATCGCCGAGGCGCAACGCCTCGAGATGCCGGCCATCGGAATGACCGACCACGGCAACATGTTCGGGGCCAGCGAGTTCTACAACGTCGCCACCGATGCCGGGATCAAGCCGATCATCGGTATCGAGGCCTACATCGCCCCCGCTTCTCGATTCGATACCAAGCGCGTGCAGTGGGGTGATCGCAGCCAGAAGGGTGACGACGTCTCCGGTAGTGGTGCCTACACCCACATGACGATGGTCGCCGAGAATGCGACCGGTCTGCGCAACCTGTTCAAGCTGTCCTCGCTGGCCTCGTTCGAGGGCCAGCTGGGCAAGTGGTCGCGGATGGACGCCGAGCTGATCGCCGAGCACGCCGAGGGCATCATCGCCACGACCGGGTGCCCCTCCGGTGAGGTGCAGACCCGGTTGCGGCTCGGGCACGTCGACGAGGCGCTGGAAGCCGCCGCCAAATGGCAGGACATCTTCGGTAAGGAGAATTTCTTCCTGGAGCTGATGGACCACGGCATCGAGATCGAGCGCCGGGTCCGCGACGGGCTGCTCGAGGTGGGCCGCAAGCTCGGCATCCCGCCGTTGGCCACCAACGACTGCCACTACGTCACCCGCGAGGCCTCGCAAACCCACGAGGCGCTGCTGTGCGTGCAGACCGGCAAGACGCTGTCGGATCCCACCCGGTTCAAGTTCGACGGTGACGGCTACTACCTGAAGTCGGCCGCGGACATGCGGGCGCTGTGGGATCCGCAGGTGCCCGGTGCCTGCGATTCGACCCTGCTGATCGGCGAGCGCGTGCAGTCCTACGCCGATGTGTGGACCCCCCGTGACCGGATGCCGGTCTTCCCGGTTCCCGACGGCCACGATCAGCAGTCCTGGCTGACCCACGAGGTGATGACCGGGCTGGCGGAGCGACGGTTCCCGGGTGCGCAGGTTCCCCAGGAGTACATCGACCGCGCCGACTACGAGATCAAGGTCATCTGTGACAAGGGCTTCCCGGCGTACTTCCTGATCGTCGCCGACCTGATCAACTACGCCCGCTCGGTCAACATCCGGGTCGGGCCCGGCCGTGGGTCGGCGGCCGGTTCGCTGGTGGCCTACGCCATGGGCATCACGAACATCGACCCGATCCCGCACGGCCTGCTCTTCGAGCGGTTCCTCAACCCCGAGCGTCCGTCGGCACCCGATATCGATATCGACTTCGACGACCGCCGCCGCGGTGAGATGGTGCGCTACGCCAGCGAAAAGTGGGGTAGCGACCGGGTCGCGCAGGTCATCACCTTCGGCACCATCAAGACCAAGGCCGCGCTGAAGGACTCGGCTCGGGTCAACTACGGCCAGCCCGGTTTCGCCATCGCCGACCGCATCACCAAGGCGCTGCCGCCGCCGATCATGGCCAAGGACATCCCGCTGTCGGGTATCACCGACCCCAAGCACGAGCGGTACAAGGAGGCCGCCGAGGTACGGGGGCTCATCGACACCGATCCCGATGTGCGCACCATCTACGAGACCGCCCGCGGCCTGGAGGGTCTGGTCCGCAACGCCGGCGTGCACGCCTGCGCGGTGATCATGAGCTCCGAACCCCTCGTCGACGCGATCCCGCTGTGGAAGCGCCCGCAGGACGGCGCCATCATCACCGGCTGGGATTACCCCTCGTGTGAGTCCATCGGCCTGCTGAAGATGGACTTCCTCGGTCTGCGCAACCTCACCGTCATCGGTGACGCGCTGGAGAACATCAAGGCCAACCGCGGTATCGATCTGGACATGGATCATCTCCCGCTCGATGATCCGGCGACCTATGAGCTGCTGTCCCGCGGTGACACCCTCGGGGTGTTCCAGCTCGACGGCGGGCCGATGCGTGACCTGCTGCGCCGTATGCAGCCGACCGGATTCAACGACATCGTGGCCGTGCTGGCGCTGTACCGGCCGGGCCCGATGGGCATGAACGCGCACAACGACTACGCCGACCGGAAGAACGGTCGCCAGCCGATCAAGCCGATCCATCCAGAGCTCGAAGAGCCGCTCAAGGAGATCCTGGCCGAGACCTATGGCCTGATCGTCTACCAAGAGCAGATCATGTTCATCGCCCAGAAGGTCGCGTCCTACACCATGGGCAAGGCCGATGCGCTGCGAAAAGCCATGGGCAAGAAGAAGCTCGAGGTGCTCGAGGCCGAGTACAAGGGCTTCAAGGAGGGCATGACGGCCAACGGGTTCTCCGAGGCCGCGGTGAAGGCGCTGTGGGACACCATCCTGCCGTTCGCCGGGTACGCGTTCAACAAGTCGCACGCCGCCGGTTACGGGCTGGTGTCGTTCTGGACTGCCTATCTCAAGGCCAACTACCAGGCCGAGTACATGGCAGGTCTGCTGACCTCGGTCGGTGACGACAAGGACAAGGCCGCCATCTACCTGTCGGACTGCCGCCGGCTCGGCATCACCGTGCTGCCGCCCGACGTCAACGAATCCGTGCACAACTTCGCCTCGGTCGGCGACGATATCCGCTACGGCCTCGGCGGGGTGCGCAATGTCGGCGCCAACGTGGTCCAGTCGATCATCAACGGCCGCAATGAAAAAGGGAAGTACACCGACTTCTCGGATTATCTGAACAAGATCGACATAACGGCATGCAACAAGAAGGTGACCGAGTCCCTGATCAAGGCGGGCGCCTTCGACTCGCTGGGGCATCCCCGCAAGGGCCTGTTCCTGGTGCACGCCGATGCGGTGGATTCGGTGCTCGGTACCAAGAAGGCCGAGGCCATCGGCCAGTTCGATCTGTTCGGCGGCGGGGACGCCGACACCGGGATGGAGTCGGTGTTCACCATCCCGGTGCCCGAGGGTGAGTGGGAGGACAAGCACAAGCTGGCATTGGAACGAGAGATGTTGGGTCTCTACGTGTCCGGCCATCCCCTCGACGGTGTCGCCCACCTGCTCGCCGCGCATGTCGACACCCAGATCCCGTCGATCCTGGAAGGCGATATCGCCAACGACACCCAGGTGCGCATCGGCGGAATCCTCGCCTCGGTGAACCGCCGGGTCAACAAGAACGGTCTGCCGTGGGCCTCGGCGCAGGTGGAGGACCTGACCGGCGGTATCGAGGTGCTGTTCTTCCCGCAGACCTATTCGGCGTTCGGTGCCGATATCGCCGATGACGCGGTGGTCATCGTCGGTGCGAAGGTGGCCATCCGTGACGACCGGATCTCGCTGATCGCCAACGACCTTGTGGTGCCGGACTTCTCGAATGCCCAGGGTGACCGGCCGGTTGCGGTGAGCCTGCCGACGCGGCAGTGCACGGTGGACAAGGTGACCGCGCTCAAGCAGGTGCTCGCGCGGCACCCCGGCACCTCGCAGGTGCATCTGCGGCTTATCAGCGGTGAACGGATCACCACCCTGGAGCTCGACCAGTCGCTGCGGGTCACCCCGTCCTCGGCGTTGATGGGTGATCTGAAGGCGCTGCTCGGCCCCGGTTGTCTGGGCGGCTGAGGTCCGCCCACGGCGCCCCCGATCGGTTCTACAGTTCGATGGCCACCATCGCGCTGTCGGGCCACAGCGTGCGATGCGTTGCCCGGCGCAGCTTTTCGCGCAGCGGGAGGTCGCGGTGCACGCTGGTGACACCGGGGATCGTCACCATCGGCAGGATGTTGTACTGCCACCCGTAGCGGCGGTGTAGCGCGGTGTTGGCCTGCTCGGCCGCCTCGCCGGTGAGCAACCGGGCCCGGCCGGGACGGAAGGTGCCCACCCGTTCGCCGCGGTGATCGCAGATCGCCACCTCGACGTCGGAATGTGCCTGCAGTCGACGGGTCTTGGGGCCGATCTTGGTGCGCAGCAGCATGGTTCGCCCGTCCAAAGCGAACCACATCGGCGTATCGACGCACCTACCATCGCGGCGGTACGTGCGCAGCATGGCGTACCGGGAGCGGCTGAGGGCGGTCAGGTCGGTGTCTGTTTTTGGCATGACGCCAGTGAACAACTTAGAGTTGGCTTCAAGTCAAGCGGTGTGCGTCGAGAGGGGCGGTGATGATGACGGGAGTGCTGACCATCGGCGAGGTGTCGCGTCGCACCGGGATCGCCCAGACCACCCTGCGGTACTACGAGCAGATCGGTTTGTTGCCCGCCCCGAACCGGGTCGGCGGCCAACGTCGTTACAAGGAGGCGGTGCTGGTTCGACTGGAGATCATTCGCGCATGCAAGACGGCGGGCTTTGCACTCGAGGACATTGCGGTGCTGATCGGAGACGATGCGCCGGGCCGACCCGCCTCGCGGGCTTTGGCCCAGGCGAAGCTGGCCGAGATCGACGTCACCATCGCCTCGTTGCTACGCGCCAAGGAAACCATCCGTCGGGGGATGGAATGCCAATGCCCGTCGATCGACGCCTGCGCGTGCGGCATCGATCTGCAACCGGCGTAGCGCGATACCTAGCGGCGCGCCGTCATGCCGCCGGCCACCCAGATCACGGTGGCGATACCGGCAGCGGTGAGGACGGCGGTGCCCATGCTCGCGGTCGTCATGCCGACCGATGCCAGGACCAGCACGCCCACGATCAACGCGAGCAGCTTGTGCATCGGCCAGGGCACCCCGGCGATGGCGAATTCGGTCTGGGTCGTCACCTCACCACGATAACTCGCAACCCAGAGTTCGGGCAACCGAAACTCTGTATTGGGCGTGTCACGCCCGGTGGTCAATTTTCACGGACGGCCCAGGTGGTGGCACCATTGTCGGGGTGTCCACCGATCTGAACCAGAGCACCTCGCCGCTGACCGCCACCGATGTGGACGAGGCTGCCGAGCGAATTTCGGGTGTGGTCACGGTGAGCCCGCTGCAGTTCAGTGATCGGCTGTCCCAGATCACCGGTGCGCAGGTCTATCTCAAGCGCGAGGATCTGCAGGCGGTCCGCTCCTACAAGCTGCGCGGCGCCTACAACATGTTGATGCAGCTGACGCCCGACGAGCTGGCCGCCGGGGTGGTGTGTTCCTCGGCGGGCAACCATGCTCAGGGCTTCGCGTTGGCGTGCCGGTCGATGGGCGTGCACGGACGCGTCTACGTGCCTGCCAAGACGCCCAAGCAGAAGCGGGACCGCATCCGTTATCACGGTGGTGAGTTCATCGAGCTGATCGTCGGCGGCAAGACCTACGACATGGCCGCCCAGGCCGCCCTCGATGATGTGGCCCGCACCGGAGCCACGCTGGTACCGCCCTACGATGACCCGCGCACCATGGCCGGCCAGGGCACCATCGCCGTCGAACTGCTCGACCAGCTGCCCGGTGAACCAGACCTGGTGATCGTCCCCATCGGCGGCGGCGGATGCATCGCCGGGATCACCACCTATCTGGCCGAGCGCACCACCGGCACCGCGGTGCTCGGTGCCGAACCGGCCGGGGCCGCCTCGATGCTGGCCGCGCTGGCGGCGGGCGCACCGGTGACGCTGGAGCATGTCGATCAATTCGTCGACGGGGCGGCGGTGGCCCGGGCGGGCACGCACACCTACGCCGCCTTGGCAGCCGCCGGTGACATGGTGTCGGTCACCGCGGTCGACGAGGGCGCGGTCTGCTCGACGATGCTCGATCTGTACCAGAACGAGGGCATCATCGCCGAGCCCGCGGGCGCGCTGTCGGTGGCCGCGCTGCTGGAGGCCGACATCACCCCCGGATCGACGGTGGTGTGCATCATCTCCGGCGGTAACAACGATGTGTCGCGCTACGGCGAGATCCTGGAACGCTCCCTGGTGCACCGCGGGCTCAAGCACTACTTCCTGGTCGACTTCCCGCAGGAGCCCGGGGCGCTGCGCGGCTTCCTGGACACGGTGCTCGGGCCCAATGACGACATCACCCTCTTCGAGTACGTCAAGCGCAACAACCGGGAGACGGGCGAGGCCCTTGTCGGCATCGAGATGGGCTCGGCAAGTGACCTGGACGGCCTTCGTGCCCGCATGGAGGCCTCCGATGCTCATGTCGAACTGCTCGAGCCGGGTTCCCCGACGTATCGCTACCTGACCTGAGTAGCGCGGGCTCCCCGCAAGACCGCGAACGACTGCGCGGGGATCTCGGTGCCACCGTCGCCGGAAGAGGAGGGCGGTTCCCAGGCCAGCACCACCTCACCGTCGACCGGCACGGTGACCGCCGCCTCGCCGAGGTTGCAGATCACCGCGAAGGTGCCGCGATACATGACGATCCAGCGTGCCGACTCGTCGTAGTCGATGCGCAGCCGGGTCAACCACGGATCGGCGAAGTCGGGCTCGTTGCGTCGCAGCGCGATCAGTCCGCGATACGTCTCGCGCAGGCGGGCGTGCACACCCTGGTCGACCTCGTCCCAGTTCAGCTTGGACCGTTCGAAGGTGGCCGGGTCCTGCGGGTCGGGGATCTCGTCGGCATCCCACCCGTGCGCGGCGAATTCGGCCTTGCGGCCCTCGGCGGTGGCGCGGGCCAATTCCGGTTCGGGATGGGAACTGAAGAATTGGAACGGGCTGCCGGCACCCCATTCCTCGCCCATGAACAGCATGGCGGTGTACGGCGATCCCAACGCGAGCGCGGCCTTGACCGCGAGCTGCCCGGGCGTCAGATTCTGTGAGGGCCGATCGCCGACCGCCCGGTTGCCGACCTGATCGTGGGTCAGCGTGTAGGCCACCAGTCGCGTCGCGGGGACCGTGGCGATGTCCAGCGGACGGCCGTGCCGCCGGCCGCGGAACGACGAATAGGTGCCCGCATGGAAGAAGCCGTGGGCCAGTGTCTGCGCCAGCGTCTGCAGGGAGCCGAAATCGGCGTAGTAGCCCTGCCGTTCGCCGGAGACCGCGGTGTGGATGGCGTGGTGGATATCGTCGTCCCATTGGGCCGTCATCCCGAGCCCACCCTGATCACGTGGTGTGATGGTCCGCGGATCGTTCATGTCGCTCTCGGCGATCAGCGCCAGCGGCCGCCCCAAGTGCGTTGCCAGCTTCTCGGTTTCGGCCGAGAGCTCCTCCAGGATGTGGATGGCCGTGGTGTCCACCAGCGCATGAACGGCGTCCAGGCGCAGACCATCGGCGCCGAAATCGCGCATCCAGCGCAGCGCGCAGTCGATGATGTAGCGGCGCACCTCGTCGGCACCGTCGTCGGCGATGTTGATCGACTCGCCCCACGGATTGCTGCCGCTGGACAGGTACGGGCCGAAGCGCGGCAGGTAGTTCCCGGACGGTCCGAGGTGGTTGAACACGGCGTCGATCAGCACACCGAGACCGCGGGCATGGCAGGCGTCGACGAAGCGCAGCAGTGCGTCCGGTCCGCCGTAGGGTTCGTGGACGGCGTACCAGAGCACACCGTCATAACCCCAGCCGTGGCTGCCGCTGAACGCGTTGACGGGCATCAGTTCCACGAAGTCGACACCCAGATCGACCAGGTGATCCAGCTTCTCGGTGGCCGCGTCGAGGGTGCCGGCCGGGGTGAAGGTCCCGATGTGCAGTTCGTAGATGGTGGCACCCTCGACCGAGCGGCCCGCCCACGGTGCCGGCGCAGTGGGCGGCTGCCAGCGCTGCGAGGATCCGTGCACCCCATCGGGTTGCCGCGGTGAGCGCGGGTCGGGCAGCACCGTGTCGTCGTCATCGAGCACGAATCCGTACCGACTGTCCGGACGGGCGTCGACGTCGACATGCCACCAGTTGGCCTCGTCGCGCTGCATCGGGTACCGCGCCCCGTCGAGCTCCAAGGTCACCCGGTCAGGGCGAGGTGCCCATACGTCGAATGTCGCCATCACACACGCTCCAGCAGCACACCGGGCAGCTCGGCGAACAGGTCGGCGGCAGCGGTCGCGCCGTCGAACGTACGACCGGTCAAGCGGTCGGTCCAAGTGCCCTCGGGCAGCGTCACAGTCGTCTCACCCCAACCGGTGTCCTCGAGTCGGGCGGTCCATCTGCCGACCGCCACCACGATGTCGGTGCCCCTGCCGTAGGCGAGGACGTGATCGGCGGCCGGACCGCCGGCCAGTAGTGGGCGGTATCCGCCGCTCAGGAAGGTTTCGGGCCGTTCGCGGCGTGATCGCAACGCGGCATGGACGATCCGGATCTTCGGGTCGGCGAGATCGGCGAGCGCCTTGCGGCGAACCGCGTAGTCGACCGGCCGCCTGTTGTCCGGGTCGACCAGGCTGTCGTCGAGAAGTTCGGTGCCCTGGTAGACATCGGGAATGCCGGGCACGGTGAGTGCGAGCAGCTTCTGGCCGATGGCGTCGTTGAGGGCGTGCGGATGGAGCTGGCCGACCAGAGCGGTCAGTTCCGTGCCCACCGGCCCGTCGAGCACCGCGTCCAGCCAATCGTGTACCGCCGATTCGAACTCCGTGTCCGGGTCGTTCCA
Source organism: Mycobacterium sp. VKM Ac-1816D (assembly GCF_000416385.1). Taxonomy (NCBI): domain Bacteria; kingdom Bacillati; phylum Actinomycetota; class Actinomycetes; order Mycobacteriales; family Mycobacteriaceae; genus Mycobacterium; species Mycobacterium sp. VKM Ac-1816D. Next base: position 112,760 of record NZ_AOHQ01000139.1, read on the forward strand.
GGTGGTGTGCACACCGGCTTCGCGGATCGCTTTCTCGGCATAGGCATGCAGACGGGTTCGTAGCTCGTCGGTCACCTCGCCATGCACCGGCCAGACGCCGAAGATGTTCTGCCACAGGAACAGTGCGGTATCTGCATCGGGTGCGATCACCACCTGGGACCAGCGTGCCACCCGGTCGGCCCAGAGCGCAGGCACCTGGGACAACACGCCGATGCGTGCCCGGACGTCTTCGCTGCGCTTGGTGTCGTGGGTGGAGGTGGTCACCATCGCGCGCGGCCACAGCGCCGCCCTGGTGGCGTTGCGCGCATGGAACTCGGCGGCGCTGACACCGAACAGGTCGGGTTCGCCACCGACCTCGTTGAGGGTGACCAATCGGGCATCCCGGTAGAACTGGCAGTCTTCGACGGCCTTGGCGGTGACGGCACCGCACAGCTGCTGGATGCGTTTGGCCGATTCTCCGGCTCCGGCCAGCGCCGCGGCCACGATCTGCAGTGGGGCGGCGAGATCCGGACGGACGGAGATGGTTTCGGCGATCGCCACCGGGCCCAGCGCGGCAAGGGCGGGATAGTCGAACCGGTACACGCCGATATGGGTCAGCAATGCGGTCATCGATTCGGGCAGCTGTGGGTGATCGGTCCCGGTCTCGGCGACGATGGTCCGGCGCACGCGGGCCAGCTCGCTGGCCAGCGTCACGGTGGCCGCGGTCGTCTTGAGTTCGGCGATCTGGGTCTCGTATTCCGATGTCCCGCCGTAGAGCCCATCGAGGTCGGACTGGGCGGAAGGATCGAGGAAGACGCCACCCACCTCGCGCAACGCGTCGTAACCGGTGGCACCGTCGACCGGCAGCGACGTGTCCAGCGCCTCGTCGGGTGCCAGGATCTTCTCGATCACGATCCAGGCGTCGGGACCCACGAGTTCACGTAGCCGCGTGAGGTAGTCGGCGGGGTCGGTCAATCCGTCGGGGTGGTCGATGCGCAGCCCGTCGACCAGTCCCTCGGCGAACCAGCGCGCCACTTCGGCATGCGATGCGGCGAACACCTCGGGGTCCTCCTGGCGCAGCCCTGCCAGCGAGGTGATGGAGAAGAAACGGCGGTACCCACACACGTTGTTCCGCCAGCCGATCAGCGTGTAATGCTGGCGTGCGTAGACCTGCTCGGCGGTGCCGGCTCCGGTGCCCGGCGCGATCGGCCACGCCCGGTCGCCGAGGCGCAGCACGTCGCCGTCCACCGCCAGCCCGGCTATGTCGTCGTCAGAACCAAGCACCGGCAACACGATTCGCCCGTCCGCCAGGTCCCAGTCGATGTCGAAAAATGCCCCGTACGCCGAATCCCTACCGTGCGTGAGCACATCCCACCACCACGGGTTGGCCTGCGGATCCTCCACACCGACGTGGTTGGGCACGATATCGACGATCAGGCCCAGCCCCCGTTCGCGCGCCGCCTCCGAAAGGCCACGCAGCGCGTCGGGACCGCCGAGGGCCGCCGACACGGTGGTGGGATCGGTGACGTCGTAGCCGTGCGTCGACCCTTCTGCGGCGGTCAGGATGGGGGACAGGTACAGATGGCTGACCCCCAACTCGTCCAGATAGTCGAGCAGGGCGAGTGCGTCGGCGAAAGTGAACGCGTCCCCGCGCATCTGGAGTCGATATGTGGAGACCGGGACACCCATCAGCCGTTACCGCCTAGGTCGTTTTCTTGAGCACCCGAAGTGATCGTGGCTGCAGCGAGATCTTCTCACCGGCAGATATGGTCACCTCGACGGCACCGGCGGGGTCGCCGGTGTCCAAGGCGGTTACCCACTTTTCGGCGTAATCATCGGGCGGCAGCACGAAATCGAGCTCCTCGTCGTGTGCGTTGAAGCACAGCAGGAACGAATCGTCGCGGACCCGCTCACCACGCGCGTTGGGTTCTGGGATGGCGTCACCGTTGAGGAACACCGCGATGCTCTTACCGAACCCCGATCCCCAGTCCTGCGGCGTCATCTCCGCACCGGCCGGGGTCAGCCAGGCGATATCGCGCACCTGCTCACCGCTGCGGATCGGGTTGCCCGCCAGGAATCGGCGGCGCCGGAACACCGGGTGCTTCTTGCGCAGGGCCACCGCCTTGCGGGCGAACTCCAGCAGTTCGGCGTTCTCGTCGAGTTTGGACCAGTCCACCCACGCAATCGGCGAGTCCTGGCAGTAGGCGTTGTTGTTGCCGCCCTGGGTTCGGCCGATCTCATCGCCGTGGCTGATCATCGGAGTGCCCTGGGACACCATCAGGGTGGCGATCATGTTGCGCATCTGCCGGGACCGCAGGCCGATGATGTCGGGATCGTCGGTCGGTCCCTCCACCCCGCAGTTCCAGGACCGGTTGTGGCTTTCGCCGTCCCGGTTGTCCTCACCGTTGGCCTCGTTGTGCTTCTCGTTGTAGGAGACCAGGTCGGCAAGGGTGAACCCGTCGTGACAGGTGACGAAGTTGATGCTCGCGCCGGGGCGGCGCCCGGTGTGCTCGTAGAGATCCGAGGAGCCGGTCAGACGGGAGGCGAACTCGCCGAGGGTGGCCGGCTCGCCGCGCCAATAATCGCGCACCGTATCGCGGTACTTACCGTTCCATTCGGTCCACAGACCGGGGAAGTTGCCGACCTGGTACCCGCCCTCGCCGATATCCCATGGTTCGGCGATCAGCTTGACCTGACTGATCACCGGGTCCTGTTGCACCAGATCGAAGAACGCCGAAAGCCGGTCCACATCGTAGAACTCGCGCGCCAGCGTGGAGGCCAGGTCGAAACGGAAACCGTCGACGTGCATCTCCAGTACCCAGTACCGCAGCGAGTCCATGATCAGCTGCAGCGTGTGCGGATGTCTTGCGTTGAGGCTGTTGCCGGTGCCGGTGAAGTCCTTGTAGAACTGCTCTTCGCCGTCGAGCAACCGGTAGTAGGCGGCGTTGTCTATCCCGCGGAAGTTCAGGGTCGGCCCCAGGTGGTTGCCCTCGGCCGTGTGGTTGTAGACCACGTCGAGGATCACCTCGATACCCGCGGCGTGGAAGGAGCGCACCATCGCCTTGAACTCGGCGACCGCGCCGCCCGCGTGGCGGTTGGACGCGTACTCCGAATGGGGTGCGAAGAAGCCGAAAGTGTTGTAGCCCCAATAGTTTCGCAGCCCGAGATCGAGCAGCCGATGGTCGTGTAGGAACTGGTGCACCGGCATCAGTTCGATCGCGGTCACGTTGAGCGCCTTGAGATGTTCGATGATCGCCGGGTGGGCCAGCCCGGCGTAGGTGCCGCGCAACTCCTCGGGGATGTCGGGATGGCACTGGGTCAGGCCCTTGACGTGGGCCTCGTAGATGACGGTCTCGTGGTAGGGCGTCTTGGGTGCCCGGTCCGATCCCCAGTCGAAGAACGGATTGATCACCACGCTGGTCATGGTGTGACCCAGGGAGTCCACCGCGGGGTCGGCCGGTGTCACGGCCGGATGGTCGGACTCCAGATCGTAGGAGAACAGTGCCTGACCGAAGGTGAAGTTGCCGTAGAACGCCTTACCGTAGGGATCGAGCAGCAGTTTGCTCGGATCGCAACGCTGTCCGGCGGTGGGATCCCACGGTCCGTGCACCCGGAAGCCGTAGCGCTGGCCGGGACTCACCGTCGGCAGATAGGCGTGCCAGACGTAGCCGTCGACCTCGTCGAGCGGAATCCGCTGTTCGGTGCCGTCCTTGGCGATCAGGCAGAGTTCGACCAGCGTTGCGACCTCGGAGAACAACGAAAAGTTGGTTCCCGCACCGTCATAGGTGGCGCCCAGGGGGTAGGGCGTACCGGGCCAGACCGTCGTGGCCACGTCACCACCAGCCGGTCGCGGCCGCGAGCTGCCGACCGAGTTCGTTGGTCATGGAGCGCACGTAGGTCGTCGACAGATGGTGAGAGTCGTGATAGACCAACACATTTCCCTCCACTACTCGGCAGAATTCCGGTCGGCACACGGCGTCGGTCATATCGAGCGGTTTGAGATTGGGGAACCGATCCACATAGTCGAGGGTGGGATTGACGTCGGACAGTACCTCAGCCCGATCGATACCGCAGGAGATGGCGTCGCCGCCGCTGGCAAGGCAGTCGGCCGGGAAATAGGGCTTGTTGTTACGTGTCAGCCACGGCGTGTCACGCATGGCCAGTACGTCGATACCCGCGTCCAGGAACTCCTGCCAGATTCCGAGATACTGGCTGGGCATCACGTCACCGGGTTTGATGTTCCACGGCCGGGTGGAGGTGGTGAAGACGTAATCGGGTTTGTCGGCCAGCAGCTTGGGCATGACCTTCTCGTTCCACTCCCGGCACTTCGGGTAGGGGCGGTTGTCACCCATCACCAGCGGCTTCTGCTCGGTGGTCAGCGGGCAGCCCATCTTCAGGTAGGTGACGACCTTGAAATCGTGGAGCCGGCCCAGCAGGTCGAGGGCGGTGATCCAGTGCTCGGCGTGTGAACCACCCGCCAGGGCGATCGTGCGGGAGGCGTCCTTGTCCCCGTAAGTGCAGTTGATGACGTCGACATTGTCGAAATCGCTGATGCACCCGGCCGGCGTCGATTCGGGGATATCGTTCTTGGCCTCCAGCACCGTCGGGCGCATCGGGAGCTTGGGGACCTTCGCATGGTTGATCAGTGCCCGCGCCCCGGGGTAGTCCCTGGCCGACAGTCCCGACAGCTCCTTACCGCTGGCGCGCTCGACGGTCACGTGCTCGCGCCAGGTGAACGATGTCGCGGTCAGCGTGACGCCCAGCAGCGTGACGAAGGAACCCAGCACGATGGTCGGGCGTCGCAGTCGCCGGCGCCACGGAATCACCACCGCGGCGCTCGACCGGGCCGGTGCCCGGTAGCGCAGCGGGGTTTCGACATAGCGCATCGTCAGCCAGGCCAGCACACCGGAGACCAACAGCACCACGGCGCCGTCGACGAAATCGACATGTTCCTTGCCGCTGTAGGCCAGCCAAAAGATCAGCAGCGGCCAGTGCCACAAGTACAGCGAATAGGCGATCGAACCCAGCCAGACGAACGGCCGGGTCGCCAGCAGCCGGTTCGGGGCCGGCAGTGCGCCGTCGGTGCGCGGGTCGGCGGCGCGATTGGCCGCCGACAGGATGAACAGCACGGTCGCCCCGACCGGTACCAGCGTCCACGGTCCGGGGAACTCGCGCACACCGTCGATGAGCCAACCGCAGGACAGGATGGCCGCCAGGGCAACGGTCGCGATGATGGTCCGCAGCCACATCGGCCACCGCACGTAGGGGACCAGGGCGCCGACCAACGCCCCGAGCGTCAACTCCCACGCCCTGGCGAAGCTGTCGTAGTAGGCGGTGGCCTGGTCGGTGTTGTGGGCGTGGATCGCGTACACGAACGAGGCGATGGTGACGGCGGCAAGCACCACGATGAACACGGTGCGCAGATGCCTGCCCAGCCTGCCGCGCAACGCATAGGCCAGCGCCAGGATCAGGGCGAGGAAGGCGATGTAGAACTGGCCCTGCACCGACATCGACCAGATGTGCTGCAGCGGGCTGACGGTCTCACCCGCGCGCAGATAGTCGGCCGCGGTGTTGGCCAGTTCCCAGTTCTGGTAATAACCGAGGCTCGCCAGGCTCTGGTCGGCGAACGTCTCCCAGCGTGTCTCGGGTTGGATCAGGATGGTCAGTACCGCGGCGGCGGCAAGCACGACGATGAGCGCGGGCAACAGCCGCCGCACCAGCCGGATGACCTCGGATACCGGCCGGATGGCGGCCGCCTCGTCCAGTGCCGAGCGCAGCAGTCGTCCGCCGAAGAAGAAGCCCGACAGCGCCAGGAAGACGTCCACGCCGCCGGAGACCCGTCCGAACCAGACATGGAACACCGCGACGAGTGCGATGGCGACACCGCGAAGTCCGTCGAGGTCATGCCGATAGAAGCCCGAGGTGCGGGTGCCGGTCGTGGTACCGGTCGTGGTCACCGGGCCGTCGGTACGCGCAGGTCGGGCTGGAGCGAGGGTCATCATGGTCGGGGAGTCAATCTACCCAATTATCCTGGGTGCCTCAGGCCACGGGCGCGGCGTCACACCTGCCGGGCGAGGCGATAGTGTCCGGATCCATGCCCGCGTTGACGCCGGCCGAGATCGGCGCGATCGACTCCGCGCACATCTGGCACCCCTACAGCACCATCGGCCCCGCGGCGTTACCGCCGGTGGTGGCGACCGCCGCCCGCGGCGCCTGGCTCGAACTACATCACCGCGGACGCCGCATCGACGCGCTGGACGCGATGAGCTCGTGGTGGACCGCGGTGCACGGGCACGGACACCCCCGCCTGGACGCGGCGCTGAGTGCGCAACTGGCCACCATGAACCACGTCATGTTCGGCGGTCTGACCCACGAGCCCGCCGCCCGGCTGGCCCGATTGCTCGTCGACATCACCCCGGTCGGGCTGGAGACGGTGTTCTTCAGCGATTCGGGCTCGGTCTCGGTGGAGGTGGCCGTCAAGATGGCGCTGCAGTACTGGCGCAGCCGCGGCCGGCCCGGCAAGCACCGGCTGATGACCTGGCGGGGCGGGTATCACGGTGACACCTTCACTCCGATGAGCGTGTGCGATCCCGCGGGCGGTATGCACGCCATCTGGAGCGATGTGCTGGTCCGCCAGGTCTTCGCGCCCGCGGTGCCCGGTCCGTTCGATACCTCCTATGTCGCCGCGTTCGAGGCACAGTTGACCGAACATGCCGACGAGCTCGCCGCGGTGATCGTCGAACCGGTTGTGCAGGGCGCCGGCGGGATGCGCTTCCACGATCCGCGGTACCTGGTCGAACTGCGCCGGATCTGCGACGAGAACGAGGTGCTGCTGATCTTCGACGAGATCGCCACCGGATTCGGCCGCACCGGGGAGTTGTTCGCCGCCGACCACGCCGGTGTCAGCCCCGACATCATGTGTGTAGGCAAGGCGTTGACGGGCGGTTATGTCACCTTGGCTGCGACATTGTGCACCGCGGAGATCGCCACGACGATCAGCAACGGAGACCCGGGCGCGTTGATGCACGGACCGACCTTCATGGCCAACGCCCTGGCCTGCGCGGTGTCGGTGGCCGCCGTCGAGCTGCTGCTGGAGGGGGACTGGCGCGGCGCTGTCGGTGCAATCGAGGCGGGACTGCGGACCGGTCTGGAACCGGCGCGCGAGCTGGCCTCGGTGGCCGATGTGCGGGTGCTCGGTGGCATCGGTGTCATCGAGATGGCCGAACCGGTCGATATGGCGGTGGCCACCGAGACCGCGCTGGAGCACGGCTTGTGGTTGCGGCCGTTCGGCAGGCTGGTCTACGCCATGCCGCCCTTCATCTGTACGCCCGACGAGGTGAGTCAGATCGGTGCGGGCATGGTGGCGGTCGCGCGTGCATTAACCTGAACGGTGTTCAAGTGTCGAAAGGACGTCCAGTGACACGCACCGGTCTTTCCCCACTGGCCTGGCTGGCCGGTGTCGAGGAGCGCCGCCGCGCCCAGGGGCTGCGCCGCACGTTGCGGGCCCGCCCGCCCGTCGGCACCGAGCTCGATCTGGCCTCCAACGACTATCTCGGGCTGTCCCAGCACCCCGATGTGCTGGCCGGCGGCGTGCAGGCGCTGCGCACCTGGGGTGCCGGCGCCGGGGGCTCGCGCCTGGTCACCGGTAACACCGAACTGCATGAGCAGTTCGAGGCCGCACTCGCCGATTTCGCCGGATTCGAGTCGGCCCTGGTGTTCTCCTCGGGCTACGCCGCGAATATCGGGGCGCTGGTATCGCTGACCGGTGCCGGCTCGCTGCTGGTGTCCGACGCGTTGACCCATGCCTCGATCGTCGACGCGTGCCGGCTGTCGCGGGCCCGCATCGCGGTGACCCCGCACCGCGATATCGCGGCGGTCGCCGATGCGCTGTCGGCCCGGTCCGAGGAGCGTGCCGTCGTGGTCACCGAGTCGGTGTTCAGCACCGACGGGGTGTTGGCCCCGCTGCGCGAACTGCACGAGGTGTGCCGCCGATTCGGCGCGCTGCTGGTGGTCGATGAGGCGCACGGTCTCGGGGTGCGCGGTACGGGCGGGCAAGGTCTGCTGAACGAAGTCGGGTTGGCCGGCGCGCCGGATGTGGTGATGACCACGACGCTGTCCAAGGCGCTCGGCAGTCAGGGCGGCGCGGTGCTCGGCCCGGCCGCCGTGCGGGCCCACCTCATCGACACCGCGCGCACCTTCATCTTCGACACCGGGCTGGCCCCGGCCGCCGTCGGTGCGGCGCTCGCTGCGCTGCAGGTGCTGGTCGCGCAGCCGCAGCTGGCGGGTGCGGTGCTGGCCAGGGCGGCCGAGTTGGCCCGGATCTGCGATGTCGCCGAGGAACCCACCTCGGCCGTCGTCTCGGTCATCCTCGGTGACCCCGAGGTCGCCGTCGCCGCGGCGGCGGCATGCCTGGATCGTGGCGTGCGGGTCGGGTGCTTCCGTCCGCCGACGGTGCCTGCCGGGACATCGCGATTGCGGTTGACGGCCAGGGCCGCCCTTACCGCGGAGGAGATGGCGCTGGCCCGTGATGTGCTGACCGAGGTTCTCGGGTGAGCGAGAACAGATGAGCATCGTCATGGTCACCGGCACCGACACCGGGGTCGGCAAGACGGTCACGACCGCGGGATTGGCGTGCGCGGCGCGGTTGGCCGGCCTCGATGTGGCGGTGTGCAAACCGGTGCAGACCGGAACCGTCGACGGCGACGACGACCTCGGCGAGGTCGGCAGGCTCGCCGGCATCACGGCGCTCCACGGCGGTTGGCGTTATCCCGAACCGCTGGCTCCGGTCGCGGCGGCGGACCGGGCCGGGCTGGCACTGCCGACCGCGCCGGAACTGCTCGACGCGGTGCGGGCCGCCGATGCTCCCGGGCGGCTGACCATCGTGGAAGGCGCCGGCGGTCTGCTTGTCGAACTGGGTGCCGACGGGGTGACGCTGCGCGATCTGGCCAGAGCGCTGGGCGCACCGGTGCTGGTGGTCGTCGCGCCCGGCCTCGGCACCCTCAACCACACCGCGCTGACCCTGGAAGCCCTCGCCGGGCACGGGCTGGACAGCGCCGGACTGGTCGTCGGGTCGTGGCCGTCGCAGCCCGGTATCGCCGAGCAGGGGAACCGGGCCGCGCTGGCAGAACTCGGGAAGATCCGGGCGGTGCTACCCGCCGGCGCGGGGCGAGTGACTCCGCGGGAGTTCGAGACGATCGCCGCGCAGTCCTTCGACCGCCCCTGGCTCGCGGGATTGGCCTAGCGCGTGGTGCATTCGGTGGAGTTGACCCTCGACGACGCCGGCGATGCCGCGGTGCGCCGGATCTGGACCGCGCTGCGGGATGCCGGCCTGCCCAGTCAGGCCGACCACACCGGCGCGAGCAACCGACCACATACGACGCTGACCGTTGCCGAGGACATCTCGCGCGCGGCCGACCCCGATCTGGTCGCGGCGCTCCCGCGCCTCCCGATGCCGTGCCGGCTCGGCGCGCCGGTGGTGTTCGGTCAGGGTCGCTATACGGTGGCGCTGCTGGTGGTGCCCTCCGTCGAACTGCTGGACCTGCATGCACAGGTGCATCGAATCTGCTTGCCGCACATGGCTTCCGGCGCGTTAGGGCATACCGGTCCCGGTAGCTGGACACCGCACGTGACGGTGGCCCGTCGGGTCGGGGCCGAGCAGCTGGCCGCGGTGTGCGAGATCGCCGCGGCGGGACGGGAGATCGAGGGCGGGTTCGCCGGCCTGCGTCACTGGGACGGCAATGCCCGCATCGTCCAGCCGATCACCGGCTGAGGGACTTGTAGGCCGCCATCCCGTCGATCAGCAGGGTCAGGCCGAATCCGAAGCGCTGGCCGGCATCACCGGCCAGCGCGGACTGGCTTTCGGGAAGGTCGGCACCCGCGGCGTCCCACTGCAGCCGGGACTGTTCGTCGACGGTGAATCCCAGCACGTAGTAGACGACGGTGCGGGCGGCGAGTTCGGAATGCGTCCCCGCCACGCCGGCCTCGGTTGCCGCGGTGCTCAGCCAGGAGACGATCTCCGCCATCGCCGCCGACTGGCCGGCCGCGAAACTCGCCGACACCAGTTCGGCGCCGTCGGTATGCGACAGCAGGGCGTCGCGCAGCCGGCGGCACGCCGTGTCCAGCTGCTCGCGCCAGGTGCCGCTGGTGGGCTGCTCCAGGGCGGGCTGCAGGATCCGGTCGGCAACGGCGCCGAGCAGTTCCTGCTTGTTGGCGAAATGCCAGTACAGCGCGCCGGGGCTGACGTTGAGCTCACGGGCCAACCTGCGCATCGTCAGATCGGCGATACCGAAGTCGTCCAGCAGTGCTGTCGCCGCGTCGACGACATCCCGTTTGTGGAGCTGCACCCCCTTACCTTAACCTGAACACCGTTCAGGCTTGAACGGTGTTCAAGGCATCCCCGACGGAGGTTCACCGATGACCGACATTCTGGCTGTGGCGCGTGAGCAGGTACTCGATCGCGGAGTCGGTCTCGACCAGGATCAGACCCTGCAGGTGCTGCAGCTGCCCGATGATCGACTCGACGATCTGCTCGAACTGGCCCATGAGGTCCGGATGAAGTGGTGCGGTCCGGACGTCGAGGTCGAGGGCATCATCAGCCTCAAGACCGGCGGGTGCCCCGAAGATTGCCACTTCTGTTCGCAGTCCGGACTGTTCGCCTCCCCGGTGCGCAGCGCCTGGCTGGACATCCCAAGCCTGGTGGAAGCGGCCAAGCAGACCGCCAAGACCGGGGCCACCGAGTTCTGCATCGTGGCCGCCGTGCGCGGTCCCGACGAGCGACTGCTCGCCCAGGTCGCCGCCGGTATCGAGGCCATCCGCAACGAGGTCGACATCCAGATCGCCTGTTCGCTGGGCATGCTCACCGAAGAGCAGGTGCAACGCCTGGCCGATATGGGCGTACACCGCTACAACCACAATCTGGAAACCGCGCGCTCCTTCTTCACCAATGTGGTGACCACCCACAGCTGGGAAGAGCGCTGGGACACCCTGCGGATGGTGCGCGAGGCCGGTATGGAGGTCTGCTGCGGCGGCATCCTCGGGATGGGTGAGACGCTGGAGCAGCGCGCCGAATTCGCCGCGAACCTCGCCGAACTGGATCCGCACGAGGTGCCGCTGAACTTCCTCAACCCGCGGCCGGGCACGCCGTTCGGTGATCTTGAGGTGCTGCCGGCCGCCGAGGCCCTCAAGGCCGTCGCCGCGTTCCGGCTGGCGTTGCCCCGCACCATGCTGCGCTTCGCCGGCGGACGCGAGATCACCCTCGGTGACCTCGGCGCCAAGCAGGGCATCCTGGGCGGCATCAACGCCGTGATCGTCGGCAACTACCTCACGACACTGGGCAGGCCCGCCGAGGCCGATCTGGAACTGCTCGACGATCTGCAGATGCCCATCAAGGCTCTCAACGCGACGCTCTAGGGCGCGCTGTAGAACTGACACGTGATGATCGACGAATCCCAGGCGCTGCCGGCACCGGTGGCCGCGGGTGTCTACAACCTCTACACCGGCGTCGAGCTCGGCGACGAGGCGGGCGCGGCCGTCCCGACCGCGGCCGCGTTGGGTCTGGAACCGCCGCGGTTCTGCGCAGCGTGTGGGCGCCGGATGATCGTTCAGGTGCGCCCCACCGGCTGGTGGGCAAAATGCTCGCGGCACGGTGCGGTCGACTCCATCGATCTCGACGCGCGCCGATGATCGTGGCCGAACAGGTGGCGCCGCCGCGTACCGGCCGGCGGACGGCCGCGTCGCGGGTCTTCCTCGCACTGCTGGCGACCGGCGTGCCGATCGGCGCGTTGTGGGCATGGCTGGCACCGCCCGCCCGGGGCATCGTCGCGCTGACCCGGTCCGGCGACCGGGTCAAGGCCTACCTGGGCAACGACTCCGACCAGCTGTTCCTCGGGGCGTTCCTGCTCGTCGGCTTTGCGGGCGTGGTCGCCGTCGTCGCCGCCGTGGCGGTCTGGCAATGGCGGGCCCATCGCGGTCCCGTGCTGCTGGTCGCGCTGGCGGCCGGGTCGGCGGGCGCGCTGGGGGTCGCGGCCGGAATCGGTGCGGTGCTGGTCCACTGGCGCTACGGCACCATCGACGTGAACACCGCTCCGGTCAGCGAGACCGACCGCGTCCACTACGTGTTGGAGGCGCCCGCGGTGTTCTTCGGGCATGGTCCGCTGGTGGTGGCCGCGACCGTCTTGCTGCCCGCCGCGGTGGCCGCGATGACGTACGCGCTGCTGGCCGTGTCGGCCTCTCGTGACGATCTCGGCGCGTGGCCGCCGGCGCGCTATCCCGGGATCTACCCGCCGGTCGCGCCGGTCAGCGGTCCAGGACCGACAGCGGCAGCCGGCGAAGACGCCGTCCGGTCAGCACCTTCGCCGTGATGACCGCCAACCGCGCCATACCGCGGTAGGTCGACGGGTTGAACAGCGTCGGCCATGTGGTGCGCGCCAGGTTGGCGCCGAGCGGCCGGCCCGCGAAGCGGTCGGACAGCCAGCGCAACGCCATGGGAGCAGACATCGGGTGCAACAGCAGATGCTCGCTGAACATGTCCCGGTGGTAGGTGACATGTGCGCCACCGGATGAGTAGGTGTCGGCGAGCTCGTCGATACCGTCCACCGAGATGATCTCGTCGTGCACGGCCTGGATGATCAGCACCGGCGGGGTCGGCACCGCGGCACCGAGCTTGATGTCGTCGAAGACGTGCTGCACCTCGGGTGCGGACAGGATCTGTTCCAGCGGTTGATCCAGCAGGTCGCCCATATCCGTGCGCCAGAACCGCACGATGGCTTCCACCGTCGTCATGTGGTGCAACCGGTCCAGCAGGTCACGGCCGTATTCGCTGGTGTGTTCGGCGATGATCCGCTGCAGACCGGGGTAGACGTCGGCCAGTGCGGCGACCACCAGCGCGGGAAGGGCCGCGGCGAACGTGCCGTTGAGCTTGCGGAACGTGCGGCCCAGATCGCCGACCGGGGAGCCGAGCACCGCGCCGACGATATTGAGCTCGGGGGCGTAGGTTCCGCTCATCTCGGCGGCCCAGGCGCTGGCAAGTCCGCCGCCGGAGTATCCCCACAGGCCGATCGGCGCCTCGGGAGAGAGGTCGAGCTGTTCGGAGCCGATGGCCGCACGCAACCCGTCCAGGATGCGGTACCCGGGCTCGTAGGGCGTGCCCCAGCTGCCGTTGACCCCCTCATGGTCGGGTACCGAGACCGCCCAGCCCTCGGCGATCGCGGCGGCCACCAGTAGCATCTCGAACTGCGGCACCGAGCCGGGCGCCACGGCGTGGCGGCGCAGGGCGTAGGACGGGAAGCACCGCGAGGTGATCGCGTCGATCGCGCACTGGTAGGAGACCACCGGGCAGATCTGCTCGGGACCACGCTCTGCCGGGACGACGATCGTCGTGGCGGCGGCCTCAGGCCTGCCGTTCATATCGGTGGTCCGGTAGAGCAACTGCACCGCCCGGATCTGCTGCGGGATCAGGCCGAGGAAGGCCAGCTCGACGTCCCTGCTGCGCAGCACGGTGCCCGGGGTGGCGTGCTGGAAGCCCTCGGGGGCCACGTAGAACGGATCGTCCTCGGGCAGCTGCGGGCGGGCGCGTCGGTCGAGCGCCTCATGCGGGACGGCGCCGATCCACTCGGCGTCCGATAGGGCGGAGCTGCCAAAGTCCATCCGGGCATTGTTACTTAAGAACCGTCTAAGAATCCAGTCCGACTCACCCGGGTGGCCGTAACGCCGCGAACTCGTCGGTCACCCGATACCTGTCCTCGGTGAACCGGTACAGCGCCGCGGGCCGCCCGCCGCTGCGGCCGGAACGCGCCGTCGTTCCGGTCCTGGTGATCACCTGCCGACGCTCGAGCACACGCTGCAGATTGGTCACGTCGACCGGGTGGCCCAGTGCCGCGCTGTAGATGTCTCGCAACGTGGACAACGCGAATTCCTTTGGTGCCAAGGCGAAACCGATATTGGTGTACGACAGCTTGGCGATCAGCCGGGCGCAGGCGTTCTCGACCATGGTGCCGTGGTCGAAGGCCATCGGCGGAAGGTTCGACACCGGGTGCCAGCGGGTGTCCGGTGGTAACTCGGGGGTGGCGGGGGAGGGCACCAGGCCGAGGAAGGTCGATGCGATGGTGCGCGCCCCCGGCACCCGGGCCGGGTCGGAGAACACCGCCAGCTGCTCCAGGTGTGCCAGTTCGCGCAGGTCGACCTTCTCGGCGAGTTGACGCCGAACTGAACTGATCATGTCCTCGTCGTGCCGGAGCTGACCGCCGGGTAGTGCCCAGGCGCCGCGTTCGGGATCCATTGCGCGCTCCCATAACAGCACGCTGAGCTGCGGGTTTTTGGTGTCCAGCCGGCGAACCTGGAGCACGACGGCGAGCACTTCGTGCGCGGTGCTACGATGAGCCATGTTTTCGATCATAAGTCGAAAACCTCGGTAGGCAAAAAGGAGACTGCCATGACGGTCCTGGATCGCACCGGCGCACTCAACAGCGTGCTGGCTGCACGCATCGTCGACGGCGCCGGCGGATACGGCGGCATCGTGCCCGACGGGCAGTGGGCCGCGGAGGTGCGCAGACTCGCCGATCTGCGCAACGCGACGCTGCTGGCGCACAACTACCAGCTGCCGGCCATCCAGGATGTCGCCGACCACGTCGGTGACTCGCTCGCGCTGTCGCGCATCGCGGCCGAGGCATCCGAGGACACGATCGTGTTCTGCGGGGTGCACTTCATGGCCGAGACCGCGAAGATCCTCAGCCCCGACAAGACCGTGCTCATTCCCGATCAGCGCGCCGGCTGCTCATTGGCCGACTCCATCACCGCCGAGGAATTGCGGGCGTGGAAGGACGAGTACCCCGACGCCGTCGTGGTGTCGTATGTGAACACCACCGCCGCGGTCAAGGCGCTCACCGACATCTGCTGTACCTCCTCGAACGCGGTCGAGGTGGTGGCCTCCATCCCCGAGGACCGCACCGTGCTGTTCTGCCCCGATCAGTTCCTGGGTGCACATGTCCGCCGGGTCACCGGCCGCAAGAACCTGCACGTCTGGGCCGGTGAGTGCCATGTGCACGCCGGTATCAACGGCGACGAGCTGGCCGCGCAGGCCCGATCGCATCCGGATGCCGAGCTGTTCGTGCATCCCGAGTGTGGTTGTGCCACCTCGGCGTTGTACCTCGCCGGTGAGGGTGCCGTGCCCGAGGAGCGGGTGAAGATCCTGTCCACCGGCGGCATGCTCGATGCCGCGCGTGAGACCCGCGCCCACCAGGTGCTGGTCGCCACCGAGGTCGGCATGCTGCACCAGTTACGCAGGGCTGCACCGGAAGTCGACTTCCTCGCGGTCAATGACCGGGCGTCGTGCAGCTACATGAAGATGATCACGCCCGCCGCGTTGCTGCGCTGCCTCGTCGAGGGCGCCGACGAGGTGCACGTCGATGCCGATGTCGCCGCGGCCGGGCGTAAGAGTGTCCAGCGCATGATCGAGATCGGGCAGCCCGGCGGCGGGGAATGATCACGTGCGGTGGTGCCGGCTTCTGGCAGCAGCGCGCTGACGTCGTCGTCATCGGGACCGGGGTCGCCGGACTGGTCGCGGCCCTGGCCGCGGCGCGTACGGGCCGAAAGGTCGTGGTGCTCAGCAAGGTCGGAGAGACGGCCACCTTCTATGCCCAGGGCGGTATCGCCGTGGTCCTGCCGAGCACCGAGGATTCGGTGCAGGCGCATGTGGCCGACACGGTGGCCGCCGGCGGCGGGCTGTGTGATGCCGACGCGGTGGCGTCCATCGTCGCCGACGGGTATGCGGCGGTGTCCGAGCTGGTCGCCGACGGCGCCCGGTTCGACGAGTCCCGGCCCGGGCAGTGGTCGCTGACCCGCGAGGGTGGGCACACCCGGCGCCGCATCATCCACGCCGGCGGTGATGCCACCGGGGCCGAGGTGCAGCGCGCCCTCAATGCTGCTGCGGCGCAGCTGGATATCCGTCACCACCATGTGGCGGTCCAGATCTGCCGGGACGGTGCCGGTGTCACCGGTGTGCTGGTGCACAGCGAGGCCGGGCCCGGACTGTTGCACGCGCCCGCTGTCGTCCTGGCCACCGGTGGGCTGGGTCATCTCTATGCCGCCACCACCAACCCGGTGGGCTCCACGGGCGATGGTGTGGCCCTGGCGTTGCGGGCCGGCGTCGCGGTCGGCGATATCGAGTTCGTGCAGTTCCACCCGACGATGCTGTTCACCGGCGCGGCCGGTGGACGTCGACCGCTGGTCACCGAGGCCCTGCGGGGTGAGGGCGCGATCCTCGTCGACAGCCACGGTGACTCGGTGACGGCGGGTGCGCATCCGCTCGGCGATCTGGCGCCGCGGGATGTGGTCGCGGCCGCGATCGACGACCGGCTGCGCGCCACCGGGGACGCCTGCGTCTACCTCGACGCGACCGGCGTGCACGGTGTCGCAGAACGCTTTCCGACCGTCACGGCGGCCTGTCGGGCCGCGGGCATCGATCCGGTCCGCCAACCGATCCCGGTGGTTCCCGGTGCGCATTACAGCTGCGGGGGAGTGCGCACCGATGTGCACGGCCGCACCGAACTGGCGGGCCTGTTCGCCGCGGGCGAGGTCGCCCGCACCGGTATGCACGGCGCCAACAGGTTGGCCTCCAACAGCTTGTTGGAGGGGCTCGTGGTGGGCGGGCGCGCCGGACGGGCGGCAGCTGCGCACGCCGGGCGGGCGGGAGTCACCCGCGCGGTATTCGACGACGCGCCGCGCGCACCGATGCTGGAGCGCACAGCCCTGCAACACGCGATGAGCCGCGACGCCTCGGTCGTGCGCGACGCCGCGGGGTTGCAGCGGCTCACCGCGACCCTGTCCGGTGCCGTCGAACGGCCACTGACCGATCGGATCGGTGTCGAAGACGCGGCGCTCACCCTGACGGCACGTGCCGTGGCCGCGGCGGCGTCGGCGCGCACCGAATCCCGCGGTTGTCACCACCGCGCGGACCATCCCGATACCGATGCCGCCCAGGCGCACGGCACCACCGTGCGACTCGACGATTCCGGTGTGCCGCAGGCGGTCGCACCGTTGGGAGCAAGCTGATGAACGGAGTGCAGGTGCACGCACTGACCGATACCGAACGTACCGAGGCGCGCGCGCTGATCGAGCGAGCGCTGGACGAGGACCTGCGCTACGGCCCGGATGTCACGACCGAGGCCACCGTGCCTCCGGACGCGGTCACCACCGCGGTCATGGCCTCGCGTGAGCACGGTGTCGCCGCCGGTATCGACGTGGCCGTCCTGGTGCTCGACGCCGTGTTGGGCTCCGACGGCTACTCCGTGCTGGAGCGGCTGGCCGACGGTGCCCGGGTGCAGCCCGGTCAGGCGCTGTTGCGGGTGCAGGCGCCCACCAGGGGACTGCTGACGGCCGAGCGCACGATGCTCAACCTGGTCTGTCATTTATCCGGTATCGCCACCGCGACCGCCCACTGGGTCAACGCGGTGGACGGTACCGGCACGCACATCCGTGACACCCGGAAAACCCTGCCCGGCATGCGCGCCCTGCAGAAGTACGCCGTGCGGGTCGGCGGCGGCGTCAACCATCGGATGGGGCTCGGTGACGCCGCGTTGATCAAGGACAACCATGTCGCCGCGGCCGGGTCGGTGCTGGCCGCCCTTGCGGCGGTGCGGGCGGCGGCGCCGGATATCGCGTGCGAGGTCGAGGTCGATTCGCTCGAACAACTCGATGACGTCCTCGGGGCCGGCGTCGAACTGGTGCTGCTGGACAACTTCCCGGTGTGGCAGACCCAGATCGCCGTGCAGCGCCGCGACAGTCGCTCACCGGCCACCAAACTGGAGTCCTCTGGCGGGCTTTCGCTGGAGTCGGCGGCGGCCTACGCCGCCACCGGCGTCGACTATCTGGCCGTCGGCGCGCTCACCCATTCGGTCCGGGTGCTCGACATCGGCCTGGACAGTTAGCCGGCGACCGGCAAGCCTGCCGCAGTGACGTACCCCAGGTTTTGTTCCTACCTGGTTGCGAGGGCCTAGGTCGGCTGGCTCGCGGTGTGTGCGGTGCCGACAATCGACTTTCCTGATGACGACATCGAGTGCAGCACCAATTCAGGACAGCCGAGTGAGGCTGCTGAACTGGTGCAATCCCATGCCTCACATAATGTCATCGGTCGTGCAATCGGATTGCAAAACTGGCCAATAGGCTCTTGCCCGCGCGGCCGACAGCGCGACCGGTTTGTTGGATTACCTGACTGATGGGGCGACGCGTTCACCTCTTTCGGGCGATGGTGCGGGGTATCGCCCTCGCGGTTGACTGCCAGGGGACCGAGTCGAAGGAGGCGCCGTGGCAGCGGACGTCAAGCATTACGCCATGTTCATCGATGGAAAGCACGTGGATGCCGCGGAGGTCGATGAGATCCGCGATCCGGCGACCGAAGAGGTGGTCGCCACGATCGCGCGCGGGAGCGTCGAGCACGCCGATGCCGCGGTGGCGGCGGCGCGGGCAGCGTTCGAGTCCGGGTCGTGGTCAAAGATGGCGCCCGCCGATCGGTCAGCGGTACTGGTGAAGATCGCCGACCGGATGGGGCAGGAACTCGACGAGCTCGTGGAGCTGGAAATCCATGCCAACGGTGCCACCGTGCGTCAGGCCACGGGATTCCACATCGGCTACGCGCCGACACACTTCCTGTACTTCGCCGAGCTCGCGGCCACCTACCAATGGGAACAACAGGTCGGCACCCAGGCGTATCCGACGATGTCCACCAACATCATCCGTCATGAACCGCTCGGTGTGTGTGCGGCCATCGTGCCGTGGAATTTCCCACTGCTGCTGGGGATCTGGAAGGTCGGGCCGGCGCTCGCCGCCGGCAACTCGGTGGTCATCAAGCCCGACGAGAAGACCCCCTTGACGTTGCTGCGGCTCTGCGAGATCGCCAAGGAATGCGGCCTGCCCGACGGCGTCCTCAATCTCGTCACCGGTCCCGGCCCGACCGTGGGCGCCCGGCTGGCCGAGCACCCCGATGTCGACAAGGTGGCGTTCACCGGATCGACGCCGGTGGGCCGGGAGATCATGCGCCTGGCCTCGGCGACGGTGAAGAAGGTGTCACTCGAGCTGGGCGGCAAGGGCGCTCAGGTGCTGCTCGACGACGCCGATCTCGATGTCGCAATCGACGGCGCCCTGTTCGGGTGCATGCTCTATTCCGGCCAGATCTGCGAGTCGGGAACACGACTGCTGGTGCCCGAGGACATGTACGACCTCGTGGTGGACCGGCTGGTGGATCGTGCGTCGGCGCTGAAGATCGGCGACACCACCGATTTCGACACCGATGTGGGTCCGGTGATCTCGGCACGGCAACGCGACCGGGTGCTCAGCTTCCTGGACAGCGCCCGCAGTGACGGCGCCAAGGTCGTGCTCGGCGGCGGTGCGCCCCAGGGCGCAGCTTTCGAGAAGGGCTACTGGGTCGAGCCGACCATCGTCACCGAAGTGACCAACGACATGGAGATCGCGCGCGAGGAGATCTTCGGTCCGGTGCTGTGCGTGCTGCGCTACACCGATGAGGCCGACGCCGTCCGGCAGGCCAACGACTCGCAGTACGGGTTGAGCGCGGGCGTATGGAGCACGGATTACGAACGCGCCGTGGAGATCGCGGACCAGCTGCGTGCCGGCACGGTCTGGATCAACAACTGGCACCAGATCGATCCGGCCCTGCCGTTCGGCGGCTACAAGCAGAGCGGACTGGGGCGTGAGTTGGGCCCGCACGCACTCGACGAATACACCGAGACCAAGCATGTGCACATCGACCTGACCCAGAAGGTGGAACGCCACATCTTCGGTGCACTGTTGTCAGAGCCGCCCCACTAGCACGCTCTCGCACCTACCCATGCGCCCGTGAGGGCGCCGGAAACCGGACCGCCTGCCCGCTGACGCTTTCGCGGGCAGGCGGCCTCCTTTTTCGGCCATATGGCTATTTCCATTGCCCATCAGGACATTTAGATCGATGCACCGCGTCGGTGCGGCCCGGGTGAAGTTTGCGGGCACGTCAATTTCAACGCCCCGTTCGGGGTAGCGACTTATCTCCTTTGGGGGCTGACGCCGACAGACCGGGGATGGTTTTCTGTGTCAGCGGTCACAACACGTCGGGACGTCGGCTCATCGAGAAACTCGCGGTCCGCGTCGGCGTGTGCTTCGTCAGCGAGGCACCACCATCGTGACTGGTTCACACCGACTTTGCATCTGGGAGCACACGTGGCATCTGGCCTTCACCATCCGGTCGCATACAGCGGGACCGAACGAGCACACCGGCAGACATGCTGCTGACCGCGGGCCCGCTCGCCAAACCCGTGCGCGCGATCGGCGGGTTCTTCGGCATGACCCTGGATGTCTTCGTCGGGATCTTCACCTCGCCCCTGGCCTGGCGCGAATACCTGGCCCAATCGTGGTTCGTGGCGCGGGTCTCCGTCCTGCCGGCAGTGCTGATGATCATTCCGTACGCGCTGATCAACACCTTCATCTTCAACATCCTGCTCAGCGAGTTCGGTGCCGCAGATTTCTCCGGAGCCGGCGCGGCGTTCTTCAATGTCAACCAGATCGGGCCGCTGGTAACAGTTCTCGTGACCGCGGGTGCGAGCGCCACCGCGATGTGCGCAGACCTTGGAGCACGCACCATTCGCGAGGAACTGGATGCTCAGCGGGTGATGGGCATCGACCCGATCCAGACACTGGTCATCCCGCGGGTACTGGCAGCCACCACGGTCTCGGTGGCGCTGATGGGCCTGGTCGTGCTCGTCGGGATGGTGGCGTCGTTCATGTTCTGTGTCTTCGCACTGGATGTCTCCGCGGGAGTCTTCGTCTCGGGCATGACGGTCGTGACCGGACTCAGCGACGTCATCGTGTCTTTGGTGAAGGCATTCCTGTTCGGGCTGGGAGCCGGGTTGATCGCCTGCTACAAGGGCATCTCGGTCGGTGGCGGACCTGCCGGCGTCGGCAACGCCGTGAACGAGACGGTGGTCTTCGCGTTCATGGTCCTGTTCACCGTCAACATCGTCGTCACCGTCATCGGCGTTCAGTTCACCCTGAAATAGGTTGGGATAAAACATGTCACACACCGCGACCAGTGGCCGGCCGGCGGGACGGTATCCGCGGCTGGCTCGCACCCGAAACCGCATCCTGGCGGAGCTGGACCAGATCGGTGCCCAGACGCGCTTCTACTTCCTCACGCTCGCCCGGATTCCGGATGCGGTGATCAACTATCGCCCGGAATTGCTGCGCCTGATAGCGCAGATGGGGCTGGGTTCGGGCGCGCTGGCATCCATCGGTGGAACCGTCGTGATCGTCGGGTTCATGACGATGACGACGGGCGCGGTCGTGGCAGCCCAGGGCTACACCCAGTTCCAGTCGGTGGGTGTGGAGGCATTCACCGGGTTTGCCTCGGCGTTCTTCATTCCCCGGTTGATCGTCCCGGGTACGGCGCAGGTCACGCTGACGGCAACCGTCGGCGCCGGGGCCACCGCACAGATGGGAGCGATGCGCATCAACGAGGAGGTCGATGCGTTGGAAGTGATCGGTATCCGCACCGTCACCTACCTCGCCGCGACCCGGGTGCTGGCTGGAACCATCGTGGTGATTCCTTTGTACGCAGTGGCATTGATGATGGGATTCGTCGCAGCGCGGTACGGCACGACCCTGATCTACGGTCAGGCCTCGGGCGTGTACGACCACTACTTCAACACGTTCCTCAACACCACGGATCTGGTGGTGTCATTCCTGCAGACGATCGTGATGATCGTCGTGGTGATGCTGGTGTGCACCTACTACGGCTACACCGCCACCGGTGGACCTGCGGGTGTGGGGGAGGCCGTCGGTCGTGCGGTGCGCGCATCCATGGTCGTGGGCGCCGTGGTGCTGGTGGCGGTCACGCTGGCCGTCTATGGGCAGTCCGGCAACTTTCACCTGGCGGGCTGAACCGTGGATGTCGTTCGCGGGAAGCCCCGTATCGCCAACGCCTGGTGGTCACTCATCCTGTTCTTCGCGGTGGTCGCGTTGGTGTTCGTCACGGTCACCTCGTTTCGCGGCACGTTCCGTTCGGTCGTGCCGGTGACGCTCACCGCGGATCGCACCGGACTGGTCATGGAGACCGGCGCAAAGGTCAAACTGCGCGGTATCGACGTCGGCCGCGTCAGCCAGATCAGCAGCAAAGGCGCCGGTGCGCAGTTGAAGCTGGACATCGACTCCGATCAGATCCGCTACATCCCGGAAAACATCGAGGCAAGGATCGCCGTCACCACGATCTTCGGTGCCAAGTTCGTCGATCTCGTCTACCCGTCGAATCCCAGTGGGCAGCGATTGGCCGCCGGTGCCGCCCTGCGCTCCACGAATGTCACCACCGAGGTGAACACCGTCTTCGAGAACGTCGTCGATCTGTTGGACATGGTGGATCCGCTGAAGCTGAACGCCGTCCTGACCGCGGTGGCTGACGCCGTGCGCGGCAAGGGCGAAAAGATCGGTGCGGCGACCACCGACCTCAACGAGGTGCTGACGGCGCTGAACTCCCGCAGCGACATCTTCCGGGAGGACATCCGGGCCCTGAAGAATCTGGGTGACACCTATAGCGCGGCTGCCGAGGACATCGTCTCCATCCTGGACGCGGTGAGCACCACCGGCACCACCGTCGTCGACCACAAGGATGCGCTGGATACCCTGCTGCTCAACGCCATCGGCGTATCGGAGGCCGGTTCGAATCTGTTGGTCTCCAGCAAGGACAACCTGGTCACCGCGATCAACAGCCTGGAACCGACCATCGAACTGTTGAACATGTACAGCCCCGCCTACGCGTGCACACTCCAAGGCGCGCAATGGATCATCGACAACGGCAAGGGTGTCTTCGGCGGCGATGGCCGGACGTTCGTCGTGGATGTGGCGTTACTACCTGGCAACGACCCGTACTCCTTTCCGGAGAATCTTCCGGTCGTCGCCGCCAAGGGCGGTCCCGGAGGTCGGCCCGGATGCGGCTCCCTACCGGATGCGACCAAGAACTTCCCGGTGCGCCAACTCATCACGAACACCGGATGGGGTACCGGGCTGGATATCCGGCCCAACCCGGGCATCGGGCGCCCGTGCTACGCGAACTATCTTCCGGTGACCCGCGCCGTCCCCGAACCGCCCAGCATCCGGCAGTGCCTGCCCGGCCCGGCGCCGGGACCGCAGCCCTACCCCGGTGCACCGCCCTACGGTGCCGCGCTGTACGGACCGGGAGGCGTGCCGCTGTGGCCGGGGATACCACCGGCGGCACCCGCCGCCACCTCACCGGCCACGGCCGGGCAGGGCGGTCCGCCGTGATGACCGAGGGCTCACCCAGGAAAGGAGAAACCTCGTGACCGACAACCTCAAAGGCATCATCATCCGCCTCGGTCTGTTCATGACGGTGTGTGCGCTCGCCTTGGCCGCGACCATGGTGGTTTTCTCACAGTTCCGCTTCGGCGGCAGCGCCCACGACTACAGCGCCGAGTTCAGCAATGTGTCCGGTTTGCGCGAGGGCAACATGGTGCGCGTCGCCGGCGTCGAAGTCGGCAAGGTCACGAGCATCAACGTCAACCCCGATGCCACGGTGCGGGTCGAGTTCAGCGCTGATCAGGCCGCGGTTCTCACCGAAGGCACCCGCGCGGAGATCCGCTACGACGACCTCATCGGCGGTCGGTACATGGCGCTGGTCGAAGGCGCTGGGAGCGCCCAGGTGCTGAACCCCGGGCAGACGATCCCGTTGGCCCGGACACAACCCGCGCTGGATCTGGACTCGGTGACCGGCGGGTTCCGCCCACTGTTCCGCGCGTTGCAGCCCGATCAGATCAATGACCTGAGCGGTCAACTCCTACACGCAATACAAGGGGAGGGTCCCACCATCGCTTCGTTTCTGAATCAGGCTGCCGCAGTGACCAATACGCTCGCCGACCGCGACCTTCTCATCGGCGAGGTGATCGACAACCTGAACGTGGTGCTCGGCACGCTCGGCGGTCAGAGCGACCAGCTCGACAAGGCAGTGACCAACGTGTCCGAACTCGTACACGGTCTGGCCGAGCGCAAGACCGATATCGCCAACGCGGTCGCTCACACCAATGCGGCGACCGGATCGATCGCCGACCTGCTGGCGCAGACACGCCAACCGATCCAGAAGGTGGTGACCGACACCGACCGGGTTGCCGGGACGATCCTGGCGGACCGGGAGTACTTCGATCAACTCCTCGACACCCTGCCCGACAAGTACCGGATGCTCAATCGGCAAGGTATCTACGGGGACTACTTCGGCTTCTACTTCTGCGATGTGATTCTCAAGCTCAACGGTAAAGGCGGACAGCCGGTCTTCGTCAAGGCGGCCGGTCAGAGCACGGGACGGTGCGCACCGAAATGAGAGCGACACGACCCTTTTCGGAGCGCAATCCGTTGGTACTCGGCGCGGTCGGCCTGCTGGCGGTCGTCGTGGTGGTGGCGGCGGCACTGGGTAACCAGATGCTGCCGTTCCTCAACCAGAACAAGAGCTACTCGGCGTACTTCGAGGACGCCGGTGGCCTGTACACCGGTGCGATGGTCCAGGTTTCGGGCTATCCGGTAGGCAAGGTGGCCTCGATCGAACTGGAGGGACCCGGTGTGCTGGTCACCTTCGATGTCCCCGATGACATTCACATGGGTGATCGGACCGAGGCCGCGATCAGGACAAAGGGCCTGTTGGGCACCAAGCAACTCGATGTGGTTCCGCACGGCGACGGCGAGCTGACCGAACCGATCCCGATGGACCGGACGACATCGCCTTATCAGCTACCCGAGGCGCTGGGTGAGTTGGCCACCACGATCAGCGGGCTCGACACCCATCAGCTCTCGGACTCGTTGGCCACGCTGGCAGAGACCTTCGCCGATACCCCGCCACAGTTGCGTGATGCCGTCAAAGGCGTTGCACGCTTTGCCGATACGCTGAACAACCGCGACGACCAGTTGCGCAACCTGCTCGACAACGCGGCCAAGGCCACCGGGGTGCTGGCCCAGCGCACGGACCGGATCGTCAGTCTGATCCGCGACACCAACGCGCTGCTGGCGCAGTTGCAGACCCAGAGCGCGGCGCTCGATCAATTGGCCGGCAACATATCTGCGGTATCGACGCAGCTGAAGGCGTTCATCGCCGAGAATCGTCAGCAGTTGAAACCCGCCCTGGACAAACTCAACGGGGTGCTCGCAATCGTGGACAGCCGGAAGGACCGTGTCCGGGAGGCGATCAAGGGACTCAGCACTTACGCCATGGCGCTCGGGGAAACCATCGGATCGGGCCCCTTCTTCAAGGCCTACGTCGTCAACCTCCTCCCGGGGCAGTTCGTGCAGCCGTTCGTCGATGCTGCCTTCTCCGACCTCGGTCTGGACCCGTCGACGCTGCCACCCTCACAGCTGTCCGATCCGCAGATCGGCCAGCCCGGCACGCCGGCATTGCCGGTACCGTTCCCCCGCACCGGACAGGGTGGTGCACCGCGAATGACCCTGCCGGACGCGATCACCGGGAATCCGGGCGATCAGGGATGCGGCCCCCCGGGCCTACCGCTGCCCGGCCCCACCGGCTGCTACCCCTACCGGGAGCCGCCGCCGGCGCCCGCGCCGGGCGGACCGCCGCCCGGGCCGCCGGCACTACCGCCCAATGGTGCGCAGCCGCCCGCTGCGCCGACGCCGGAGCCGGTCTACGTACCGGCGCCGGGAGAGCCCACACCGCATGGAGGACAACCGTGATCACGGCGATACGCAACCCGCGTGCCATCCTGGCGGCCGTCCTGGTTGCGGTTCTCGCCGCGGGCACGATGGTCGCGGTGAAGGTCGACGACCACATCAACAGGATGTCGATCGTCGGCTACTTCGACAACAGCACCGGTCTGTTCGCCGGCGACGACGTCCGCATCCGTGGGGTGACGGTCGGCAAGGTCGACAAGATCGAACCAGAGGCACAGCGCGCCAAGATCACTTTCTGGATCGACCGCAAGTTCAACGTGCCGGCCGAGGCGAAGGCCGTGATCCTGTCCCCACAACTGGTGACCGGGCGTGCAATCCAGTTGACACCGCCCTATTCCGGCGGTCCGACGATGGCAGGGGGAGCTGTCATCCCGCAGGACCGCACCGCGGTCCCGGTGGAATGGGACGATGTCCGAGCCCAGCTGGAACGGCTCACCGACATGCTGCAGCCCACCGAACCCGGTGGGGTCAGCACCCTCGGCGCGGTCATCGACACCGCCGCCGACAACCTGCGCGGTCAGGGTGCGACCATCCGGGACAGCGTCATCAAACTGTCGCAGACGATGTCCGCGCTCGGTGACCACAGCAAGGACATTTTCGGGACAGTACGCAATCTGGCAACACTGGTGACCGCGCTGCGCGACAGCAGTGACCTGCTCAGTCAGCTGAACGTCAATCTCTCCCAGGTATCCGGACTTCTCGCCGACAACCCGCATGAGGTCGGTCAGGCAGTCCAGGACCTGAATGCCGTTGTCGGCGAAGTGCAGACGTTCGTCGCGGAGAACCGCGAACCGATCGGTACCGCATCGGACAAACTGGCCTCGATCTCTGCCGCGGTGGTGGGCAGCCTCGGTGACCTCGAACAGACCCTGCACGTACTGCCCACGGTCATGGCGAACTTCAACAACATCTACGAGCCTGCCAACGGATCGCTGACGGGGCAACTGATGGTCAGCAACTTCGCCAACCCCGTGTCGTTCCTGTGCGGCGCCATCGAGGCGGCTTCCCGTCTGGGCGCCGAACAGGCGTCCAAACTGTGCGCCCAGTACCTCGCGCCGATCGTGAAGAACCGGCAGTACAACTTTCTCCCGCTCGGCGAGAACCTGTTGGTGGGCACCCAGGCGCGGCCCAACGAGGTCACCTACAGCGAGGAGTGGATGCGCCCGGACTATGTGCCGCCGCTGCCCGAAACAGGCCCCGCCGCCGGCGATCCGAACGCGCTGCCGGCGGCACCGCTGGCCGCGGAGGCGCCGCCGGCCCCGGTGGTGGCCACCGACCCCACCGCCGGACTGCCCGGCATGATGACTCCTCCCGGAGGTGGCTCATGACGTCCCGCCGTTGGCGCCCACTGGTGTCGGGCCTACTCGTCTGTGTTGCCGTCACCGTGCTGTCGGGCTGTGGCTGGCGTGGCGTCAACTCCCTGCCGCTTCCTGGTACCGAAGGCGATGGCCCCGGTGCGTACAGCATTCAAGCCCAGATGCCCGATGTCAGTAACATTCAGCCGAATTCCCGTGTGCGGGTGGCCGATGTGACGGTCGGTCACGTCTCCAAGATCGAGCTGCAGGGCGGCCACGCGCTGGTGACGATGCGGCTCAACGGTGACGTGCAGTTGCCGGCCAACGCCACCGTGAAGATCGGCATGACCACCATCTTCGGTTCACTGCACATCGAGTTGGCGGAACCGGCCGATCAGCCTGCGGAGGGCCGACTGCACGACGGTTCGTTGATTCCGCTGGCGCGTGCCGGCGCGTATCCGACCCCCGAGCAGACTCTGGCGGCGCTGTCGTTGGTGCTCAACGGCGGTGGTCTCGGTCAGGCCGGCGATATCACCGAGGCCCTCAGCACCGCCTTCGAGGGCCGAGAAGATGATCTGCGCAGCCTGATTCAGCAGTCCAGCCGCTTCGCCGAGAACCTCAACGACCAGAGCGGCGACATCATTGCCGCGACGGAGAGCCTGAACGGCCTGGCCGGAAAGTTCGCCGCGCAGGAACCCGTACTGGACCGTGCGGTCCGCACGCTGCCGGACGCGTTGGCGGTCCTCAACGACCAACGCGACAACCTGGTGCGGGCCGCGGACCAACTCGGCCAGTTCAGTGCGCTGACCACCGACACGGTCAACCAGAGCAAGGAGAATCTGGTCAAGGAGTTGCAGCAGGTCGGCCCGGTGCTGGAGTCGCTGGCCAATGCCGGTCCCAGCCTGACCCGGTCGTTGGGGCTGCTACCGACCTACCCCTTCCCCAACGCGGATATCGAGAAATGGCAGCGCGGTGACTACGCGAACCTGACTGCCGTGATCGACCTGACATTGAGCCGTATCGACGCCGGGTTCTTCACCGGCACCCGGTGGGAGTGCGACCTGACCCAGCTGGAACTGCAGTGGGGACGCACCATCGGGCAGTTCCCGAGTCCCTGCCTGGCGGGCGGGCCGAATGGTCCTGGCAATCCGCTCACCGCGCCCTACCGATTCGACCAGGGGCGATGACATGCACCTGAACAAGCAAACCCGGATCCAGCTGGCGATCTTCACGGTGATCGCCCTGGTGGCGCTGATCCTGATGGGCGTCCACTACATGAAGCTGCCCGTCAAACTCTTCGGCATCGGCCACTATTCGGTGACGATGCAGCTACCGGTGACCGGCGGTCTGTATGGCAGCAGCAATGTCACCTATCGCGGCACCGAAGTGGGGCGGGTCGACGCCGTGCGGCTGACCGACAACGGTGTGGTCGCCGAGATGACGCTGAATTCGGACATCCCCATCCCCAGCGATCTGCGGGCGGAGGTGCATTCCCAATCGGCGATCGGGGAACAGTACGTGGAACTGCTGCCGCGCAGCGCTTCCGCACCGCCGCTCAAGGACGGCGATGTGATCGCGCTGGCCGACACCTCGGTACCGCAGAACATCAATGACGTCCTGGACGCGGTGAAGACAGGACTGGAAGCGGTCCCGCGGGACAACCTCAAGACGGTGATCGACGAGTCCTACACCGCGGTGGGCGGTCTGGGCCCGGAACTGACCAAAATCGTGTCCGGCGCGATCACCCTGTCGAACGACGCCAGGGACAATCTCGATCCCATGTTGGCCCTGATCGACAACGCGAAGCCGGTCCTGGATTCCCAGACCGAGACCTCGGATGCGATCCAAGGCTGGGCGTCTCACGTCGCCACGGTGACACGCGAACTACAGGAACACGATCGGGATGTCGCCGGCGTCATCGACCAGGGCGGCCCGGCGCTGAACGAGGTCCGCCAACTTGTCGATCGGGTGCAACCCACGCTGCCGGTCGTGATGGCCAACCTGGCCAGTGTCGGGCAGGTGGGGCTGACCTATCAGGACAGTCTCGAACAGATTCTGGTGCTGCTGCCGCAACTCGTCGCCATCGAGCAGGGATCGCTGGCCGCGAACGTCAACACCAAGCAGGACTACAAGGGTGCCTACCTCAGTTTCAACCTGAATCTGAACCTGCCACCGCCATGCACGACCGGATACCTGCCGACCCAGCAGGCGCGCAACGCCGCACTCGTGGACTATCCCGACCGGGCTCCCGGCGACCTGTATTGCCGTGTCCCGCAGGATTCTCCGTTCAACGTGCGTGGTGTACGCAACACCCCGTGCGTCACACGACCGGGTAAGAGGGCGGCCACCGTACGTGAATGCGAGAGCGATACCGAGTTCGTGCCGCTCAACGACGGCTTCAACTGGAAAGGCGATCCCAACGCCACCGGTACCGGGCAGGCCATCCCGCAGTTGCCGCCACCTCCGGCGACGCCACCGCCGATCGCCGTGGCGTACTACGACCCGGCAACCGGTGCCTACATCGGACCGGACGGCAAGCAGTACACGCAGTCCGATCTTGCCCAGAACGCACAGAAGGATTCGACATGGGAGACACTTCTCCTGCCCCCGGGCAGCTGATGGAACTCGACGACACCGAGTCACCCACTCCGGCAGTCAATCCCACGAGACGGCGGCTACTGGTGCTCGTACTGCTCCTGGTCGTGGTGCTGTCCGGGCTGCTGGGCGGGTTGGGCTACGGCTATTACAAGCAGCTGCAGAACCGGCAGGCAGAGGGTGAGTTCCTGCAGGCGGCGCGGCAAGGTGCGCTGAACCTCACCACCATCGACTGGGAGCAGGCCGATGCCGACGTGCAACGGATCATGGACGGCGCCACCGGTACCTTTTACGACGACTTCGCCACGCGATCACAACCGTTCGTCGATGTCGTGAAGCAGGCCAAATCGGTTTCGGTGGGGACGGTCACCGAGGCCGGCCTGGAATCGTGGACCGGTGACGAAGCCCAGGCCCTGGTCGCGGTGTCGGTGAAGACCTCCAGTTCCGCCGGCGCCGAACCTGTCCCGCGCGCCTGGCGGATGCGGATCGCGGTGCAGAGAATCGATGGTCAGTTCAAGGTCTCACGGGTGGAGTTCGTGGCATGAATCAGCTCGAGCCGACCGCCGCGGCGGCGGCGGCGGCAGAAGAATCGGTCCAATCGGCCCGCGCCGCTCGGGTTCGCCGTGTCAACTGGATCTCGCTGGCGGCTTACGTCCTGCTACCGGCGTTGGCCGTGCTGCTGGCCGCCGGCGCCGGCTACGTCGCGTGGCAGTCGGCGGTGCTCCGGCAGGTCCAGGCAGCCAGCGGTGACACGGTGCGCGCGGCCACCGATGGCACTGTCGCGCTGCTGTCCTATCGTCCCGAGACCGTCGAGCAGGATCTACAGGCCGCCCGGAGCAGGTTGACCGGCCCGTTCAGTGACACCTACGGATCGCTGACGCATGATGTCGTGATCCCGGGCGCCCAGCAGAAGCAGATCGCAGCAACGGCCACCGTGCCCGCGGCGGCCGCGGTCTCCGTCTCGGCTGACCGCGCCGTGGTCCTGCTTTTCGTCAACCAGACCGTCACCGTCGGCAAGGATGCACCGACCAACTCCGCCTCGAGTGTCCGGGTCGGGTTGGAGAAGGTCGACGGGCGTTGGCTCATCTCGCAATTCGACCCGGTGTAGCTCTGGCTGGTGTCGGCTCGCTCAGCGCTCGCCAGCCGCGCTCGCCGAGTTCGCGCGATCGAGTAGTGCGGATCGGCTGGTCAGTTTGATCCGGGGCCGGCCGAAATATGCGCCGGCCCGCCGTTCGTGGCGATCGATCGCCTTCCACTGCTCGTCGGTGACGACCGCCACCTGCCGACGAGCCAATTCGGCGGTGACCTGGGCACTGCTCAGCGTGTCGGCAGTCGGGAGGTTCCCGGTCCGGTGGTCCTCGAGTAGCGCGCGGACCGTGTCGCGAGCGCACTTCTTGTTCGTGCCGATGATGCCGCTCGGACCGCGTTTGATCCAGCCCGTCACGTAGACACCAGGTGATCCCACGACACGTCCACCCTCGTTCGGAATGGTGCCGGTGTGCTGGTCGAAGGGCAGCCCGGCGACAGGAGCGCCGCGGTAGCCGACGGCCCGCAGGACCAGACCTGCCGGCAGGGTGGTGGTGTCCGTCGTGCTTCGCGCACGCAGCGACCCATCGGGTCCCGCGATCAGCTCGTTGCGGGCGATCGTGACGGAATCGACGCGGGTAGTCCCGTGGATCTGAATCGGGGAGGCCATGAAGTGCAGCACGATTCGCTTGCCCGCGCCCGTCCGTGGGCGTTCGAGGTAGCTGCGGATCGTGGTGAGCTTGCGGACATCGACGTCGGTGGTGGTGGCCGAACCGAGGTCGACGCCTTCGACGGCGATGTCGACGTCCTTGAGTTCACCGAGTCCCTCGAGTTCGGGATTGTTGAACGCCGCCTGGTTCAGGCCTCGCCGGCCGAGCACGATCACTTCGCGGATACTGCTGTGCCGCAGAACTTCCAGCGCATGGTCGGCGATATCGGTGCGGCGGAGTTCGTCGTCGGGCAGGGTGAGTATCCGGGCGATGTCGAGTGCGACATTGCCGTTGCCGATCACCACGGCGCGCTCGGCGCTCAGATCGAACTGCATCTCGGCCTGGTCCGGGTGACCGTTGTACCAGGAGACGAACTCTCGGGCCGAATGGCTACCGGGTAGCTCTTCGCCGTCGATGCCCATCCGGTTGTCGCCGGCCGCGCCCACGGCGTAGATGACGCCGTCGTACCACGCAGCGAGCTCGTCGTGATGGACATCGCTGCCCAGCTCCACGTTGCCGAAGAACCGAAACCCCTTGCGGGCGGCGATGGCGTTGAAAACGGTCGACACGAGTTTCTTCTCGGCGTGATCCGGGGCGACGCCACCACGGACGAGCCCCCACGGCGTGGGAAGCCGTTCATAGACATCGACCTCGATCTGCTCGTCGTGCAGGTCGACCACTTCGCCGTGGAGGTAGGTGCCATGGGGGCCACTGAGGAGATGCCCCGCGGCATAGAGGCCGGCGGGACCGGAGCCGACGATGGCGATGCGCAGGGGCCGGCGTTCGGTCATGGTGTGACACTCCGGTAGTACTGCGCGTTGTGCTCGACGTAGTCCGTGTAGCGCGCCGGTATGCGCGCCGCGTCGAAGATCGCGTCGACCGGGCAGGCCTGCACACAGGCTTCGCAGTCGATGCAACTCTCGGGGTCGATGAACAGCTGCTCGGCGGTATCGAACCCGGCTTCGTCGGGGGTGGGGTGAATGCAGTCGACGGGGCAGACCTCCACGCAGGAGTAGTCGGCCACACAGGGTGCGGCGATCACAAAGGCCATCAGAGTTCCCTTTCGGCGCCGACGGTGGCGGTCACCGCGGCTCTGGTCACCTCGACGGAGACGCCGTTGTACACGGCGTTGCC
The DNA here is from genome assembly GCF_000416385.1 of Mycobacterium sp. VKM Ac-1816D. Taxonomy (NCBI): domain Bacteria; kingdom Bacillati; phylum Actinomycetota; class Actinomycetes; order Mycobacteriales; family Mycobacteriaceae; genus Mycobacterium; species Mycobacterium sp. VKM Ac-1816D. Next base: position 145,206 of record NZ_AOHQ01000139.1, read on the forward strand.
GCTGAGCACGTCGACAGCATCGGGTGCATCGGGTGTCAGGATGTTGTAGTTGGCGCCCCCGGCGGCCGTCGCGCGACGCCACCCGCCGCGATGCCCCCAGCCGTGGGGGAGCCCGATCGCGCCGCGGATGATGTCATCGGTGACCTGCGCTTCGACCGTGATGGCACCTTGCGGTGACGTCACGACGACGTGGTCACCGGTGTCGATGCCCCGCACCGCGGCGTCGGCCGGGTGGATGCGCAACCGCTGGACACGATCACCGGCCATCAGTTTGGGCACGTTGAGCATCCAGGTGTTGTGCGACCGCAGTTCGCGGATGCTGAACAGCCGCAGCGGATATGCGTCGACGTCGTGAACGATGCGGGCGGCCATCCGGCCCATTTCGCGGACAAACCGCGAATCGTCGAGATGCACACGTCGGTCCTTGTGGTGCAGGCGGTGGCGTGCAACTCCGGTGGGGAGTCGGTCGGCAAGTTTGACGCCGCCCGGGTGGCGGAGCAGTTTCTTGCGACTGATGCCGCGTCGCCGCAACCCGAACAGGTCTCCGTGTGGACCGATACGCATGAATGCGTCGGCGACGAATGACGGCTTCAGGCGGATACCGAGTGTGGCGGCCAGCTGCGCGCCCGGGGCCGGGGACGGCGCGAGACCGATGCGTTTGGCGATCTGGTCAACGATCCACCAGTCCTCTCGGGCCTGTCCCCGCGGCGGTACCGTCGGCGAAACCCACTGCGCATAGGGCACATTACTGTGCGGCTGGGTGAAGATGGGCATTCCTTCGCGCTCCAGCCACAAGGCCGGCGGCAGGATGTAGTCCGCCAATCGTGACGTGTCGGTGAGGTAAGGGTCGACGCAGACGAGGAGGTCGAGGCTCGCCAGGCCGCGTTCGACTTCGCCGCTGTTGGGTATGGACATCGCGGGGTTGCCGAAGCAGTTGATCAGCGCGCGTAGCTGGCCTTTTCCCGGGGTCAGCATCTCGGTGGCCATCGTCGCGGCCGGTGACGTGCCGAGCACCTCCGGATGCCCGTCGACGCGGGTACGCCAACGGTCATATCCGTTGAGGCGGAATAGCTTTGTGAACTGTTCGGTGTCCAAGGCGGGGATCCCGAAGACCATGCCGCCGGCCCGGTCGAAGTTGCCGGTTGCGATGTTGATCGCGTCGATAAGGAACTTCGTCAACGTGGAGAAGGGGCCCAGCGATGCTCCGCACCGTCCATACACGCACGCGGCCGGTGCCGCGACGAAGTCCCGCGCCAGCTTCTCGATCGTCGCAACGGGTATGGCCGTTTCGGCAGCGGCCCGCTCCATGTCGACGTCACCCACGACCGCCCACAGGGCGTCTCGGCCGCCGCGGGACGATGCCAGTACTTTTGTGTCTTCCAAGCGTTCACGCAGAATGACATGCAGCATCGCGGCCAGTAGCCACGGGTCCGCCCCTGGAAGAATTGGCTGGTGCTCGAACAGCTGGGCCGTTTCGGAGCGCCGCGGGTCCACGATGACCACACGACCGCCCCGTTCGGGAATCCTGAGCAAGGACGTTCGGATGTGCCCGACGTTCAGCATGCTGCCGTGTGAGACCACCGGGTTGGCGCCGAGACAGAGGAAGAAATCGGTGCGGTCGACATCGGGGACCGGGTTGACGAGGTTGTGGCCGTAGACGGACTCACCGACGACCCAGTAGTTGTTGATATCGATCGAGGCCGCGGTGTAGAAGTGTTTGGTCTTCAACGCTGCCGCGAAGCCGAAGATCCAGAGGAACGCCGAGTAGTTGAACGCGCCTGCGTTACCCAGATACAGCCCGATCGACTCACGTCCGTGTTCGGCCACGACTGCACGCAGACGTCGGCCGATGTCATCGAGCGCCTCATCCCACCCGACCGCGGTGAAGGTGCCATCGGGTTGTCTGCGCATAGGGTGCAGAATCCGGTCGGGATCCTCACGGACCGCGGGAAAGGCGATGCCCTTCGAGCAGGCGAATCCATGGGAATTCGGGTGCGTGGGGTCGGGCCGCAAGGTCACCGTGTCGTCGTCGCCCACAGTGGCGACCAATCCGCATGCCGCCTCACAGATCCCGCAGTAGAGGTGGGAATTCTTCTTGCCCACCCGTGCCTCGGCAGTGCTCATCGGATTGCCGCCTGATCCCGTAGCGCAGGCCCGCTCGCGGTCTCGGTCTCAACACGTTGCCTCCCGGACAGTCGGCCATCGGCGAGCATTGCCCGCAGCACCTTCTTGTCGAATTTGCCGACGCTGGTCTTGGGTACCTCGGCGATGTAGGCGTATTCGTCCGGCAGCTGCCACCGGGCGAACTGATCCTGGAGGTGGGAGTTGAGCGCCTCGGGGCTGGTGGTTTCCGCGGTGTCGACGACGACGCAGGGGAGCGGCCGCTCCGTCCAGTGTTCGTCGGGTTTGGCAATCACCGCCGCCTCGACGACCGCCGGATGGGACATCAGGGCGTTCTCCATCTCGATCGAGGAGATCCATTCACCGCCGGACTTGATGACATCCTTGACCCGGTCGGTGATCTGGAGATAACCGAGGGGGTCGATGGTAGCGACATCGCCGGTGCGCAGCCAGCCATCGCGGAAGGCCTCTGCGCTGGCCGCCTCATCCAGGTAGTAACCCGACGCGATCCACGGTCCGCACAGCTCGAGCTCGCCGGCCTGCTCGCCATCCCACGGCAGTTCCGTGCCGTCCGGGTCCACGATGCGCACTTCGACGAGCGGTGAGATACGGCCGGTCTTGGAACGGTACCGCCAGAATTCGTCACCCTCGGTGCCGGCCGGGGCTTCGGCGATGGCCACGAGAGGACTGGTTTCGGTCATGCCGAAACCCTGCACGAGCGGTGTACCGAAGGCCGCTTCGAACCGCTGCATGAGCGACAGCGGTACCGCGGCACCACCGCAGGTGACACGACGCAGGGATGCCAGCGCCTGGGGAGCGGACGCCGACGTGCGCAGCACGTCATTCCAGATGGTGGGGACAGCCGCGGCGAACGTGACCTTCTCGGCGGCGATCAGGCGAACCAGCGGATCGGCCTGAAGGAATCTCCCGGGCATGATCAGCGCGGCGCCCAGCAGCCCGCAGGTGTACGGCAAGCCCCACGCGTTGGCGTGGAACATGGGAACGACCGGCAGCACCCGGTCGCCGGACCGGACATCGAGGGTGTCGTTCAGACACTCGGCCATGGCGTGCAGCACCGTCGAGCGGTGGCCGTAGAGAACGCCTTTCGGATTACCGGTGGTTCCGCTCGTGTAGCACAGGCTGGCCGCGGCCGATCCGTCGATGTCCGGATAGTCGTAGTGCTCGGGCTCATCGGCGATCAGCGCCTCATAGGCCAGCGCATCGGTCAGCATCTGCGCGCGGCCGGCATCGCCGATCACGACGAAATGTTCGATCGCCGGGATCCTGGACAGGATCCGCTCTACCTGCGGCACCAGCGTCTCATCGACGATGAGGACGCGGTCTTCGGCATGGTTGATGATGTAGACGAGTTGCTCGTCGGTGAGCCGGATGTTGAGGGTGTGTAGCACCGCGCCCATGCAGGGCACCGCCAGATAGATCTCCAAGTGCTGCTGGGTGTTCCATGCGAAGGTGGCGACTCGGTCGCCTTCCCGGATGCCGAGGCGGTGCAGCGCGTTGGCCAGTTTGTCGGCCCGGCGCACCACGTTGCCGTAGGTGCTGCGGCTGACGGTGCCCTCGTCGTCGATCAGCGTGACGACTTCGACGTGGGCATTCATGGTTCGCATCCGGCGCATCACGTGCTGGAGGGTGATCTCGAAGTCGTTCTGTACCAGTGATTCGACCATGAGTTCTCCCTGTTCCGAACCTGCCCGTGCGATCACGCACCGTTGAACCTGTCCCGGTAGACGCTAGGAACACTGGGGGTACCCCCACGATCTCCCGTTGGCGGGATGCACATAGGCCGAACGGGTCTGCGTGCCTGGAGGTCTGCCGGGCTGACGACGCGGATGCCCCATTCGGGGTATGGCGTTCCACCTTGCGGTGGCTGTCGCCGATGACAGGGGTGACGAACGCTCGTGAGATGCAGTCAGAAGTCTCGGAGGGATCAGAAGTCGTGGAAGGAAGGGTGTCTGTGACCGACACGGACCCGGCGCGGAAGGACGCGCTCGAACTCGTCGTCGCCCATCGTGCTGATCTGGCCGACGGTGTGGTGGGACTGGTCTTGGAGGATCCGGCGGGTGGACCGCTGCCGGAATGGACTGCGGGCGCGCATATCGATCTCGAGCTGACCGATGTGCTCGTGCGGCAGTACTCGCTGTGTTCCAGCCCGGATGACCGCCACCGGTGGAGGGTGGCGGTGCTCCTGGAGCGCGGCGGGCGCGGCGGGTCCCGGCACGTGCACGATAGCGTCGTCCAGGGCAGTCGAATTCGGGTGGGTGGACCGCGCAACCATTTTCCGTTGCAGCCCGCCGACCGATACCAGTTCATCGCCGGTGGCATCGGTATCACGCCGATCATCCCCATGATCGAACGGGCCGAAGCGGACGGCGCCGACTGGCACTTGTTGTACGGCGGTCGGCAGCGATCGTCCATGGCGTTCGCCGACGTGCTGGCCGGCTACGGTGACCGGGTCACCTTCTGGCCGCAGGACGAGCTCGGGATGCTCGATCTGAACAGCGTTCTCAGGGAAAGTCGCGACGACACCCTGGTGTATTGCTGCGGGCCCGAAGGCCTGCTCTGCGCTGTCGAACAGGCCTGTTCGCACTGGCCGGCTTCGGCATTGCACGTCGAACGGTTCGCGGCCAGGCCAGACGCGCTGGCACCAGCGGAGGGCGCGCTGGACACTTTCGACGTGGTGTGCCGCACATCCGGCGTCACGGTCACCATCGGCCGCGGTGAGTCGATCCTGGAGACGTTGCGGGAGAACGGTATCAACATGCTGGCGTCCTGCATGGAAGGCATCTGCGGCACGTGCGAGACCCGGGTGCTGGAAGGCACGCCCGATCACCGTGACTCGGTGTTGAGCGCCGACGAGCAGGCTGAGAACGATTACATGATGATCTGCGTGTCACGGTCGCTCTCGCCGACATTGGTGCTCGACGTATGACAGCGGTGCTCCGCACCGGCGGCGGGAGCGTGATCGATCTCGGGGTGCACCGTAGGCACCCCCAACGAGAGATACACCTGCCCCATGCGCCGGATCGTCAGGAGTTTTCGCTGGTGGCAACGTTCTGGTCATGACGAGCACCGCCCAGCACCCAGTCATCACCGATCCCGCCCTCGACCTGTCCGCCCGGTCGTTCTGGAGCCGCAACTTCGAGGATCGCGAGAAGGCCTTCGCGCACTTCCGTGCCGAGAACCCGGTGCCCTACCACCGGGCGTTCGAGTCGACGCTGTTGCCGCCCGACGAGAACACCCCCGGGTTCTGGTCGGTGACCCGGCACGAGGATTGCCGCTACGTGTCCCGCAACCCCAAGCTCTTCTGCTCGGGCAAGGGCGTGCTGATGGAGGACATGCCCGAGATCGTCCTCACCGCAACGGCGTCCTTCCTGGTGATGGACGGCGAAGATCACCGCAAGATGCGTGGCGTCGTCGAGAAGGCGTTCACTCCGCGCAACGTGCGCAAGATCTCCGAATGGATCGCCCAGCACGCACGCGAGCGGCTCGACGAGATCATCGAACGAGGGGAGGGCAACTTCTCCGAGGACTACGCAAAGTACGTGCCCGGACGCATCTTCGCGCACTTCTTCGGCCTGGACCGCGACAGCGAAGAACAGCACATCGTGATGGAAGCCGCCGAACGGATGCTTGCCTGGGACGACCCACGCATGTCGCTCGGCCGCGATGCGCTCACGACGCACGCCGAGGAGGCCGAGCGCATCCAGGACGTGGCGCTGGCCCAGGCGGAGAAGCGGCGTAAGGATCCCAAGGACGATCTGATGACCTGGGTCGTCAATGCGGAGTTCGAAGGAAAGACCCTCGAAGAGTGGGAGATCGCGGCATTCTTCTCGCTGCTGGGCTCGGCGGCCAACGACACCACCCGGCACTCGATCGCGCATGCGGTCCGGCTGCTGTCGGATAACCCCGACCAGCGGGCACTGCTCCTGGAGGACATCCCGGGCCGGGTCGGGGGTGCCGTCGAGGAGATCGTTCGACATGCCAGTCCGGTGATGCACTTTCGCCGCACCGCCACCGAGGACGTGATGATCGGCGACACGGAGATCAAGGCGGGCGAACACGTGGTCCTGTGGTATTGCTCGGGTAACCGTGATCCCCAGCAGTTCGATGACCCGGCAAAATTTGACATCATGCGTAATCCCAACGACCACTTGGGTTTCGGTGCCGGAGGTCCGCACTTCTGCCTGGGTAACGCGATGGCGCGTCAGATGATGCGGTCGGTGCTCACCGAGATCTACACCCGCATTCCCGACATCACCGTGGTCGGGGAGCCCGACTTCCAGGTCAACAATTTCATCCATGGGGTGCACGCCCTGCCGGTGCGCTGGACACCGACCGCACGCTGACATCCGTATTCACATCGAAACATCCACCCTCGGAGAGGAACTCATGTCCTACTACAACAGCGCCGAAGAGATCTACCAGTACCTCGGCGGCGTGTTCCGTGCCGCCAACGACACCGAGGTCGGCCCCAAACTTATGGGCGCGGACATCGACTTGCAGGTGTACTACACCGATCCGGATGCCGCGATGACGGTGCGTCTGCGGGAACCCAAGATCGAGGTCTTCGATGGCGCCGACAACGAAGAAGCCGACGTGAAGCTCTACATGACGGCCGATATCGGCAACAAGTTCTGGCGCGGTGAGTACAACCTCGGGGTGGGCCTGGCCAAAGGTCAGGTCAAGGCCAAGGGGCCGGTCAACAAGATCCTCAAGCTGGTCCCCCTGACCAAGCCGCTGTTCCCGATCTACCGCGAACTGGTCGCCGGAAAAGACGCCTCGGCCTGAAAAAAAGACTTCTGACAGGAGAATCCGTTGACTGACACCACTTCCCCGGTGAGCACGCTGGACCACCGTGCACACACCGTCCGTACCGCACAGGTGGCCGTGCTTCGCGAAGAGGGCCGGCCCCTGTCGTTGGAGGACGTCGAGCTCGCCGAGTTGGTGAGCGACGAGGTGCTGGTCCAGATTGCCGGGGTGGGCATCTGCCACACCGATATCTCGGCGGCAGAAGGACTCGTCCCGCTGCCGCTGCCCGCCGTCCTCGGTCACGAAGGGGCCGGTGTCGTGATGGCGGTCGGTCCGAGTGTGCGCACCCTCGCAGTGGGTGACCACGTGGTGTTGAGCTACGACTTCTGTGGGGAATGCCGGACCTGCACCACCAAGACCCCGGCGTACTGCGAACTGTTCGCACCGCTCAACTACTTCGGAGAGCGGCTCGACGGCACCGTGACCATGCGGTCTGGCGACGAGGACGTGCATGGCAACTGGTTTGGCCAGTCGTCGTTTGCAAGCCTGGCCATCGCCAACGAACGCAACGCGGTCAAGGTCCCCACGGATCTGCCGCTGCACCTGCTGGGGCCCCTCGGTTGCGGTCTGCAGACCGGAGCGGGCAGCGTCATGAACGTGTTGCGTCCGAGCCCGGGTGACAGCCTTGCGGTATTCGGGCTGGGCGCAGTCGGTCTGGCCGCGGTGATGGCGGGTAAGGCGGTCAATTGCGAGCCCATCATCGCCATCGACATGAACCCGGCGCGTCTCGAACTGGCCCGCGAACTGGGTGCCACCCACTGCATCAACCCGGCGGAGACCAAAGACCTCGTCTGGGACGTGATGAACCTGGTGCCGAATGGGGTCAACTGTTCGCTGGACGCGGTCGGTTCGAATCTGGTGATACGTCAGGCGCTGGAAATTCTCAGCTCACCCGGCCACTGCGCCACCGTGGGGTTCCACGGGCTCCAGCACGACATCACGATCGATCAGGGCCATCTGCTGCTGGGCCGGCGGCTGTCCGGAGTCATCGAGGGTGACGCCGACCCACGCGAGTTCGTGCCGGTGCTCATCGAGCTGTATCGCGACGGCAAGTTCCCGTTCGACCGACTGATCGAGACGTTTCCGCTGGCTCAGATCAACGAAGCAATCGCGGCATCGACAAGTGGCGCCGTGATCAAGCCCGTCGTTGCCTTCGGCTGACTCGGCAACGTTGATCAATGAACCTTTGCAGCACAGGCTTGGTGCTACCGTCACTCGATCGCTGAGCACATATTGGGGGCGCAGTTGGCTCAAGAACTCGTGCAGATGACGCCCGACGACGCCGCCGCGGTGGCTGCCAAGATCGATGTGAACGACCTCGCCGAGCGGATCGGTCTGCGGGCCGTCGAGGTGATCGCCGATCTGCACAACGCCCAGGACAAGGACCTGGAGCAACTGACCGTCGAGGCCGCCCTGAGCAACGTGCACGCCGTGTTGCGTGGCTTTGCCGGAGCCGAAGACCCGGCGTTCGTGCAGCCACCGGAGCTGACGCTCAGCTGGGTGGCCACCATGGCCCAGCGCGGTATCAGCGTTGCCGCGATACCGCGTTGCTATGTGATCGGGATGGGCCTGTGTGATGCGGCGCTGCGGAAAGCGGTGCACGGCCTCGCCGCTTCGGAGGACGTGAAGTGGAATCTCACCAATGCGGCGCTGAACTACCTCTACGAGTACTGCGAGAAGATCACCGGTGATCTCGTCGATCACTACCAGCGGGAACGCGAGTTATGGGTGCGCGGTGCCGACTCGGTGCGTGCCGAGCTCGTCCTCGCCATCCTCGCTGGGCGTCCCGTGGACCTGCACGCCACCAGCGCTGCGCTGGGCTACAACCTCGATCGACCGCATATGGGCCTGATGGTGTGGGCTGATCCGCGCAACCCGGACAAGCCACCGCTGCAGGCTTTGAAGAGAACGGCCGCACAGTTGGCTCATCAACTCAAGGGCATGGAGCTACTGGTGGTGCCCGCGGGTTCGGCCATGGTCTGGGCATGGACAAGCGGGCCGGCACTCGCCGACGAGCTTGCCGGTGAGCTGACGATCGACGGCCCGCTGCTCGCCTCGATCGGTGGGCCCAGCCCGGGGGTGGACGGATTTGCCCGGTCCCACCGGCATGCCAAGGAGGCGCGCCGCATGGCCGGCGTGTTCGCGCACGCAGCCGGAACGGTGACGCATCACCGCCAGGTGGCGCTGGCCGCGCTGCTCACCCACGATCTGTCGGCATCACGGGAATTCGTCGAGGACGAGCTCGGCGAGCTTAGCTCTGATACCGAACGCAATCGCAGGTTGAGGGCGACGCTGGTGGTCTACTTCCACGAGAACATGAGCTGGAGCAGGACCGCGGAGCGGCTGGGTGTGCATCAGAACACCGTCATGTACCGCGTTCAGCAGGCAAAAGAGCTCCTCTCGTGCTCGCTGTCCGAACGACGGCTGGAGTTGGAGGCGGCGTTGCGGTTGGCCGAAGTCAGCGCCAACCTCAGTCCAGGCGGTCTTGCGGGTTCGGGTCAGCCGGAGCGCGACGTTTGCCAGGACGACTGGAAGTAACTTCCAGATGAACGGACAGGATTTGGAACCGGCTTCCATAGGTTAGTGGGATGGGTCTCTCTACCGTTGTGGATGTGACTACCGCCACCCTTGAGGTTCCCGATCTGAGCAGCTTTGTCCCGCTTCTCGACGTCGATCCGACGGATGCGTCGACGCCTCCGGAGGTCGGTGGGACCCCGCTGGATGACTGGTCGGTGGTCGGCGCGCCACTGCGCGATCACGCGCTGCGTGCGCGGATCTCCGCTGTGCTACACCGAGTGGCCGCGCTGCCAGGCTTCGGTGGCACCACTGTCATCGACGACGAGCGCGACTTCGCCACGATCGAGTCGGCGCTGGACTCGGCGCGCACGCAACTGTCGGGTCTGGCCGGCTCGAACCATGTCGCCGTGATCGGTCCGGCCACGGCGCGCTGTGTCGCATTGCTGACCGAGTTGGCCGACCTGCGCGTGCAACTGGCGGAGGTGCGAGCGGCGCAGCGCAACGAACGGTACGCCGCCACCCGCAACGCGCTCTCGCGTCTGCACGGAGTCGACTCGGTCGAACAGATGTTGGAACGGGCGCCCGCCGAATTGGCCAGGTGCGGTTTCGACCGGGTGATCGTGTCCCGGGTCGAAGAGTCGACATGGTGGGTGGAGAACGTCCACGTCCGGGCAGACCCGCAGTGGGCCAACGAGATTGCCGAGGCCGGTCGCGCGAACCCGGCGCGCATCGATCACCTACTGGTCGAAAGCGAGATCATGCGGCGCCGCGCGCCGGTCCTTGTTCGCGATGCGCAGCACGCCCCGCGCATCAACGCGGCCATCGGTGCGGCCTCGCTGTCGCGGTCCTACGTCGCCGCACCGATCATGCCCGATGGACGCGTCATCGGGATGTTGCACGCAGACTGTTACCTCAGCCGTCGGCACGTCGACGAGGAGGACCTCGCCGTCCTGTGGATGTTCACCGAGGGGTTCGGTTACGCCTTCCAGCGCACAGCGCTCAGCGAGCGACTCCGCGGCGCACGCGACGAGATCCAGCGGATGGCGCGTGATATCGCCACGTCCGCTGACGACCTCTGTTCGGCCCGCACGACCCTCGGACGCCCGCGCGGGCACCTCGCGGACCACGCGACGCCGCCGGTGGCGGCATCGCTGGCGGCCAATTCGAGCATCGAAATGCTGTTGTCGCGCAGGGAGATCGAGGTCGTCTCGCTGATGGCAGAAGGTATGAGCAATGGTGCGATCGCCACTCATCTGGTGATCTCGGAGGGCACGGTCAAGACGCACGTCAAGCACATTCTGCGCAAGTTGAAGGCGTCGAACCGGGCCGAGGCGGTGTTCAGGTACATGCGGATGACGGCAGTTCACGGGGTGCGGTAGCCATCGCGAGTGGCATGGTGCTGCCTGCTGGAACGTATTGACCACGGCCCCCGGGATGGTGGACACCGGCCGGGCGGCATGTGTCGGCTGAGTGCGACGGAAACTCGACTGGGCTGATCATGCCGATCTTCGAGTGTCGTCGACGGTCCGGCGGCGAGCCCCGCGGCAGTCCTCGTCGGCCAGTTGTATGGGTTGTAGAACTCCGATTTCGATGTGCTCCACCCGCAGTGACAGCTCTGAAGAAAAAGACCACCGCGGTGCCTATGATTCGTACGCTGCGAGAGGATCTGGGCAGCGAGCAGGGCACGCTCACCCGGGGTGGCCCGCCGACTCGGCTATGGCGTCGAGGCGGTGCGCTCCCTGATCGACCAGACCGACGGGCCCGGTGGTCAGCTACCAGCCGCCGCGTGCCTGACCTGCCAGTTCAGTGCAGTCAGCCCGAGGACTGCAGCAGCTCGAGCGCGTCGTTCTGCGCGTGTCGCATGGCCTTCTTGGCGCGCCGTCCGCCGCTGCGCCGAGCCTGCTTGCGCAGCCGGCGCCGTGCCTTGGCCGTCGCCAGTGAGTCGAGTACCTCGTCGGGCACCGCGGCAAGGGTCCCGTCGGCGCGTCCGGCCGCGATGCGCTCGGTCACCCACTGGCGTTCGAAACGCAGCAACCACAACACCGGAATCAGGAACACCACCAGGGTGACCGCGATCTTGACCAACGCGCCGCCGATGGGTGAGTCCCAGAAGAAATGCATGAAGGAGGCCGCCGCCATCAGCGGCAGAGCGAGCAGCACCCGACGTGCATAGGACCACTGCGGCGGACCGGTGAAGGTCGGCAACAGCAGCATGACGCCCACCGCGAACAGCCCCGTGTACGCCCAGTGCGCGGGAACGGCGGTCAGCACCCGCACCAGAAGTTGGGGGCCGGCACCGGCGAGATCGGAGTCCAGGCTGTAGATCGCTTCCCGGGTGGCGTAGGTCAGATCTTCCATGACGTCGAAGCCGAACCCGACGAACATCCCGACCAGCAACGCGTGGGAAATCCGGTGGAACACCGACGAACACAGCACCAGGATGACCGCCGCGCACATGCCCTTGGATGCCTCCTCGATGATCGGCGCGGTGAGGGACGCTTCCCAGGCGGCCATCGTCTCCGGCGACAGATACCGCGACCAGACGCCGGCGAGGGCGGTGTTGCCGTTGACGGCCATCACCAATGCGGTGGTGCCACCGAGTGCGGTTCCGGCGAGCAGCGCCTGCGGGTAGCGCCGCGCGCTGCGGTACGGGTCGAATTTGAACATCAACCAGAACAGAACGACGATGAAGCCGATCCACAGGGGCGCCAACCAAAGCTGTGCGTCCATCACCATGCCGAAGGCGCTGCCGTTGGCGCTCAGCAGCAGGTAGGTGCTCACCACCAGGGTGATCACGTACAGCCAGAACACCGCTGAACGTGGCCGGTACACCACCGGCACCCGGGCAGGCCCGGCCGGGCCCGGTACGACATTCGGCGTCGACGTGGCGGGTGCCTCGGTCTGGGTCACTGCTGCTTCTCCCTGGTGATCAGGCCGGCGATGGTCTCGATGTCGGGGCCCTGGCTGGCCGGATCGGTGAGGGCGATCACCGATACGACGACATCGTCGTCGTAGAGGAAGGCGCAGGTTCCGGTGGTGTCGGTGGTCACCGCGACGCACGTGTCGCCGGAGAGCGTGGCACCGTTGCCGCTGATCACCCCGCCGTCGAGCGCGGCGCTGACCCCGTCCACGCGGTTGGCCCGCATCAGTCGCTGGGCCACCGCCGCGGGGTCACGGTCCATCCGGTCGTAGGCCTGGATCAGGACGAGGTTGCCGTCCTCGCGCATGATCACCGACGATCCTCGATCGATGATCTGCCAGCCGTCCATGGCGCCGATTGCGATGCGCTCTCCGTCGTCGGTGACCAACTCCACCGGCGTGACTTCTTCGGCATCGGCCGACCAGTCCCGCTCGGGTAGGACCGCATTAGCTGTCACCGGGATGAGCGGCACCGCGAGGATGCCGATGCCGAGTGCGAAAGCAGCGGGTTTCTGGGTCAATCGACGCCGGCGTGGCGGCGCTGTGGGATCGGCCATGCGCCAGAAGTTACGGCACACCAGCGGTTTCTGCGCGTATTTACGGTGTTGTCAGTTTACGGCGAGCGGGGACTGCCCAGCGGATGTCATCGCTGTGGCGATTCATCGGCGCGGAAAGGGCTTCCTTGGGCAACAAAATGCGCCCAAATGGGATTTGCTGGCTCAGGCGGGTGCGGCCCGGCGGACCAGTGACAGCACGACGGCAGCCAGAGCGAACATCGTCGAGATGGCGCGGTTGAGGATGGTCTGCTGCCGGGCATTGTGCAGCCAGCCGACCATCCGCCCGGCCAGGCCGGTGTAGGTGCCCATGACCGCGATGTCGACGGCGAGCATCGTCAGCCCGATCGCCAGATACTGGGGCAGCAGCGGCATGGCCGGAGTGACGAACTGGGGGAGTGCGGCCAGGAAGAAGACCAGCCCCTTGGGGTTGGTCGCGTTGACCAGGAATCCGCGCAGCACCAGAGCGCGCCGGCTGCCCGGTGTCACCGCGTCCATCTCCTCGCGCAGATCCCGCGGCGCCGTGCGCCATTGCCGGATCGCCAGGTAGGCCAGGTAGGCAACGCCGAGCCATTTGACGACCGTGAACGCGATCGCCGAATTGGCAACGATGGCACCGACACCGGCGGCGACCAACACCAGTTGCAGCATCAGGCCGATCTGCAGCCCGAGCACGCTGTACCAGCCGCGCCGTAGGCCTTCGGACATCCCGGTGGCCATCGACTGCACCGCGCCGGGTCCGGGAACGATGCTGATCGCGATCGCGGCGCCGAGGAACGCCAGCCATACCTGCCAGGTCATGGCCTCAGATTGTTCCAGGAGAGCGCAACCGGTTTCTGACGGCAGTATCAGGCGATATCGGCGACGAACACCCCGGTCTTGCGCAGCATCACCCTGGCGATGAGCGGCAGCGAGCGGTCGACCGTGCCTGCGGGCAGGACCCGCGGGTTGACCACATGCAGGTCCTTGCCCGAGACCTTGATGTCTGCGGATCCGGCGGCCAGTACGTTCTTGACCCAGTTGGTCTTGCCGTGGATCAGCCCGATCGCCAGGACGTCGCCCTTGCGGTACGCGGTGACCGGCGTCTCATAGGCGGTCCCGGAGGTGCGCCCGGTGTGCCGGATGACACTCATCCCCGGCAGCTTGCGGCTCAGCGGCGTCATCAGCGGATTGATGTATTTGATCTGGAAGTTCTCCAGCGCGGGCGGTACCAGCATCGGCACACCGGCGGCGTTATTGGGATGTTCTTTTCGTGAAGGTGACGCGGACATGACGGCTCCCGAATTCGATTTGGCCTGCTCTGGGACAATAGTCCCGTGACGTCATCAGGATCGCTCATGTCCCGCATCGACCTGCGCGGTGCGGACCTTTCCGTGGCCCGGCTACGCACCACCCTGCCGCGCGGTGGGGTCGACGTCGACGCCGTGGTTCCCCGGGTCCGTCCCATCGTCGACGATGTCATGGCCCGCGGCGCGGTGGCCGCGCTGGAATACGGTCAGTCCTTCGATGGCGTGCGGCCCGACTCCGTCCGGGTGCCCGCCGACAAACTGGATGAGGCGCTTCGGGTCCTGGATGCCGATGTGCGGGCCGCGCTCGAGGTCGCCATCGAGCGCACCCGGATCGTGCACGCCGACCAGCGCCGCACCGACACGACGACGACACTCGGTCCCGGCGCCGTCGTCACCGAACGCTGGGTGCCGGTCGAGCGCGTCGGGCTCTATGTCCCCGGCGGTAACGCCGTCTACCCGTCGAGCGTGGTGATGAACGTCGTGCCGGCCCAGACCGCCGGTGTCGACTCCCTCGTGATCGCGAGCCCGCCCCAGGCGTCGAACCCGCCGGCGTTCCAGGGTCTGCCGCACCCGACCATCCTGGCCGCGGCAGCGCTGCTGGGCGTCGACGAGGTGTGGGCGGTCGGCGGCGCGCAGGCGGTGGCGCTGCTGGCCTACGGCGGTACCGACACCTCGGGTGAAGAGCTGGATCCGGTCGACATGATCACCGGACCCGGCAACATCTACGTGACCGCGGCCAAGCGCATCTGTCGCTCCCAGGTCGGTATCGACGCCGAGGCGGGCCCCACCGAGATCGCGATCCTGGCCGATCACACCGCCGACCCGCGGCATGTCGCCGCCGATCTGATCAGCCAGGCCGAGCACGACGAGATGGCCGCCAGCGTGCTGGTGACCGACAGCGTGGCGCTGGCCGACGCCGCCGATGCCGAGGTGGCCGCCCAGCTGGAGACCACTGTGCACCGCGAGCGGGTCACCGTCGCGCTGACCGGTGCACAGTCCGCGATCGTGCTCGTCGACGATGTCGAGGCCGGGTTGAAGGTCGTCAACGCCTACGCCGCCGAGCACCTGGAGATCCAGACCGAGGATGCCGCAGCGGTCGCAGCCCGGGTGCGCTCGGCCGGTGCGATCTTCGTCGGGGCATGGTCCCCGGTGAGCCTCGGCGACTACTGCGCCGGGTCCAACCATGTGCTGCCCACCGCCGGGTGCGCCCGGCACTCCAGCGGATTGTCGGTGCAGACGTTCCTGCGCGGTATCCACGTCGTCGAATACGACGAGGCCGCGCTCAAAGATGTTGCCGGTCATGTGATCACGCTGTCCAAGGCGGAGAATCTGCCCGCCCACGGCGAGGCCGTCCGACGGAGGTTCGAGCAGTGAGCGCGGCCAAGATCACCCTCGAGGACCTGCCGCTGCGGGACAGTCTGCGCGGCAAATCTCCCTACGGTGCACCGCAATTGGCGGTACCCGTGCGGTTGAACACCAACGAGAACCCGCACCCGCCCACCCAGGCGCTCGTCGACGACGTCGCCGAGTCCGTGCGTGATGCCGCCGCCGAACTGCACCGCTATCCCGATCGCGATGCGGTGGCACTGCGCACCGATCTCGCCGAGTACCTGCGCACCCAGACCGGCGTCGACGTCGGCGTCGACAACGTCTGGGCGGCCAACGGATCGAATGAGATCCTGCAGCAGCTGCTGCAGGCGTTCGGCGGGCCTGGCCGGCGCGCCATCGGTTTCGTGCCGTCCTATTCGATGCACCCCATCATCTCCGACGGCACCCAGACCCAATGGCTGGAGGCCGCCCGCGCCGAGGATTTCGGCCTGGACATCGATCGTGCCGTCGCGGCGATCACCGAGCACCGCCCCGACGTGGTGTTCCTGGCCAGCCCGAACAACCCCTCGGGCCAGAGCGTCACCCCGGACGAGCTGCGCCGGGTGCTCGACGCCGCGCCCGGTGTGGTCATCGTCGACGAGGCATACGGAGAGTTCTCCTCCCAGCCCAGCGCCATCGGGTTCATCGCGGACCATCCGGCCAAGCTCATCGTCACCCGCACCATGAGCAAGGCATTCGCCTTCGCCGGCGGCCGGCTGGGTTACCTGATCGCCGATCCCGCCGTCGTCGACGCGATCCTGCTGGTCCGGCTGCCGTATCACCTGTCGGTACTGACGCAGGCCGGCGCGCGCGCCGCGCTGCGCCATGCCGACGAAACCCTGGGCAGTGTGCGGACGCTGATCGCCGAGCGTGTCCGGATCGCGGCGGCGTTGTCCGGCATGGGTTACCGCGTGATCCCCAGCGACGCCAACTTCGTGCTCTTCGGTGGCTTCGCCGATGCCCCGGCCGTCTGGCAGCGCTATCTCGATGCCGGCGTGCTGATCCGCGATGTCGGCGTGCCCGGCTACCTGCGGACCACCGTCGGCCTCGCCGAAGAGAACGATGTGTTCCTCGATGTGAGTGCCACGATCGCCGAATCCGGCGTCCTAACGCAGAACCAAGGAGTCTCATGAGCCGCCGGGCCAAGGTCGAACGCAAGACCCGCGAATCGGACATCGTCGTCGAGATCGACCTGGACGGCAGCGGTCAGGTCGACATCACCACCGGCGTGCCGTTCTTCGACCACATGCTGACCGCGCTGGGCAGTCACGCCAGCTTCGATCTCACGGTGCACGCCAAGGGTGACACCGAGATCGAAGGCCATCACACCATCGAGGACACCGCCATCGTGCTGGGCCAGGCACTCGGGCAGGCCCTCGGCGACAAGCGGGGTATCCGCCGCTTCGGTGACGCCTTCATCCCGATGGACGAGACGCTGGCCCATGCCGCGGTGGACGTATCCGGCCGACCGTACTTCGTGCACACCGGCGAACCCGATTACATGGTGGAGTTCACCATTGCCGGATCCGGTGCCGGTGCGACCGCGCCCTATCACACCGTGATCAACCGGCACGTGTTCGAGTCGCTGGCCTTCAACGCCCGCATCGCGCTGCACGTGCGCACCCTCTACGGTCGCGACCCGCACCACATCACCGAGGCCGAGTTCAAGGCCGTCGCCCGCGCGCTGCGCCAGGCCGTCGAGTTCGATCCGCGGGTCACCGGTGTGCCCTCGACCAAGGGCACGTTGTAACCGTGGGACTTTCGAAGAAGGTGACCATCCTCGACTACGGCTCCGGGAACCTGCGCTCGGCGCAGCGCGCCCTGGAGCGCACCGGCGCCGAGGTCGAGGTCACCGCCGACCCCGCCGCGGCGCTGCAGGCCGATGGTCTGGTGGTGCCCGGCGTCGGCGCGTACGAGGCGTGCATGGCCGGGCTGCGTGCGATCGACGGTGAGCGCCTCATCGACGAGCGTGTGGCGGCCGGGCGGCCGGTGTTGGGAATCTGCGTGGGAATGCAGATCATGTTCACCGAGGGCGTCGAGTTCGGGGTGCAGACCCGCGGCTGCGCCCAATGGCCCGGTGCGGTGACGCGCCTGGACGCGCCCGTCATCCCGCACATGGGGTGGAACACCGTCGACGCACCATCGGAGAGCACCCTGTTCAAGGGCCTCGACCCCGACACCCGGTTCTACTTCGTGCACTCCTATGCGGCACAGACCTGGACCGGCTCCGCCGACGCGACGCTGACCTGGGCGACACATGAGGTGCCATTCCTGGCGGCCGTCGAGAACGGCGCGCTCTCGGCCACCCAATTCCACCCCGAGAAGAGCGGCGACGCCGGTGCGACGCTGCTGCGCAACTGGGTCGACAGCCTCGATTGAGACGACAAGTAAGGTAACCGCACGTGTCATTGATTCTTCTTCCCGCCGTCGATGTCGTCGAGGGACGGGCGGTACGCCTCGTTCAGGGCGTGGCCGGCAGCGAGACCGAATACGGCTCGGCCCTGGACGCGGCACTGGGCTGGCAGCGCGACGGCGCCGAGTGGATCCATCTGGTCGATCTGGACGCGGCCTTCGGCCGCGGTTCCAATCGTGAACTGCTCGCCGAGGTCGTCGGAAAACTCGACGTTGCCGTGGAACTGTCGGGCGGTATCCGCGACGACGAATCGCTGCGCGCCGCGCTGGCCACCGGGTGCCGGCGGGTGAACCTCGGGACCGCAGCGCTGGAGAACCCACAGTGGTGCGCCGCGGCGATCGCCGAGCACGGTGACAAGGTCGCCGTCGGTCTGGACGTGAAACTGGAGAACGGCGAGTACCGGCTGCGCGGCCGCGGTTGGGAGACCGACGGCGGCGATCTGTGGCCGGTGCTGGATCGCCTTGTCGGCGAGGGCTGTTCGCGCTTCGTCGTCACCGATGTCACCAAGGATGGCACCCTCAACGGTCCCAACCTGGAGCTGCTGGCGTCGGTGACCGAGCGCACCGACGCGCCGGTGATCGCCTCCGGTGGCGTGTCCAGCCTCGATGACCTGCGGGCCATCGCCACCCTGACCGACCGCGGGGTCGAGGGCGCCATCGTCGGAAAGGCGCTCTACGCAGGGCGATTCACCCTTCCCGAGGCACTCGGCGCGGTCAGCGGCTGATGCTCGAATCCGAGCAGTTGGCCGGCCTGGTCGCGACGGCCACCCAGATCCTCGACGAGGCGTCGGGCCAGTTCGTGGTAGGTCATCGCGCCGACTCGGCGGTGCGCAAGCAGGGCAACGATTTCGCCACCGAGGTGGACCTGGCCATCGAGCGGCAGGTCGTCGCGGCGCTGACCGAGCGCACCGGCATCGGGGTGCACGGCGAGGAGTTCGGCGGGGAACCGCTGGATTCCGAGCTGGTCTGGGTGCTCGACCCGATCGACGGCACGTTCAACTACGCGGCAGGCTCACCGATGGCCGCGATCCTGCTCGGGCTGCTGTACAAGGGGACTCCGGTGGCCGGGCTGACGTGGCTGCCGTTCGTCGGTAACCGATACACCGCCATCGTCGGTGAGCCGTTGCGCGACAACGGCACCGAGCTGCCCACCCTGGGCACCACCGGGCTTGCCGAATCCATCATCGGTATCCAGACCTTCAACATCGACTCGCAGGGCCGGTTCCCCGGCCGCTACCGCGTCGAGGTGCTCGCCAACCTGAGCCGGGTGTCCTCGCGGATCCGCATGCACGGGGCCACCGGGGTCGACCTGGCCTATGTGGCATCCGGAATCCTGGGTGGTGCCATCAGTTTCGGTCACCATGTCTGGGACCACGCGGCCGGTGTGGCGTTGGTGCGGGCAGCCGGTGGGATCGTCACCGACCTGGCCGGGCAACCGTGGACCATCGAATCCAAATCGGCGTTGGCCGCCGCGCCCGGTATCCACCAGGACATCCTGGAGCTGGTGGCCGCCGCCGGGGCACCGGAGGATTACTGAAATGGCGATTGCAGTCAGGGTGATCCCGTGCCTGGACGTCGACGACGGCCGGGTGGTCAAGGGTGTCAACTTCGAGAACCTCCGGGATGCCGGTGATCCGGTCGAGCTGGCCGCGGCCTACGACGCGGCCGGGGCCGACGAGCTGACCTTCCTGGATGTCACCGCGTCCTCGTCGGGACGCAGCACCATGCTCGAGGTGGTGCGTCGCACCGCCGAGCAGGTCTTCATCCCGCTGACAGTGGGCGGCGGGGTCCGGTCGGTCGCCGATGTCGACATCCTGCTGCGCGCCGGCGCGGACAAGGTGTCGGTCAACACCGCCGCCATCGCCCGGCCCGAACTGCTCGCCGAGTTGTCCCGTCAGTTCGGCTCGCAGTGCATCGTGCTGAGCGTGGATGCCAGGACGGTGCCCCCGGACCAGGAGCCGACGCCGTCGGGCTGGGAGGTGACCACCCACGGTGGGCGCCGGGGTACCGGGATCGACGCCGTCGAATGGGCTCGCCGCGGTGCCGAGCTGGGTGTGGGGGAGATCCTGCTGAACTCGATGGATGCCGATGGCACCAAGGCGGGTTTCGATCTGCCGATGCTGCACGCGGTCCGCGAGGCCGTCTCGGTGCCGGTGATCGCCAGCGGTGGAGCCGGTGCGGTGGATCATTTCGCCCCCGCCGTGCACGCCGGTGCCGACGCGGTGCTCGCGGCCAGCGTCTTCCATTTCGGTGAGCTGACGATCGGTGAGGTGAAGGCCGCGATGGCCGCCGACGGCATCGAGGTGCGATGAGCGCTTGCGCGAAGAGCCGAGGACTGAGCTGATGGCTCTCGACCCCGCCATCGCATCGCGGCTCAAACGCAACGCCGACGGACTGTTCACTGCGGTCGTCCAGGAGCGGGGCAGCGGTGACGTCCTTATGGTGGCCTGGATGGACGACGATGCGTTGGCCCGCACGCTGGAAACTCGCGAGGCGACCTACTTCTCCCGCTCGCGCGGCGAGCAGTGGATCAAGGGCGCCACGTCCGGCCACACCCAGTACGTACATTCGGTTCGGCTGGATTGTGACGGGGACAGCGTGCTGCTGGAGGTCGATCAGGTGGGCGGCGCGTGCCACACCGGTGACCACAGTTGTTTCGACGCCGACCGTTTGCTCGGGGACGGCTGACCGGTTTTGTCGGTGCCATCGTTGAGAATGACGGGGTGACCGAAGACAGCGCTGCCGCACGCAAGGCGCGTGGCGCGTTCTTCACCCCGACGTCGATCACCCGGTACCTGGCCGACTGGGCCGTCCGGGGCCCCGCCGACACGGTATTCGAGCCCTCCGCCGGCGATGCGGCCTTCCTGGTCGCCGCCACCGAACGGTTGCGCGGTCTGGGGGTCGAAACCCCCGAGTTGCACGGTGTCGAGATCCACGCGGCCAGCGCGGCCACCGCCCGGCGCCGGGTGGCCCAGGCCGGTGGCAGGGCGACGGTCCGCACCGCCGATTTCTTCGATGTCACCCCGCGGCCCACCTACACCGCGGTACTGGGCAACCCGCCCTATATCCGGTATCAGGATTTCCGCGGTAAGCAGCGGGCCCAGTCGCGCCGCGCGGCGCTGCACGCGGGGGTGACCCTCTCGGCATTGGCGTCCAGCTGGGCGGCGTTCACGGTGCATTCCGCGCTGTTCCTGGCTCCCGGTGGCCGGATGGCGCTGGTGCTGCCTGCGGAACTGCTCAGCGTCAACTATGCCGCCGCGGTCCGCAAGTTCCTGTTCGACCGGTTCGCCAGCGTCGAGCTGGTGATGTTCGACGAGCAGGTATTCCCCGGGGCGGAGGCCGATGTGGTGCTGCTGCTTGCCGACGGGTTCGACGCGGGCCCCTCCGGGCACGCCGTCATCCACCGTGCCCGCAACGCGGATTCGCTGAATACCAAACTGGTACAACGACACTGGTCACCCGAAGATCCCTCGGATAAATGGGTCAGCGGCCTGATCGGGCAACGCCCCGTCGAGGTGTTGCATGGCCTGCAGGCCGCGGGGCACTTCGACGTGTTGGAACGCTGGGGTGAGACCACGCTCGGCATGGTCACCGGCAACAACGGCTACTTCGCATTATCGCCGGAGCGCGTCGCCGAACTCGGTCTCGACGACGCTGACCTGCTGACGCTGTCGCCGCCGGGCAGCGCACATCTGCGCGGGCTGGCGCTCTCGGCCCAGCACCTCAGCGCCCTCGGCGCCGAAGGGCGTGCGGTGCACCTGTTCCGGCCCGGTGACCGACCCTCGACCGCCGCGCAGCGGTACATCGCGGCGGGCCAGGCCGCCGGGGTGCACCTCGCGTACAAATGTCGGGTTCGCACACCGTGGTATCGCGTGCCGTTGCTCGCCCCGGCGGACCTGCTGCTGACCTGTATGAACGCCGACACGCCGCGGCTGGTCACCAATCGCGCGCACGCGCATCACCTGAATTCGGTGCACGGGGTGTACCTGCGCGCCGAACACGCCGCTCTCGGCCGCGACCTGTTACCGCTGGCCGCGTTGAACTCGGTGACGGTGTTGCACGCAGAGATGGTGGGGCGCGCCTATGGCGGCGGCGTGCTCAAGATCGAACCGCGAGAAGCGGACCGCTGGTTGGTGCCCGCGCCCGAGGTCGTGGCGGGGCGAGCGGCCGAGCTTCGGGCGGTGCGGCGCAGCGTGGCCGCTCTGCTGTCGCGCGGCAGGCTGCTCGATGCGGTGGCACTGGTCGACGACGCGCTGGCTCTGGAAGCCGATCTGGAATCTGTTCGGGCGGCTCGTCATTCGCTGGCAACTCGCCGGGCGGTAAGGTCGCGCCGTGCCCGCTGAACCGTCCACGAAGGCCACCGCGTGGGCCATTTTCGACCGGATCGTCGCCGATGCCGCGCCCGATGGCCAGTACACCAACCCGTGGATCCGCACCGGTGACGCGTTGAGCTTCGAGCCCGACTTCCGGGTGTTGCGCAAGCTGCTGGGTGTGCCGTTGTACCTGGGTGCACCGTCGACCACCGGCGTGCCCGCCTTGGCGCTGGATGTGTGGATGGCCTACGAGTTGCGCCGTGCCGGCTTCGATCCCGACGCGGTCTGGCCGCGCGCGACCGACCCGCGCATCATGCCCGGTGCGATCTCCCATCTGCTGCAGGCGCTGCCGGTGCGGGAGCGGCAGCTGATCGAGCAGCGGTTGCGGCGCTCGATGAAGGGCGTATCCGCTTCCAGCGCAAGTGTTTTGGGCAAGCATTACATGAAGCAGGTCGATGTCATCATGTCCGACTGGGATACCGGTCCCGAACTGCTGATCAGCACCAAGCGGATGGATTCCAGCTTCGGCAAGAACGCCGCGAACCGCGTCGAGGAGAGCTACGGCGATGCCAAGAACCTGCGGTTACGGCACCCGCTGGCGGCGCTCGGGTTCGTCTACGGGTTGCGCTCGACGATCCTGACCTCCGAGCCCGACAAGGCGGAATGGATGGTCGATCTGCTCGGCAAGCTCGGTACCGAGGATGACGCGTACCACGCGGTCGCGTTGGTGATGATCGACTATGACGACGGGGTATCCGCCATCGGGGAGACCCCCGGCGATGAGGTCGACAGCATCGAGAAGGCGGACCCCGACGTCCTGTTCGAGATCGTCGATGTCGAGACGGCGGCCGTCGATCAGGCTGTGGCGGCGCTGCCCAATGTCGTGATCCGCCACGATGCGGTGCCCGCCAACCTGCAGCCCTCGCGTTTCCTGGCGACGATGGCCCATCGGGTCATCGACACCGCGCCCGTGACGCGCCACCGTGAGGCGCGGCGCCGCCGCAACGCCGCCGCGCAGAACTAGCGTCGCGCCCGTGCGCGGGTGGCCCGTGCGCTCCAGCGGCCGTCCTCGAACCCGACGGTCACCGGATGTCGGAAAGCCGCGCTGACATGCTCGGTGGTCAACGTCGTGACGGCAGGCCCGCTGGCCACGGTGCGACCCTGACCGATCAGCACGGCGTGGGTGGTGCTGATCGGCAATTCCTCGAGGTGGTGGGTGACCAGGATCGACGCCATCTCCGGATGCGTGTGGGCGAGCGTGTCGATGGTCTCCAGCAGCTGTTCGCGCGCCGCGACGTCCAGGCCGGTGCTGGGTTCGTCGAGCAGCAGGAGCTTCGGATCGGCGATCAGGGCGCGCGCGATCAACGTGCGGCCGCGCTCACCATGGGACAACGTCGGCCACACCGCGTCGGCGCGGGCGATGAGCCCGACGGTGTCGATCAGTTCGTCGGCGCGGCGGATCTGTTCGGCGCTCGGGGTCCAGCGCGCCGCGGTGTCGACGGTGGCGGTCACACCGGTCAGCACCACCTCACGCACGGTCAGCGGGTACTGCAGCCGGTGCCGGGGGTTGACGTGGCCGATCGAGCGACGCAGGACTGTCAGATCGGTGGTGCCCATCCGCGCCCCCAGGATGGTGACCGTACCGCTGCTCGGAAACGTCACTGCCGCACAGAAACCCAGCAGGGTGCTCTTACCCGCCCCGTTCGGACCGAGCAGTGCCCAGTGCTCGCCGGCCTGCACCGTCAGCGAGATGCCGTCGATGATCTGCTTACCGTCCCGGCGGAAGGTGACATCGGCGAGCTCGAGGACGGGCGTCATGAGAAGGTCTCCCGCAGTGTGCTCAGGTGGGTTCGGCTGGCCGCGGATGCGGCAGCGGCCGAGCGTGCGGTGATGGCGTCGGCCAGTTCCCGGTGGCAATCGTGGTCGGCGGCCGCGCTGGCGACGGGTGCGATCTTGAGCATGTCGATCATGGCGGCGCGAAGTCGCGGCAGGAAGGCGTCGAACAGGCCGAGCAGCACCTCGTTGTGAGCGGCCGCGATGACCGCACGGTGAAACGCCATATCGGCATCGACGTGGTTGGGGATCGATCGGCCCTCGACGCCGCGGGCGGCCAGCGTGCGGCGGATCTCCCGCAGATCCGCCGGTGTCCGACGGTCGGCGGCCAGCGCGGCGGCCTCGGACTCGATGGCGATGCGCGCCTCGACGACGGTCGCGATGGTGGCGCGACGCAGGACGACGTCCCAGTCCTCGGCGGTGTCCAGTGCGGTGACGAACACGCCGGCACCCTGCCTGCTTTCGACGACACCACGGCCGGCGAGTTCTCGGATGGCCTCGCGCACGGTGGAGCGCCCCACGCCCAGCTGGGCGGCCAGCGTCGTCTCACCTGGTATCCGGTGCCCGAGCGGCCATTCGCCGTCGCGGATCCGGTTCAACAGCAATTCGGCGGCCTGCGCCGCCAGCGGGTGTCGTTGCACCTGGCTCACCATCATGGTGACCTCTCTACTTGTCTGAGGAGTCGTGTACAGTCTAGCCATCATGACGCGCCAGCTTCTCCTTCGCCGCCTCGACAGGGTCTGACCGACCGGCCCCCTGTCGTGGGGCTTCGTCGCGCCGGTCGGAACTTCGCCCGACCGACAAGGAAAACGCTCGTGAACTGGAACCGTCAACAACCCTCTCCGATGCCGTGGCACCGCTACACCGACATCTACGATCGTGCGGAAGTGCCACTGCGGCAACGTCACTGGCCCGACGCCAGGCTGGTTCAGGCGCCGCTGTGGGTGCCCGTGGATCTGCGTGACGGCAATCAGGCGCTCGCCGAACCCATGGACCCCGCGCGCAAGAAACGGTTCTTCGAACTGCTGGTCGCCATGGGATACAAGGAAATCGAGGTGGGGTATCCGTCGGCGTCGCAGACCGATTACGACTTTGTCCGGCTCATCGCCGAATCCGATATAGCGCCCTCGGACGTCACCATCGTGGTGTTCACCCCGGCCAGGCGCGACCTCATCGAGCGCACCGTGGAATCGGTGCGCGGTATCGGCAACGATGTGGTCATCCACCTGTACACCGCGACCGCGCCGACGTGGCGGACCACCGTGCTGGGCAAGGACCGTGCCGAACTGCGTGAGTTGATCCTCTCCGGCGGTCGCGATGTGCTCGAGCTGGCCGGAGAACACCCCGGGATTCGCTTCGAGTTCTCCCCGGAGGTGTTCAACCTGACCGAACCGGACTACGTCCTGGAGATCTGCGATGCCATGACGCAATTGTGGTCGGCGACCCCCGATCGCCCGGTGATCCTGAACCTGCCGGCCACCGTCGAGGTCGCCTCGCCCAACGTCTATGCCGATCAGATCGAATACATGCACCGAAATATCGCCCGCCGGGACAGCGTCATCCTCTCGGTGCACCCGCACAACGATCGCGGAACCGGCGTTGCCTGTGCCGAACTCGCGGTTCTGGCCGGCGCGCAGCGGGTGGAGGGGTGCGTTTTCGGCAACGGCGAGCGCACCGGCAATGTCGACATCGCCACGCTGGCGCTCAATCTCTACGCCCAGGGTGTCGACCCCGAGATCGATTTCTCCGATATCGACGAGATCGCCCGCACGGTCGTCCATTGCACCCGGATGCCGATCCACGAGCGGCACCCGTACGTGGGCGATCTGGTGCACACGGCGTTCTCCGGCACCCACCAGGACGCCATCAAGAAGGGGCTGGCCGAGCACCGGGACAGGGCCGCGGCGACCGGCCGGCCGGAAGGCGACATCGAGTGGCGGGTGCCGTATCTGCCGATCGACCCGGCCGATATCGGGCGCACCTACGAGGCGGTGATCCGGGTCAACTCACAGTCGGGCAAGGGCGGTATCGCCTATCTGCTGCAGGCAGACCACGGGCTGGACCTGCCGCGCCGGCTGCAGATGGATTTCGCCCGCCGCGTGCAGATACGCACCGAACAGAGCGGGGTGGAGATCGACTCCGATGAATTGCTGGAGTTGTTCGAGGATGCCTACCTGCGGGCGGATGGTCCGGTACAGCTGAAGGACTGGCACACCGGCGCCGACGGCAATACCGCGATCACCCTCGTCGTCGACGGGTGCGTGCGCACCGGGACGCACACCGGCATCGGGCCGGTCGAGGCGCTCACTCGGACGCTGGCCACCGTGGGTCGTCGCGTCGACATCCTGAGCCTGACCCAGCAGTCGATCGGCGCCACGGCCGTCAGCTATCTGGAGCACCGGGCCGGCTGGTCGTGCGGGCGCAGCGATTCGGTGCTGGGCGCGTCGATGGCCGCGGTTCTGCACGCGGTCAACGCGACCTGAGCACCTCCAGTGCCTTGTCGGCGTGGGTGTCCATGCTGAGCTCGCTGGAGATGACGTCGAGTATCCGGCGGTCGGTGTCGATCACGAAGGTCGTGCGCTTCACCGGCATGAACTTGCCCAGCAGCCCGCGCTTGACGCCGAAGGCGGTGGCGACGGCGCCGTCGGCATCGGAGAGCAGCGGGTAGTCGAAACGCTGCTGTTCGGCGAACTTGGCCTGTTTGTCGACCGGATCGGTACTGATGCCCACCCGGGAGGCGCCGATGGCGGCGAACTCGCTGGCCAGGTCGCGGAAGTGACAGGCCTCCTTGGTGCACCCCGGCGTCATGGCTGCGGGGTAGAAGAACAGCACGATCGGACCGTCGGCCAGCAGCGCGGTCAGACTGCGGGCAGTACCGGTCTGGTCGGGCAGTTCGAACTCGGCCACCTGGTCGCCGGTCTTCAGATGAGTCACGGCTGCCCACGCTACGCCCGGTGCGGGTTCGGCGTCTGGGAGGATTGGCCGCGTGCAACGACCAACGCCCGCCGACACCCTGGCCGTCACGACCGCGCGCGCGGACTTCCGGGACCTTGCCGCCGGCCATCGTGTGGTGCCGGTGACCCGCAAGGTGCTCGCCGACAGCGAGACCCCGCTGTCGGCCTACCGGAAGCTGGCCGCCAACCGGCCGGGCACCTTCCTGCTGGAATCGGCGGAGAACGGCCGGTCTTGGTCGCGTTGGTCGTTCATCGGAGCAGGTGCGCCGTCGGCGCTGACGGTGCGCGACGGCGAGGCCGTCTGGCTGGGCACCACCCCGCAGGGGGCGCCGTCGGGTGGTGACCCGCTGGCGGCGCTGCGGACGACGCTGGATCTGCTGGCCACCGCGGCACTGCCCGGGCTGCCGCCGTTGTCCTCCGGCCTGGTCGGGTTCTTCGCCTATGACCTGGTGCGGCGGTTGGAACGGCTGCCCGAGCTGGCCACCGACGACCTCGGCTTGCCGGACATGCTGCTGTTGCTGGCCACCGATATCGCCGCCGTCGACCACCACGAGGGCACCATCACCCTGATCGCCAACGCGGTGAACTGGAACGGCACCGACGAACGCGTCGACGAGGCCTACGACGATGCGGTGCGGCGCCTCGATGTGATGACCGCCGCGCTGGCCGAGCCGCTGGGATCCAGCGTCGCTACCTTCAGCAGGCCGGTCCCGCAGTACCGGGCCCAGCGCAGCGTCGAGGAGTACACCGCCATCGTCGAGAAGCTGGTCGGCGATATCGAGGCCGGTGAGGCCTTTCAGGTGGTGCCCTCGCAGCGTTTCGAGATGACCACCTCCGCTGACCCACTCGACGTCTACCGGATGCTGCGCGCCACCAACCCCAGTCCGTACATGTACCTGCTCAATGTGCCCGACGCGCAAGGCGGGCTTGACTTTTCGGTGGTCGGGTCCAGTCCGGAGGCACTGGTCACCGTCGCCGACGGCAAGGCGACCACTCATCCGATCGCCGGCACCCGGTGGCGCGGGGACACCGAGGAAGAGGACCTGCTGCTGGAAAAGGAGCTGCTCGCCGACGAGAAGGAACGCGCCGAGCATCTGATGCTGGTGGACCTGGGCCGCAATGACCTCGGGCGGGTGTCGGAACCGGGCACGGTTCGCGTCGAGGATTACAGCCATATCGAGCGCTACAGCCACGTCATGCACTTGGTGTCCACGGTCACCGGGCAGCTCGCCGAGGGCAGCACCGCGCTCGACGCCGTCACCGCGTGCTTTCCGGCGGGCACCCTGTCCGGCGCGCCCAAGGTGCGGGCCATGGAGCTCATCGAGGAGGTCGAGCTGACCCGGCGCGGCCTCTACGGCGGGGTGCTGGGATATCTGGACTTCGCCGGGAACGCCGACTTCGCCATCGCCATCCGGACCGCGCTGATGCGCAACGGCACCGCCTATGTCCAGGCCGGCGGGGGAGTCGTCGCCGACTCCAACGGCCCCTACGAGTACAACGAGGCGACCAACAAGGCCAAGGCGGTGCTGGCGGCCGTCGCCGCCGCCGAGACGCTGCGCGAGCCGCTGCAGACCGAGTCGTCATGATCAGGGCCGCACAGGGGTTGCTGGTTCTGGGCGCTCTCGCACTGTGGGTGGCCTCGCGGTTGCCGTGGGTGCAGATCAGTTCGGCCGACGGTCTCGGCCAGCCGAAGACCACGACGCTCAACGGCGCCGCCTGGTCGACCGCGCTGGTGCCGCTGGCGCTGGTGCTGCTGGCCGCCGCCGTCGTCGCGCTGGCGGTGCGGGGACGGCTGCTGCGGGCGGTGGCGGTGCTGGTGGCCGCCTGTAGTGCCGGGATCGGCTACCTGGGGGTCAGTCAGTGGGTGATCCACGACATCGCGGTGCGCGCCGCCGGGCTGGCCGGGGTGCAGGTGGCGGACCTGGTGGGATCGCAGCGGTTCCATGCCGGCGCGGGCACGGCGCTGCTCGCGGCGGTGATCACGCTGGTCGCAGCCGTGATCTTGATGCGCTCGGCGGGTACCGGCACGGCGGCCGGGGCGCGCTACGCGGCGCCGGCAGCGCGTCGCGAGGCCGTACGCGGTGAGGCTGCCGACGGTACCGCGGGCATGTCAGAGCGGACCATGTGGGACGCCATCGACGAGGGGGCCGATCCCACGGTGGCGCCGGCACCGGCACCGGCGGATGAGCACAACGAACCGGGCGGCGAACCGGACAACAAGGGTCGGTGATGGCAGGTGCAGCGATGGCGACTAACCTTCATGGGAACGCTCCGACCGATCGCAAAGGACCAAGGCCAATGACGGCGACCGTGCTCGACTCCATCATCGAAGGAGTCCGCGCCGACGTTGCCACCCGGGAAGCCGTGGTCAGCTTCGCCGATATCAAGCAGCGGGCCAAGGATGCGCGCCCGGCGCTGGATGTGATGGCGGCGCTGCGGGCGCCGGGTATCGCGGTGATCGCCGAGGTCAAGCGGGCCAGCCCGTCGCGCGGGGAGCTTGCCTCCATCGCGGATCCGGCGCAGCTCGCGACGGCCTATGAGGACGGCGGCGCTCGCATCATCAGCGTGCTGACCGAGGAACGGCGTTTCCACGGCTCGCTCGACGATCTGGACGCGGTCCGTGCCGCGGTGTCGATCCCGGTGCTGCGCAAGGATTTCATCGTCGGGCCGTACCAGATTCACGAGGCGCGCGCCCACGGCGCGGACATGCTGCTGCTGATCGTCGCGGCGTTGGAGCAGCGGGCACTGGAATCGATGCTCGATCGCACCGAATCGCTCGGGATGACCGCCCTTGTCGAGGTGCACACCGAGGAAGAGGCCAACCGCGCGCTCGATGCCGGGGCCACCGTCATCGGTGTCAATGCCCGTGACCTGAAGACCCTCGAGGTCGACAGGGACTGCTTTGCCCGGATCGCCCCCGGTCTGCCGACCGATGTGATCCGGATCGCCGAATCGGGCGTCCGCGGTACCGCCGATCTGCTGGCCTATGCCGGTGCAGGTGCCGATGCGGTACTGGTCGGCGAGGGGCTGGTGACCAGCGGCGACCCGCGCGGGGCGGTATCAGAGCTGGTCACCGCGGGTGCCCACCCGTCATGCCCGAAACCTTCCCGCTGACTCAACCGATGAGCCGCTCACTCGAAGAGGCGTTGTGAACATGGGCGATATCTCCGGATTGCCGAACACCAGTGCTGCACTGGCCGAACCGACCAGCCACGATCCCGATGCCAGGGGTCATTTCGGTGCCTACGGGGGCCGACTGGTACCCGAGGCGCTGATGGCCGTCATCGAGGAGGTCACCGCCGCGTATGAGAAGGCGCGCAGCGATCAGACATTCCTCGACGAGTTGGACCGGCTGCAGCGTCACTACAGTGGACGTCCCTCGCCGATGTACGAAGCGGAGAACCTGAGCCGCCACGTCGGTGGCGCGCGGATCTTCCTCAAGCGAGAAGACCTCAACCACACCGGATCTCACAAGATCAACAATGTTCTCGGGCAGGCGCTGTTGGCCCGCCAGATGGGCAAGACCCGGGTGATCGCCGAGACCGGGGCCGGTCAGCACGGGGTCGCGACCGCGACGGCGTGTGCGCTGCTGGGGTTGGAGTGCGTCATCTACATGGGCGCGGTCGACACCGCTCGACAGGCGCTCAACGTGGCCCGGATGCGCCTGCTGGGTGCACGGGTGGTCGCGGTGGAGTCGGGTTCGGCCACGCTGAAGGACGCCATCAACGAGACCTTCCGTGACTGGGTGGCCAACGCGGACAACACCTATTACGCGTTCGGCACCGCCGCCGGACCGCACCCGTTCCCCCTCATGGTCCGTGATTTCCAGCGGATCATCGGTTTGGAATCCCGCGTCCAGATCCAGGAGCAGGCCGGCAGGTTGCCCGACGCGATCGCCGCGTGCGTGGGCGGCGGTTCCAACGCCATCGGCATCTTCCACGCCTTCCTCGATGACCCTGGCGTGCGGCTGATCGGTTTCGAGGCCGCCGGTGACGGTGTGGAGACCGGGCGGCATGCGGCGACCTTCGCCGGTGGTTCCCCCGGTGCGTTCCAGGGATCGTTCTCCTACCTGTTGCAGGACGAGGACGGCCAGACCATCGAGTCGCACTCGATCTCCGCGGGCCTGGACTATCCGGGCGTGGGGCCCGAGCACGCGCTGCTCAAGGATGTCGGGCGCGCCGAGTACCGGCCGATCACCGATACCGAAGCGATGGACGCCTTTTCGCTGTTGTGTCGCACCGAGGGGATCATCCCGGCCATCGAGTCGGCCCATGCGGTGGCGGGTGCGGTCAAGCTTGCCGCCGAGCTCGGTCCGTCGGCGATCATCCTGGTGAATGTGTCGGGCCGCGGCGACAAGGATGTCGAGACGGCCGCAAAGTGGTTCGGATTGCTGGGGGATGACGCGTGAGCCGATTGTCGTCGGTGTTCGAGACCTGCCGCGCCGAGGGTCGCGCGGCACTGATCGGTTATCTCCCCACGGGATTTCCCGATGTGGACACCTCGATCGAAGCGATGACAGCGCTGGTCGAATCCGGTTGCGACATCGTCGAAGTCGGCGTGGCGTACTCCGATCCCGGGATGGACGGACCGACGATCGCCCGCGCCACCGAGGTGGCACTGGCCGGCGGGGTGCGTGTGCACGATGCGTTGCGAGCCGTCGAGGCGATCAGCAACGCCGGTGGTGCTGCGGTGGTGATGACCTACTGGAATCCGGTGCTGCGCAAGGGCGTCGAGACGTTTGCCCGCGACCTGGCCAACGCCGGCGGGCTCGGTCTGATCACCCCGGACCTGATTCCGGACGAGGCCGATGACTGGATCGCGGCGTCGGAGTCCAACGGCCTGGATCGGATATTTCTCGTGGCGCCGTCCTCGACACCGGAGCGGCTGGCCGCGACCGTGCAGGCCTCCAGCGGATTCGTCTATGCCGCTTCGACGATGGGCGTCACCGGCGCGCGTGACGCGGTGTCCAACGCCGCACCGGAGCTGGTGAGTCGGGTCAAGGCCATCTCGGATATCCCGGTGGGGGTCGGGCTCGGCGTGCGTTCCGGACAGCAAGCCGCCGAGATCGCGGCCTATGCCGACGGTGTCATCGTGGGCTCGGCGCTGGTGTCGGCACTGGATGACGGCGTCGATGCGCTGCGAACGTTGACCGCCGAGTTGGCCGATGGTGTGCGGCAGGCGGTTCGCGCATGACGGTGACCACGCTGGCCTATATCCCCAGTCCGGATCAGGGTGTGTGGTTCATCGGCAGCGTGCCGCTGCGGGCGTACGCGCTGTGCATCATCGCCGGCATCGTCGCCGCGCTGGTGATCGGTGATCGCCGCTGGGCCGCGCGCGGTGGTGAACGCGGCGTCATCTACGACATCGCGCTGTGGGCGGTGCCGTTCGGTCTGGTCGGTGGACGGCTCTATCACGTGATGACCGACTGGCCTACCTATTTCGGTGAGGGTGGCGCCGGTCTGGTCGCTGCCTTCCGAATCTGGGACGGCGGTCTGGGGATCTGGGGCGCGGTCGCGTTGGGTGCGGTGGGCGCGTGGATCGGGTGCCGTCAGCGGGGGATTCCGTTGCCGGCGTTCGGTGATGCGATCGCACCGGGCATCATCCTGGCCCAGGCCATCGGTCGGCTCGGTAACTACTTCAATCAGGAGCTGTACGGTCGCGCGACGACCGTGCCGTGGGGCCTGGAGATCTACGAGCGCCGTGATGCGGCCGGCTTCCGGGACACGCTCAACGGTGTGTCGACCGGACAGGTCATCGGTGTGGTGCACCCGACGTTCCTGTACGAGCTGTTGTGGAACCTGCTGGTGTTCGCGCTGCTCATCTGGGCCGACCGTCGGTTCAATCTCGGCCATGGCCGGTTGTTCGCGCTGTATGTGGCCGGGTACTGCGTCGGTCGGTTCTGTGTCGAGCTGTTGCGCAGCGATACCGCGACCCTGATCGCCGGGATCCGGATCAATTCGTTCACCTCGACGTTCGTGTTCATCGGCGCGGTGGTCTACATCATGGTCGCGCCCAAGGGACGCGAGGCGCCCGAGACGCTGGTGGGTAAACAGGCACAGCAGGTGTCGGTGGACGACCTGGACACCACGGTGATCGCGACGGCAGGTGCCGCAGGTGGTGCTACCGCCGCGGTGGCGGTGGCGGATCCGCCGGACACGAAGGTGGCTCTCGACGAGCAGGAGACCGAGGTCGCCGAAGCCGCCGATCGTGCCGATGTCGACGAGGTGGCCGTCGAGACCGCGGTGCTGGAGATCGCCGAGCCCGACGGTGAGCCGGAACAGACCGATGACGAGGTCGAGGGCGTCGACGTCGAAGGGTCGGCCGAGGCCGAGGCGGCCGATGAGTTCGAGGTCGAGGCTGAAGCGGTCGAGGACATGTCCGTTGAGGACTCAGCGTTCGAAGAGGGTGAGCCTGCGGCCGAGGCGGCAGCCGATGATGCTGCGGCGGTCGATGAAGACGATGCGTTGCCGAGCGGTCCGGAGGCCGAGTTGCTGGCGGTGACCGGTGTCGAGCCCGATTCTGCGGGTGAGGTCGAGGTTGTCGATGAAGCTGACGGAGCCGCGGCTGAGGCTGAGGCGGTCGAGACTGCTGAGGACAAGACGTCGGAGGCGTCGGTTTCCGAGTCGTCGGAGACTGAGTCGGCCGAGGCCGATTCCGTGCCTGAGCCGGTTTCCGAGTCCGCCGACGAGGGTGAGCCTGTGGCCGAGACGGCAGCCGATGAAGACGATGCTTTGCCGAGCGGTCCGGAGGCCGAGCTGCTGGCGGTGACCGATGTCGAGCCCGATTCTGCGGGTGAGGGCGAAGTTGTCGATGACGCTGACGGAGCCGAGGCTGAGGCTGAAGCGGTCGAGACTGCTGAGGACGAGGCGGCAGCCGATGATGCTGCGGCAGCGGATGAAGACGATGCGTTGCCGAGCGGTCCCGAGGCCGAGCTGCTGGCGGTGACCGATGTCGAGCCCGATACCGCGGGTGAGGTCGAGGTTGTCGAGCCCACCGAGGATGATGAGTCGGAGCCTTCGGAGGCTGAACCGGCGGAATCCGACTCCGATGCAGCCGAGGCTGCCGCTGAAGAGCCGGCCACCGAGGCCGGGGAAGCCACAGAGTCGGAATCCGAGGACAGCACAAAAGCGGACGACAGCGCCGAAGCCGAAGCTGCCGCTGCGCCGGACCACACCCCTTTTTCGACAACCCCACTCACAGCTCGCGAACCCCGCAAAAGGTTCTGGCAGCGCCGGCGCTGAGTACCCCTACCGCTCCTCACCGGAGTCGTCCTCTCGCCGTCGTAGGAGTTCTTCGGGATGGTGGTAGTGGTTGACAGTGTCCTGCCCGATATCGAGCAACGGCGGCGGATGCCAGTGCACGCGGCCGTCCGGGCCGATGCTGGTGGTCCACCCGGTATCGAACGCCATCTGATTATCTGCGGCACAACCCAATCCGAGTCCCGTGATATCGGTCTGCCCGCCTGCGCTCCAGTCTTGTTCGGCGTGCATGCCCTGGCAACCCGCTCCACTGACCGGGCAGTTGGGCATGGTGCAGCCTCGGTCGCGGCTGATCATGACCAGTCGTTGAGCTTTGGAGGCCAGGCGTTTGGAGCGGGCGAGGTAGAGCGGTTCGGCGGTGTGCTCACGGTAGATCAGCAGGTAGTGGTGCGCGTGCGCGGCGAGGCGGATGAGGTCGCGCATCGGCATCGTGGTGCCCACCGAGGTGTGGGCGATCCCCGCCGCGGCGTGTAGCTCGGCCAAGGTGGTGGACACCACCACGGTGACCGGTAACCCGTTGTGCTGGACCAATTCTCTGGACATCAACGCGTTGCGGACGACCGCCTTGAGTGCATCGTGATAGCGCTGGGAGGCGCCACAGGTATCACGACCGGCCGCGCTGCGGGGGTCGACATCCAGTGCGGCACGGCGCCCCTGCAATTCGTCGAACGGTACCGGCGCGGGGCTCGGGTCGGCCAGCGCCGCGTCCAAGTCGGCACGGCGCTGCTCGAACGGTTCGGCCGTGGGCCGCAACGGTCGGCGTAGCGGGCTGAATGGGCACAGCGGGTGCCGGTGCAGGCAGACCGTCTGTATGGTCCAACGGGTTCGGCGAGGGATTGGAAACCGGCGCTTCGTCGGCGGGATTGTTGATCCCCGGAGCGCCCCATACCTGATTCACCGTCTTGAGGTAGGCGCCCAGCTCCGGATCGACCCACCCCGAGATGCGGATCAACCCGTCGGGATCCTGGCGTCCCAAGGTGATTCCGCGTTCGTGGGCGGCGATATCAGGACCATCGCCATCGGGGTTGAGCGCGCACACCGCGTAGTCGGCGACCTCACGCAAGGTGCGCGGGGTGATCCGGGTAGCCGCCTCGACCAGATCGGCCTCCAGTTGTCCGCACCGCTGCCGGGCGGCGTAGCGGCCGGCCCGCTCCACCGCGGTGCGGATCTCCTGCACATGCTCGAGGTTGATGGTGCCCTCGGCCAATGCCGCGGCACATGCGGGCAGGGTCGGCAACAACACCTGCCCGTCTAGGCTGTGGCGTGGCCCGAGGTCGGCGGCATCGCGTAGCCGGTGGGCGGCCTCGGCCTCCGAGATCCGCAGCCGGATGGTCAAGATCTGGGCCCAGGTGCGGGCACCGATTTCTTTGGGCGTGCTCTGGGCCTGTAGCGCAGCCATGATGCGGTGGTCGAGCGCGGCGGTGGTGCGGGCGCGGTGCTCGCGCTGAGATTGCAGCGTCAACAGATCCGCCGGCGACAGGCGGGTGACGTCGAGGGCGGCCAGCTGCTCACAAGCGGAGTCGTAGGCATCGAAGGCCGCCAACACGACCTCTCGATCCGCCACCCCGTTCGCCAACATGTTCGAATTCTAACGCCGGGGTCTGACATGACAGGGCGTTGTCCACAGGTTGCGAAGCCATCCACAGATAGAGAAAAACTACTGGCGCCCAACCGGTTTCAGGGGTACAAGCAAGCCGTTCGGCGCGTGAATCACCCCGGCGGCATCGCGTGCGGCTGGTCACCGAAAACACATGTCGATTGTTTCCGCTCCGTTTCGTCGATGCTGCGGTCGTGAAACCCTGGGCGCACCAGCACCATCGGACTCGATGTGAGTAGGTGTTGACAACCCCGACATGGTGGGGCAACCGGTGCGGAATGGCCGAGCCATAACTTCTGTCTCAACCGTTTCCATTGCTGGGAGGAATCCGTGCTCAACACACGCCGCAACCGCGATATCGCGCACTGGGATGCCGAAGACGCCGACGCCTGGGAATCCGGTGGGAAAGACATCGCCAAGCGCAACCTGATCTGGTCGATCTTCGCTGAGCACGTGGGCTTTTCGGTGTGGTCGATCTGGTCGGTGATGGTGTTGTTCATGCCACAGGACGTCTACGGCATCGACGCCGCGGGCAAGTTCTATCTGGTGGCGATGCCGACACTGGTCGGCGCCTTCATGCGCATCCCGTACACCATCGCCCCGGCCCGATTCGGCGGTCGCAACTGGACCATCGTCAGCGCCCTGCTGTTGCTGATCCCGCTGGCGCTGACGCTGTGGGTGATGTCGCAGCCCGGCACGTCCTACACCACGTTCATGCTGGTGGCGGCGTTCGCCGGCCTCGGCGGCGGCAACTTTGCCTCCTCCATGACGAACATCAATGCGTTCTACCCGCAGCGTCTCAAGGGCTGGGCGCTCGGGCTCAACGCCGGCGGTGGCAACATCGGTGTGCCGGTCATCCAGCTGATCGGCCTGCTGATCATCGCCACCGTGAGCAACACGGCGCCCTATCTGGTCTGCGCGATCTACCTCGTGCTCGTCGGTCTCGCGGCCCTCGGTGCCGCGTTCTTCATGGACAACCTCGGCAACCAGCGCTCCAATCTGGGCGCCATGGTCGAGGCGATGCGATTCTCACACTCCTGGGTGATGAGCTTCCTCTACATCGGCACGTTCGGCTCGTTCATCGGATTCAGCTTCGCATTCGGCCAGGTGCTGCAGATCAACTTCCTCGCCGGCGGTGACACCCCGGCGCAGGCATCGCTGCACGCCGCGCAGATCGCCTTCCTCGGCCCGTTGCTCGGATCCATCTCGCGTCCGATCGGCGGTAAGCTCGCCGACAAGATCGGCGGCGGAAAGATCACGCTGTACGTGTTCGTCGCCATGATCTTCGCTGCCGGAATCCTTGTCGCCGCAGGCGTTCTCGACGACAGCGCGGCCGGTGCGCCCACCGGTGGTCAAATGATCGCCTATGTGGCCGGTTTCATCCTGCTGTTCATCCTGTCGGGTCTGGGCAACGGTTCGACCTACAAGATGATCCCGTCGATCTTCGAGGCCAAGGCACAGGGCCACGACGAGTGGAGCCGTGAGGAGAAGGCGGCCTGGTCGCGGAGCATGTCCGGTGCCCTCATCGGCTTCGCCGGCGCGGTCGGCGCACTGGGCGGGGTGTTCATCAACATCGTGCTGCGGATGTCCTATGTCAGCGATGCGAAGTCGGCGACCAACGCGTTCTGGGTCTTCCTCGGCTTCTACGTGATCTGCGCCATCGTCACCTGGTTCGTGTTCCTGCGGTTGTCGTCGTCGAAGGCAGCAGCCAGCCCGGCGGCTCTACCGGAATCGGTGGTCACCGCGTAACCGGACGAACTCGGCCTCACGAGGTGCTCACCGCGGGGATGGGCGTCTTGTGAGGTCGAGTTTTCCTTGCCATAACGTCGCCTCAAAGGAGCCGGAACAGTGCCAGCACACGATGGTGGCATGTCGGTGACCACGCGGACCGCCTGCTCGTACTGTGGTGTGGGCTGCGGTATCGAGGTCGCCACCGAGACCGATCAGGACACCGGGCTGCCGGTGATCGCCAAGATCAGCGGCGACAAGCTGCATCCGACCAACCGCGGCAGATTGTGCACCAAGGGCGCCACCCACGCCGAGCTGATGGCCGCGACCGAGGGCAGGATGACCGCCGCGCTGGTGCGCCCCGAGCGCGGCGCGCAGCTTGTGGAAACCCCGGTCGAGGAGGCCGTGGCGCAGGCCGGGAACCGGCTGCGGGCCATCGTCGACGAACACGGGCCCGACGCGGTCGCGCTGTACGTATCGGGCCAGATGTCGCTGGAGGCGCAGTATCTGGCGACCAAGCTGGCCAAGGGTTATCTGCGCACCGTGCACATCGAATCGAACTCTCGGCTGTGCATGGCCAGCGCGGGCACCGGCTACAAGCAGTCCCTCGGCGCCGACGGCCCGCCCGGCTCCTACACCGATTTCGATTCGGCGAACCTGTTCTTCGTCATCGGCGCGAACATGGCCGATTGCCATCCGATCCTGTTCCTGCGCATGGCTGACCGGCTCAAGGCCGGCGCCAAGATGATCGTGGTGGACCCACGGCGCACCGCCACCGCCGACAAGGCCGACCTGTACCTGCCGATCGCTCCGGGTACCGACCTCGCACTGCTCAACGGGCTGTTGCATCTGCTCGTCGTCAACGGCGACATCGACGAGGAGTTCATCGCCGAACACACCGAGGGCTGGCAGGACATGCCTGCGTTCCTCGCCGATTACCCGCCCGCCCGGGTGGCCGCCATCACCGGACTGGACGAGGCCGACATCCGAACCGCCGCATCGATGATCGCCGAGGCGGGGGAGTGGATGACGTGCTGGACCATGGGCCTGAACCAGAGCACCCACGGCACCTGGAACACCAACGCCATCTGCAACCTGCATCTGGCCACCGGTGCGATCTGCCGGCCGGGTAGTGGGCCGATGTCACTGACCGGACAACCCAACGCGATGGGCGGCCGCGAGATGGGGTACATGGGACCGGGTCTACCCGGCCAGCGTGTGGTCCTCTCGGCCGAGGACCGGGCGTTCTGCGAGGAACAGTGGGGGCTGGAGCCGGGCACCATCCGATCCGAGGTCGGTCCGGGCACGGTGGCCATGTTCGAACAGGCCGCCGCCGGTGAGATCAAGGCCTGCTGGATAATCTGCACCAATCCCGTTGTCTCCGTGCCGAACCGAGCGACAGTCATCGCCGCCCTGGAAGCGGCCGAGCTCGTCATCACCCAGGACGCCTACATCGACACCGCGACGAACCGCTACGCCGATATCGTGCTGCCGGCCGCACTGTGGTCCGAGAGTGACGCGGTGATGGTCAACTCCGAGCGCAACATCACCCTGCTGCAGCAGTCCGTCACGCCGGTGGGCCAGGCGCGGCCGGACTGGGAGTTGATCTGTGGTGTCGCCGAGTATCTGGGTTTCGGTGACGATTTCGCCTACAAGTCCAGCGCGCAGATCTTTGACGAGATCCGTCGCTTCGCCAATCCCCGCACGGGATACGACCTGCGCGGAGTCAGCTATGACCGGCTGCGCGAGACGCCCGTGCAGTGGCCCTGCCCACCCGCCGATCCCGATGACCGCCACCCCATCCGTTACGTCAACGACGGTGTGTCGCAGACCCTGCACGTCGACGCCGACGGGCACCGTCCCCGGCTGGCGTTTCCGACACCATCGCGGCGGGCGCAGTTCCTCGCCCGGCCGCATATGGACCCGCACGAACTGCCCGACGACGATTATCCGATGGTGCTCAACACCGGTCGGCTGCAACATCAGTGGCACACCATGACCAAGACCGGTCGGGTGGCCAAACTCAACAAACTCGATGCCTCGCCGTTCGTCGAGATCCACCCCGATGATGCTGCGGCGCTAGGCATCACCGCCGCCCACCACGTCGAGCTCACCTCCCGGCGCGGTCGCGCCGTGCTGCCTGCATCCCTCACCGACCGGGTACGCCGGGGCAGTGTATGGGCGCCGTTTCACTGGAACGACGAGCACGGTGAGTACCTCGCAATCAACGCCGTCACCAACGACGCCGTCGACGCGTACTCCCTGCAACCCGAACTGAAAGTGTGCGCCGTACGGCTACGGGCCATCGAGGTGGCCGCACCAGATCCGCTCGATCTGCGCACGGCCGGACCACAATTCACCGATGACGAGAAGCTCTATCTGTCCGGGTTCTTCACCGGGTTGGACGCGACACCGGGCGGCGTCCCGGTCCTGCCGCTCTCGGCGCCGGTGCGCCCGGCGGTCCGCCTGTGGGTCGACGGACTCCTGGCGGGCACCTACTCACGCGCAACCGAGCAACCCGCCACCGGACCACTGGTGCTGTGGGCTTCCCAGACCGGCAATGCCGAGGAGTTCGCGATCGGGCTGGCCGCACGCATCACCGGTGCCCGATCGGTCACCATGGACGAGGCATCGTTGGACGATGTCGCCGCGGCGACCGAGGTGTTGGTGATCACCAGCACCTTCGGTGACGGCGGGCCACCGGACAACGGCGCGGACTTCTGGGACCGGCTGTGCCGCGCCGACGCGCCGGCGCTGACCGGGGTGCGATACGCGGTGCTCGGGATAGGG
This sequence comes from Mycobacterium sp. VKM Ac-1816D, assembly GCF_000416385.1. NCBI lineage: Bacteria > Bacillati > Actinomycetota > Actinomycetes > Mycobacteriales > Mycobacteriaceae > Mycobacterium > Mycobacterium sp. VKM Ac-1816D. Next base: position 185,687 of record NZ_AOHQ01000139.1, read on the forward strand.
GACAAGGCGTACGCCAATTTCTGTGGTCACGCGAAGTCTCTGGATGCCCGCCTGGCCGAGCTGGGTGCCGTCCGGACACACGAACTGGTCGAATGCGAATCGCACGACGACGCACCGATGGCCGCCTGGGCCGCGGCGGTCACCACCGAGCCCGCCGACATCGCAACCACCGCGACCGCACCCGGACCCGCGCGAACGACCACACCACCCCGGCCCGCCGCACCGCTGACCCGGGGCAATCCGCTGTCGGCGCCGGTGAGCCGCAACACTCGCCTGACCCCGGTGGTGGCCGCCAAGGAGGTGCGTCAGATCGGGTTCGACATCACCGAACACGTCGCCGAACACGGCGTGAGCTATGCCGCCGGGGATTCCCTGGGGGTGTTCGTCGGCAACGATGCCGACTCGGTGCGGGCCTGGCTGGCCGCCACGGCCCTGTCCGGCGATGAGATCGTCGAGGTCGACGGTGCCGAGGTCGACCTGCGGACCGCCCTGACGCGTTCCTACGACCTGTGCAAGGTGACCCCGAACCTGCTCGGGTTCGTCACCGAACGGTGCCCTCAGGCGAAGGTGTTGCGACGGTCCGGTGCGAAACTCGACAGCTGGCTCGCCGGCCGCAATGGGCTGGACATCGTCGAGGAGTTCGCCGTCCGGGCCGATCCTGCCGAATGGCTGGACGCGCTCGTCCGGCTCACACCGCGGCAGTACTCCATCTCGTCGAGTCCGTTGGTGAGCCCACACGAGGTGCAGCTGACGGTCTCGGTGCTGCGCTACCGCACCGCCCGTGGCATGGCGCGCGGTGGCGTCGCCTCCACATTCCTGGCCGACCGGGCGCAGGCCGCGCCGGTGTTCGTGCAGCGCTCACCGAACTTCCGCCCGCCCGAGGACTCGGCCACACCGATGATCATGGTCGGCCCGGGTACCGGGATCGCACCGTTCCGGGCGTTCCTGCAGGAGCGTCGCGCGCAAGGCCACCGCGGCCGCAACTGGTTGTTCTTCGGTGACCAGCACCGCGACCAGAACTTCTACTACCGCGACGAGGTGCAGGCCATGGTCGACGACGGCTTCCTCAGCCGGCTGGACCTCGCCTTCTCGCGCGACCAGTCACGGCGGGTGTATGTCCAGCACAAGATGACCGAACGCGGTGCCGACCTGTGGCGCTGGCTGCAGGACGGTGCGCATTTCTACGTCTGCGGTGATGCGACCCGGATGGCCGCCGATGTCGACGCGGCGCTGCTGGCGATCATCCGCAAGCACGGATCGCTGTCCGCCGAGGCCGCCAACGATTACAAGAAGGAGCTCGTCGCCACCAAGCGATATGTGCGAGACGTGTATTGATCGATCACCGTGAATAAAAATCCACTCACGGGCGTTGCATCTCACGTACGAACCAGAACTTGGATCAGGAGACACGCAACATGAGTTGGCAGACCGGTGACTTTGTGACCGCCAGCCGCGAGATCGACGAGATGGATGTTCAGACGGTGCCGGAAGGTGCCGTCGGCACGGTGGCCGAGACCACGGTCTTCGGGAAGCCCAAGGTGGTCTGCTTCACCGTCCCGACGGTGTGGGGGCCCAAGCGCGCCTGCGTGCACGTACACCGCGGCGATGTGGAACTGGCCGGCTGATGCCCGGTCAGCTGTCCTGACGCAGGACGTCGGCGATCATCTCGACGGCGTCGACATTGCGCAGTGACGGGTCCAACGCGGTGCCGGGCACCACGACATAACGCTGTTCGCGGACGGCGGTGAGCTGACGTGCCAGCGGATCGTTTTCCAGGAATTCGATCTTGGCGGCCGCGGTGTCACCGTCGTCACCGCGCGTCAGGTCGGCCAGCACCAACACGTCGGGATCGCGGTCCAGAATCGCCTCCCACGAGGTTTCCGGCCACAGCTGACGGCTGTCGGCGAACGCGTTTCGCGCCCCGACAGCCTGCGTGATCAACCCTGGGGCGCCGCAGCACCCGGCGATATACGGCGCCCGGGTGGCCGAGTACCAGTACATCAGGCTGGTGTCGGAGGTGTTCAGGCCGGCGGTCGCGGACCGTACTCGATCCTTCAGCGATGTCACGAGTCGGGCCGCGTTCTCCTCGACCCCGAATATCCGTGCGATGTCCCCGATTTCGGCATAGATGTCCTCGAAGGTCAACGCGCGGTGCTGTTCTGCCTGCTGCCCGCTGCACTCGCTCGCCGACAGGTAGGTGGGAATGCCCAACTCGGCAAAGCGTTCGCGCGACGCGATGCCCTGGTCGGAGAACGTGTAGGCGAATGTGGCGTAGACGAAGTCGGGTTCGGTGTCCAGAACGGTTTCCAGCGAGGGGAAATCGGCGCTCAGTTCGGGGACCTTCGCGTTGGCCTCGGCCAGGTGCGCCGGCACCGGTTCGTTCCACGATGCGGTGCCGACCATCCGATCGGCCAAGCCGAGAGTGAGCATCAGCTCGGTGGCGGGTTGATTGACCGAGATGGCGCGTGCGGGCGCTGCGGCCATCTCGACGTCGATACCGCAGTTCTTCAGTACGACCGGGAATCCCGCGCCGGCGGTCGGCGTCGCCGAGGTGCCGACCTGGTCGGGAGTCTGGGTGCCGCATCCCGAGACCAATATCGACACCGCGCCCAGAGCGCCGATGACGCGCTGCCACGACATCACTTGACCCCCATGACCACGTAGTCGTCGAGCAGTTGCCAGACCGTGCCCACCTCGGAGAATCCGGCCTGTGCCAGGGCGGCGAGATGGAAGTCCACCGCGGTGGTGGGCGGCGGATTTCGGTGCGCGAACCGCTGATCACGCAGCACCGCCAGATCGGCCACGCCGTCGCGGGACGTCGCTGCGGCCCACCACTGATCCCAGGTGGCCGATCCGGCGGCGTGCGCCCGTGCCTGGGTGGCGGCGTCGTGTGCGGCGGACAGTCTGCGCAGGGTCGGCTGGCGCCCGTCGAACCGGAAGTGATCGCCATTGAGCAGGATGCCGTTGTCGGACAGCAGCTCTGCCGCGGCGGTGTACACGCCCAACAAGGTCTGCGGGGTCAGCCAGTGCAGCGCGGTGGTGGAGACGAAAGCCGATATCGGTGCGCCCGCCGTGGCGGCTGCCACCGCATCCGGCCAGGTGTCCTCGGCAAGGTCTGCCTCGACCACACCGAACCGGTCGTGGGCGCCGAGCGTCCGGGTGGCCAGGTCGAGCAGCAATGGATCGAAATCGAGGGCGATCACCCGGGCACCGGGAAGTGCGTCGAGGATGCGGGCGCTCAGCGATCCCGGCCCGCAGGCGAGATCGACGACCACGGGCTCGTCACCGCAGGCTAGTCCGATGATGTCGGTGATGGCGCGAAAGCGGGATTCACGGCCCGCGATATAGGCCGATTGTTGGTCGTCCCACGCCTGTACGAGGAAGTCGGGATCGGCGAGATCGCCGCGCATGGATGCGGACATGAGGGATTCCTTCGGCATCAGGGGCCTGATCAGCGAGACCCGGTGACAAGCCGCGACACACCGTCGCGGATGCCAGCAGGTATTCGGACTCGGGGGTCGTCCTCGGCAGGCCGCCTTCCCGGGAGCATGCACTCCCAGTGGCATGTGGCCCGCCTCGTCATCCCCTCACCGCTGCGCGTCAGTCCCGGATTCGCACCGGGTTCCCTACTCCCTGCGGAGGTGACTGGCCCGCACAGGCTAGCAGGGTGAGCTACACCGCATCGATGTCTCGGGCCGCACCCTTGTCTGCCGAGAGCGCCAACGCGGCGTACGCACGCAACGCCGCCGACACCGTGCGGCGCCGATCCCTGGGCCGGTATCCGCCGGCGGCCTCCAGGGCCGCGCGTCGACGCTCCAGTTCCTCGCGTGGCACCTCGACCTCGATGCTGCGGCGCGGGATGTCGATGGTGATCAGGTCACCGTCGGCCACCAACGCGATGGTGCCGCCGGCGGCTGCCTCGGGGGAGACGTGGCCGATGGACAGGCCCGACGTACCGCCGGAGAACCGACCGTCGGTGATCAGCGCGCATTGCGTGCCCAGCCCGCGGCCCTTCAAATAGGCTGTCGGATAGAGCATTTCCTGCATGCCCGGTCCGCCCCTCGGTCCCTCGTAACGGATCACCACCACATCGCCGGGCTGCACCCGGCCGGACAGGATGGCGTCCACCGCGTCCTCCTGTGATTCCAGCACCACGGCCGGACCGGAGAACGTCCAGATGGATTCGTCGACGCCCGCGGTCTTGACGATGCAGCCGTCCACCGACAGGTTGCCGCGCAGTACCGCCAGCCCGCCGTCGGCGGAATAGGCGTGGGCCACATCGCGGATGCAGCCGTTCTCGGCGTCGGTGTCCAGGCTGTCCCACCGCTCGGACTGCGAGAACGCCGATGCCGACCGCACGCACCCCGGTGCGGCGTGGAAGAGTTCGACGGCCTCGGCCGACGGCGATCCGCCGCGGATGTCCCATGCGCGCAGCCATTCCGCCATCGAGCCCGAGTGCACGGTGTGCACCGTCTCGTGCAGATGACCGCCGCGCCACAGCTCGCCGAGGATGGCCGGGATACCTCCGGCGCGGTGCACATCCTCCATCAGGTAGTGACCATTGGGGGCGACCTTGCACAGGCACGGGATCAGCCGGCTGCGCTTCTCGATGTCTTCCAGGGTGTAATCCAGCTCGGCCTCCCGGGCGGCGGCCAGCAGGTGCAGCACGGTGTTGGTCGACCCGCCCATCGCGATGTCGAGTGCCATGGCGTTGTCGAACGCGTCGCGCGTGGCGATGTTGCGGGGCAGGACGGAGGCGTCATCGTCGTCGTAGTAGGCCCGCACGATGTCCATCACCGTGCTCCCAGCCTTTTCGTAGAGGGCGCGCCGCGCGGTGTGGGTGGCCAACACCGAACCGTTGCCGGGCAGGGCCAGCCCGAGCGCCTCGGTGAGGCAGTTCATCGAGTTGGCGGTGAACATGCCCGAGCATGAGCCGCAGGTCGGGCAGGCGGCCTCCTCGATGCGCGAGATGTCGTCATCGGAGACGTCGGTGTTCACCGCATCGGCGATGGCCGACACCAGATTGAGCCGGGTCTTGACCGTGCCGTCGACCAAGACGGCGGTGCCACCCTCCATCGGGCCGCCGGAGACGAAGACGGTCGGGATGTTCAGGCGCAGTGCGGCCATCAGCATGCCGGGAGTGATCTTGTCGCAGTTCGAGATACACACCAACGCGTCCGCGCAGTGCGCGTTGACCATGTACTCCACCGAGTCGGCGATGAGCTCGCGGGACGGCAACGAGTAGAGCATTCCGCCGTGACCCATCGCGATGCCGTCGTCGACGGCGATGGTGTTGAACTCGCGCGGCACCCCACCGGCGGCCGAGATGGCCTCGGAGACGATGCGGCCGACGGGCTGCAGGTGCGTGTGCCCCGGCACGAACTCGGTGAAGCTGTTGGCCACCGCCACGATGGGCTTGCCGATATCGGAGCCGGCGACTCCGGCGGCCCGCAACAGCGAGCGTGCTCCCGCCATGTTGCGACCGTGGGTGACCGTGCGGGACCGCAGTTCTGCCATAACACACAGCGTGGCATCCGGGACATCTACGTGGGAAGACGGTGCTGATACCAGTACTGGCACTACTACCATCGAAGGATGGACACACGTAGCAGGCAGCGCCGGGCGCTCGGGGAGTTCCTGCGGGCTCGCCGGGAGGCCGCCGCGCGCGCCGACCTGGGCTATGCCCCGATGCCGCGGATGCGCACCAGCGGCCTGCGGCGTGAGGAGGTCGCTCTGGCGGCCGGGGTGAGCGTCACCTGGTACACGTGGCTGGAGCAGGGCCGCGAGATCAACCCCTCGCGCCAGGTTCTCGATGCGGTCAGCACGGCCCTGCGGCTGACCCCGGCTGAACGTGACTACGTGCGCAGCCTCGGCGGGCATGCCCCGGAGCCGGTTCCGACCGACGTGCCGACGCCGCCGCATGTGCAGCGCTTCCTGGACGCGCTGGGCGGGTACCCGGCGTTCGCGATCGGGCCGTTCTGGGATATCACCGCGTGGAACAGTGCCTACGCCGCGCTGTATCCGAACATCGCGGTGACCGCCGAGGCCGACCGTAACCTGCTCTGGCTGATGTTCATGGACCCCGCGATCCGGGAGTTGTTGCCGGACTGGGAAAACGACAGCAGCCGCTTCCTGGCCGAGTTCCGGGCCGAGGCGGGATCACGGGCGGGCGAACCGGCTTACTCGACCTTGGTCGACCGGCTTCGCGCGGCCAGCGACCATTTCGAGTCGCAGTGGCGCAGGCGCAGCGTGCAGCGGTTCACCTCGCGGGAGCGGCGTTTCTTCCGCGCCGGGATAGGGGAGATGCGCCTGGAACACCACCAGCTGGCGCCGGTGGATGTGCCGAACATCCAGATCGTGGCCTACCTGCCGGTGCCCGACAGCGGGGCGGCCGAACGGCTGGCCACGCTGGTGGCCGGCGCCGGATGAACCGATACGACCCCGGTTGAGCAACCGGGGTCCTATCGAGAAACTGTGTCCGAGGGGGGACTTGAACCCCCACGCCCGTTAATAGGGCACTAGCACCTCAAGCTAGCGCGTCTGCCATTCCGCCACTCGGACATCGCTCCGCGCCGTCGGCGAGGAGCGACTAAGGCTAACGGATAGGGGCGGTCGGACCCAAACCAGCCCGTCGGCGCCGGTGCGCCACTCTGTCCGGGCGGGCACCGGCGATGGTACGAATGGGGTTGTGACCGTCCAGCCCAGCGCCGCCGACGAGGTGGTCGACCTCGTCAGCACCCTCATCCGTTTCGACACCTCCAACACCGGAGATCCGGCGACGACGCGGGGCGAGGCGGACTGCGCGCAGTGGGTGGGTGACCGCCTCCGCGAGGTCGGCTACAGCACCGAGTACATCGAGGCCGCCCCCGGCCGCGGCAACCTGTTCGCCCGGTTGCCGGGTGCGGACCGTTCACGCGGCGCCCTGCTGATCCACGGCCATCTGGACGTCGTGCCCGCCGAGCCCGCCGACTGGAGCGTGCACCCGTTCTCGGGTGCGGTGAAAGACGGCTATGTCTGGGGCCGCGGCGCGGTCGACATGAAGGACATGGTCGGCATGATGATCGCCGTCGCACGCCACTTCAAACGCGCGGGCATCGTGCCCCCACGCGATCTGATCTTCGCCTTCGTCTCCGACGAGGAGCACGGCGGCACCTACGGCGCCCAGTGGCTCGTCGACAACCGGCCCGACCTCTTCGACGGTGTCACCGAGGCGATCGGTGAGGTCGGCGGTTTCTCGCTGACCGTGCCCTCGCGGCACGGCGGCGAGCGCAGGCTCTATCTGGTGGAGACCGCCGAGAAGGGCATCGCCTGGATGCGGTTGTCGGCCCGGGGCCGCGCCGGACACGGCTCGATGGTGCACCAGGACAACGCCGTCACCGCCGTCGCCGAAGCCGTCGCCAAGCTGGGCAGGCACCAGTTCCCGCTGGTGCTCACCGAACCGGTGGCGCAGTTCCTGGCGGCGGTCGCCGAGGAGACCGGCTACGAATTCGACATCGACTCACCCGATCTCGACGGCACCATCGCCAAACTCGGTGATATCGCCCGCATTGTCGGGGCCACACTGCGCGATACCGCCAACCCGACGATGCTCAAGGCCGGCTATAAGGCCAACGTGATCCCGGCAACGGCCGAGGCCGTCATCGACTGCCGGGTGCTGCCCGGGCGTCGGGAGGCCTTCGAACGCGAGGTCGACGAGCTCATCGGCCCCGACGTGGTGCGCACCTGGGAACGCGATCTGCCGTCTGTCGAGACCACCTTCGACGGTGATCTCGTCGATGCGATGAACGCCGCGCTGCTGGCTGTCGATCCCGAGGCGCGGATCGTGCCGTACATGCTCTCCGGCGGAACCGATGCAAAAGCATTCTCACGGTTGGGCATTCGCTGCTTCGGCTTTGCCCCGCTGCGGTTGCCGGCGGATCTGGACTTCGCCGCGTTGTTCCACGGCGTCGATGAACGGGTACCCGTGGACGCATTACAGTTCGGCACCGAGGTGCTCGAGCATTTCCTCACCAACTGCTGACCAGAAGAGGGGCGATATGACCGCAACACCCGCAGATCCCTACGCCAACCTGCCGAAACTGCCGACCTTCGAGCTGACCTCGGAGACCTTCACCGACGGCCAGCCAGCAGGCAACGATCAGGTCAGCGGCATCATGGGCGCGGGCGGCAAGGATGTCTCACCCCAGCTGAGCTGGTCGGGCTTCCCCGAGGAGACCCGCAGCTTCGCGGTCACCGTGTACGACCCGGACGCTCCGACATTGTCGGGGTTCTGGCACTGGGCCGTCGCCGATCTGCCCGCGACGGTCAGCTCGCTGCCCGCCGACGCCGGTAACGGCGATCCGTTGCCCGGCAACGCGGTGACGCTGACCAACGATGCGGGACTCAAGCGCTTCCTCGGTGCGGCGCCGCCCGCCGGACATGGCCCGCACCGCTACTACGTGGCCGTGCACGCGCTCCCGGTGGAGTCACTCGAATTGCCCGAGGGCGCCACGCCGGCCTTCCTCGGGTTCAATCTCTTCGGTCAGGCCATCGCTCGCGCCGTGCTGCATTTCACCTACGAACAGAACTAGAAGCGGGTCTCCGCGCCGACTGCCTCCGACAGCGAGGCGAACCCGCCCTCGCGCAGTCGGCGTGCCAGACCGTCGTGGATCTGCTTGGCGTACAGCCCACCGCCGTAGACGAAACCGGTGTAGCCCTGCAGCAGCGAGGCGCCGGCCAGGATGCGTTCCCAGGCGTCCTCGGCGGTCTCGATACCGCCGACGCTGACCAGCACCAGGTGATCGCCCACGCGCACGTAGAGCCGACGCAACACCTCAAGGGCGCGTCGGGAGACCGGCGGACCGGACACCCCGCCGGCGCCGAGCTCGTCCACGCCAGGGGTCCGCAAGCCGTCCCGGGAGATCGTGGTGTTGGTCGCGACGATGCCGGCCAGGCCCAATTCGACGGCCAGATCGGCGATATCGTCGATATCGGAGTCCGACAGGTCGGGCGCTATCTTGACCAACACCGGCACCGTGACGACCTCGCGGACGGCGGCCAGGATGGGCCGCAGCGACTCGACCGCCTGAAGATCGCGCAGCCCCGGGGTGTTCGGTGAGCTGACGTTGACCACCAGATAGGACGCCAGCGGGCCGACCAGTCGTGCGCTGGTGACGTAATCGTCGACCGCCTGCTCGGCGGGGGTGGTCTTGGTCTTGCCGATGTTCACCCCGATCGGTACATCGGATCGGTGCGTGCCGAGCTGCCGGGCCAGCGCCGCCGCCCCGCGGTTGTTGAAGCCCATCCGGTTGAGCAGACCGCGGTCGGCGGGCAGCCGGAACATCCGCGGTGCCGGATTTCCCGGTTGACCCTGGGCCGTGACCGTGCCGATCTCGGCATACCCGAAGCCGAGCGCGCCCCAGGTCTGCAATCCGTGACCGTCCTTGTCGAAACCCGCGGCCAGCCCGAGTGGCGCCGGAAAGCGCACACCGGCGACCGTGCTGGCCAGGATCGGGTCCGACGCGCCCAACCTGCCCGACAGGACGCGACGGCTCCACCCGGTCGAGGTGGCCAGCCGCAGTATCGCGAACACGACGGCATGAATACGTTCGGGCGCGACGAGGAAGAACGCGCGCCGCATCAAGCGGTAGATCACAGGGCCGGCTGCTCTCCGAGTGCGGTCTTCTTGCGACGCAACAACACGCGCCGGCTCCCGTCGGTATAGAGCCGCACCTTGGTCAACTCCCAGCCGCGATACTGCGCCTCGATGGACAAACGCACCGACGCCGACAACCGCGTGACATCGGGGGGCAGGCGCAGCGGCACCCATTCGTAATCCTCGGAAAGGTCACCGGCCCAGCCCGCGGGCATCCGGCTGCGTGCCACCGTCGTCATGACCTACTCGCCCCCTTGATCACCTGTACCCCGGCGCCGGAACCGGAGACCACGTACAGGGTGTCGCCGGCATCGTCGAAGGCCAGGGTATTGGGTTGCTGCACTGTCCTATAACGCACCTTTTCAACGGGTATTCCGGTAGCCAGATCGTAGCCAATGACGGTGTTGGTCGCCGTCTGTGACACCCAGGTCATCTTCGTCGACCCGGTCACGCCATAAGGGGCCTCGCCCACCGGGTACCGCTGCCGCAGGATCAGCGGATCGGTGCCGAAGACCAGCAGTGCTCCGCCGCGGGTATCGGTGACGAGCACTCGTCCGGCGGGGTCGACGGTCATCGACGTGGCCCCCTCACCGGCGCGCAACGCCTGCTCGGGCTTGGTCCCGTCCTCGTCGATCTCGGTGACCGAGGTCTGGCCGCGGTCCAGCACGATGATCGAATCATTTTGGGCGACAAGGGTATCGACGCGTGCGAAGTTCTTCAGACTCGTGCCGACCTCGGTGTCGGAGCGCAGTGTGAACACCGTGCCGTCGGCGCTGCCGAGCACCAGCGTCCCGTCGGCATTCCGGCCGATCGCGGTGAAGTCGGTGTCGGCATGGTCCTTGACCTCCACCGGGGTGGCGGCGCCGGCGGCGACGTTCGCTCGCACATACCCACCACGGATGGACAACCAGACTTCCCCGGAACCGTCACCGGTGATCGCGGTGGCCGCCGCGGGCAGCGCGATGGTGCGCGCGGGCCCGTCGGCGGGCACAACGGTGAGGCGGTCGGCGGGGCCCAGCACGACCGCCGAGGAGGTGCGGATATCGAAGACGGCGGCGATTCCCGGTGCCGACAGTGGCTTGACGACGCCGTCGACGGCACCGCTGACCTGTGGCGACACGGCCGGTGTCGCGACCGGAATGGTCGGTGGTGGCGAATCGGCGGGCGTCGACGAGCACGCGGAAACGACGCCGACGGCCAGGGTCAATGCCGAGAGGGAACGCACCCGGAATGCGGATTTCGTGGTCATGGGCCTTCAAAACTCCTGATTCCGCATTCCGTCTGCATTCGTGTTCGCAGTTTGCGCAAAGTTTGCCAATGGGGACGTAACCGTCAATTTGTGGGTATGGTGCGTGCTATGGCACTGGCTCCGGAGACCGAACTGTCGGCAGACGAGTTTGCCATCGAGCACGTCTCGACCGGCGTGCACGCCAGCGGGTTCGGAACCCTGGGTGATGGCCGCAGCTTCTCCTTTCACGTCGCGGACCGGCAGAACCTGGTCGTCGAGGTGTACCGGCCCCGGCTGAGTGGTCCCGTTCCGCAGAGCGAAGACATCATCGCCCGCACGTCCCGCAGTCTGAAAGATATCGATCTCGCCGATGAGCGCAGCGTAGCGGCCACCGTGCGCGATGCCGTCGCCGGAGCGGAGCCGGTGCGCGCGACGCGCTGACTCGACCCCCACGGTACGGTCGTGCGCGTGATGAGAGACGTCCATGTCTGACATGTCCTGGTTGCAGGTCGTCGTGCTTGCGATCGTCCAGGGGCTGACCGAGTTCCTTCCGGTGTCCTCCTCCGGTCATCTCGCGATAGTGTCCGAGGCGTTCTTCGGCGCCGACGCCGGCGCGTCGTTCACCGCCGTGGTGCAGATCGGTACCGAGGTGGCCGTCCTGCTCTATTTCGCGCGCGATATCGGGCGCATCGTGACGGCCTGGTTCGGCGGATTACGACACCCCGACCGGCGGACCCCGGACTACTGGCTGGGCTGGTGGGTCATCATCGGCACCATCCCCATCGGGATCTTCGGTTTCACGCTGCAACATTTCATCCGTGATGACGTCCGCAATCTCTGGGTCATCGCCACCGCGCTGATCGTGTTCTCCTTCGTCATCGCCGCGGCGGAGTACTTCGGGAAACAGACCCGTCCCATCGAACAGTTCACGCTCCGCGACAGTCTGCTCATCGGTTCGGCCCAGGCGCTCGCGTTGATCCCGGGCGTGTCGCGTTCCGGGGTGACGATCAGCACGGGGCTCTTCCTGGGACAGAAGCGCGAGGCCGCGGCGCGGTTCGGTTTCCTGCTGGCCATCCCGGCGGTATTGGGCTCCGGGCTCTACGAACTGAGCCACGTGTTCGAGCCGGGGGACACCGGTATGAGCGCCACCGTCACGCAGATCGTGCTGGGCACCGTCATCGCCTTCGTTGTCGGGTACGCCGCCGTCGCATGGTTCCTGAAGTTCCTGGTCAACCACAGCATGTACTGGTTCGTGGGGTACCGGATCACCCTCGGCGTCGTCGTGATGATCCTGCTGGGCACCGGGGTACTCGCCGCGAAATGACCCCGCCGACCCGAAGGGCCCGCCCGTGACCGTCATCCTGCTGCGGCACGGCAGATCCACCTCCAATACCGCGCACACCCTGGCCGGTCGCTCGGCAGGCGTCGACCTCGACGACACCGGGCGCGAGCAGGCAGAGGCGGTCGTCGCCCGGATCGGAACACTGCCGGTCAAGGCGATCGTGCGCTCACCGCTGCTGCGCTGTGCGAACACCGTCGCGCCGCTGGCCGCCGCCCTTGGTATCGAGCCGGTGGTCGAGGACCGGATCATCGAGGTGGACTACGGCAGCTGGACCGGGCGCAAGATCTCCGAACTGTTCAAAGAGCCGCTGTGGAAGGTGGTGCAAGCTCAACCGAGCGCGGCAGTCTTCCCCGACGGTGAGGGCCTGGCCCAGGTGCAGTCGCGCGCCGTCGCGGCGATCCGCGAACACGACCGGCGGCTGTCGGAAACGCATGGCGGCGATGTGCTGTGGATCGCCTGCACCCACGGCGATGTCATCAAGTCGGTGCTTGCCGATGCGCTCGGCACCCATCTTGACAGCTTCCAGCGCATCACGGCAGACCCCGCGTCGATGAGCGTCATCCGCTACACCGAGACGCGGCCGTTCGTGCTGCATGTCAATCACACCGGCAACGGATTGACCGCCGCGCTGAACGCCGCCCCGGACGCCGCCCCCACCGGTGACGCGGTCGTCGGTGGCTCGACCGCTTGAGTCCGGCCGCTACCGGCTATTTTGAAAGGTGCCATGGCCCGCGCAATTCATGTCTTCCGCTCACCCGACCGTTTCGTGGCCGGGACCGTCGGGCAGCCCGGGAACCGCACGTTCTACCTGCAGGCCGTCCACGACAAACGCATCGTGTCGGTGATGCTGGAGAAACAGCAGGTGGCCGTTCTCGCCGAGCGCATCACCGCCCTGTTGGTGGAGATCAATCGCCGGTTCGGCACCCCCATCCCGCCCGACACCGGCGAGATCGACGACCTGCAACCGCTCGAGATGCCGGTGGATGCCGAGTTCCGGGTGGGCACGATGGGGCTGGGCTGGGACGCCGAGGCACAGACCGTCGTGGTCGAACTGCTCGCGGTCTCCGACACCGAGTTCGACGCCTCGGTGGTGCTCGACGATGCCGAGGAGGGCCCCGACGCGGTCCGGGTCTTCCTGACCCCGGAATCGGCACGGGAGTTCGCGACGCGGTCCAACCGGGTCATCTCGGCCGGGCGGCCTCCATGCCCGCTGTGTGACGAACCGCTCGATCCCGAAGGCCACATCTGCGTGCGCACCAACGGATATCGGCGCGGTGCCTTCGGCGGGACAGATGATGAACCGCCCTTCTGATGCCGATCTCGCGGAACTGCTTGCCTCCGGCGAGCTGAACGTTCTCGGGCGCATCCGCTCGGCGAGCAACGCGACGTTCCTGTGCGAGTCCACCCTCGGCGAGCGGACGGTGCATTGCGTGTACAAGCCGGTTGCCGGCGAGGCGCCACTATGGGACTTCCCGGACGGAACTCTGGCGGGCCGCGAGCGTGCGGCGTATCAGATCTCGGCAGCACTCGGCTGGGATATTGTGCCGCACACCGTCATTCGAGGCGGTCCTGCCGGTATCGGGATGGCGCAGGTGTGGGTCGACCAGCCAGGCGACGGTTTGACCGACGACCCGCCCGATGATGACCGCGACGCTGGTCCGGACCTGGTGGACCTGGTGCCTGCGGGCAAGGTGCCCGCCGGTTATCTGCCGGTCCTGCAGGCCTATGACCAGTCCGGTGACGCCGTCGTGTTGGTGCACGCCGACGATGACCGGCTGCGGCGGATGGCCGTATTCGACGTGCTGATCAACAATGCCGACCGCAAGGGCGGGCACATCCTGGCCGGTGTGGACGGCCGGGTTCGTGGCGTCGACCACGGTGTGACCCTGCACACCGAGGACAAGCTGCGCACCGTGCTGTGGGGGTGGGCGGGCAAGCCGGTCCCCGACGACGCGCTGACCGCCGTCGACCAGTTGCGAGTCCGTTTGCGCGATGGGCTGGCCGACCAGCTGCAAGAACACCTGACCCCCGCCGAAGTGGCCGCACTGGGCGCGAGAATCACTGCGCTGCTTGACGATCCGGTGATGCCGTCACCGGATCGACACCGCCCGATCCCGTGGCCCGCCTTCTAGCCACGGGTACCCGACCCGGCAGCGCCCTGGCCCCACCGCGATACTTGTCCGGTGACTCTCGCCGCGCATACCGACGCCGAGGTGGCCGCGATGGTGGCCGCCGAAGCCGGGGAGCTGCTGCTGGCCGTCCGCGAGGAGGTCGGTTTCTACGACTCCTACGAACTCGGTGATGCCGGCGACCGCCGGGCCAACACCTTCATCCTGAAACGCCTGGCCGAACTCCGCCCGGGTGACGCCGTGCTGTCCGAAGAGGCCGTCGACGACCTGTCCCGGGTGCATGCCGACCGGGTGTGGATCGTCGATCCCGTCGACGGCACCCGCGAGTACTCGATGGCGGGACACGCCGACTGGGCCGTGCACATCGCGCTGTGGCAACGCAACGGCCCTGCCGGAGCCGCCCCGGCGGCGACCGATGATCAGGGTGCCATCACCGACGCCGCCGTCGCCCTGCCCGCGCTGCACCAGGTGTATCGCACCGACACCGTCACCCCGCCGCCACCGCGACGCGACGGGCCCATCCGGATCACTGCCAGCACCTACCGCCCACCGGCCGTGCTGTGGTGGTTGCGTGAACAGATGGACGTCGAGGTCGTCCGGATCGGCTCGGCGGGCGCGAAGGCGATGGCCGTGGTGCGCGGCGACGTCGACGCCTACATCCACGCGGGAGGCCAGTGGGAGTGGGATTCGGCCGCCCCGGCCGGCGTGCTCTGGGCCGCCGGCCTGCACGCCACCCGACTGGGCGGGGCGCCGCTGGTCTACAACCGGCGCGATCCCTACCTGCCGGATCTGCTGATGTGCCGGCCCGAGCTGGCAGGCCCCTTGCTGGACACCATCCGGTCGGCCTTCTAGAGGATGCGGCCGGGGAATGAACCGACCCGTCAACTTGTCGGTTCCTGGCGAAAGGCAGATCCAACGGAGGGCACCGGTGAGCCAACAACCTAGAGTCGACGTCATGCAGTCCTGGCCGGCGCCGACCGTTCCCACATTGCCGGGCGCCGGTGTCGCGCTGCGGCTCTACGACACCGCCGACCGCCAGGTGCGGCCGGTTTCCCCGGGGCCCACAGCGACCATGTACGTCTGCGGGATCACCCCCTACGACGCCACCCACCTGGGGCACGCCGCCACCTATCTGACCTTCGACCTGGTCAACCGGGTGTGGCGGGACGGCGGCCACGAGGTGCACTACGTCCAGAACATCACCGATGTCGACGACCCGCTGTTCGAGCGGGCCGAGCGCGACGGTATCGACTGGCGCGAACTCGGCGACCGCGAGACTCAGCTGTTCCGCGAGGACATGACCGCCCTTCGGGTGCTGCCGCCGCGCGATTATGTGGCGGCCACCGATGCCATTGCCGAGGTGGTCGAGCTCGTCGAGAAGATGCTGGCCGCCGGGGCCGCCTATGTCGTCGACGACGCGCAGTATCCCGACGTGTACTTCCGTGCCGACGCGACCCGGCAGTTCGGCTACGAGTCCGGCTACGACCACGAGACCATGTCCCGGCTGTTCGCCGAGCGTGGCGGTGACCCGGAGCGCCCCGGCAAGGCCGATCCGCTCGACGCGCTGCTGTGGCGTGCAGAACGTCCCGGGGAGCCCAGCTGGCCGTCACCATTCGGCGCGGGCAGGCCCGGATGGCACGTGGAGTGCGCCGCGATCGCACTGACCCGTATCGGTACCGGCCTGGACATCCAGGGCGGTGGATCGGACCTGATCTTCCCGCACCACGAGTTCTCCGCCGCACACGCCGAATCCGTGAGCGGCGAGCGGCGCTTCGCCCGGCACTATGTGCACGCCGGGATGATCGGCTGGGACGGCCACAAGATGAGCAAGAGCCGCGGCAACCTGGTGCTGGTCTCGCGGTTGCGCGCCGACGGGGTGGATCCCTCCGCGGTGCGGCTGGGCCTGTTCGCCGGTCATTACCGGCAGGACCGGTTCTGGAGCGACGACGTCCTGGCCCAGGCCCAGACCCGGCTGGAGCAGTGGCGGGCGGCCGCCGCGCTGCCGGCGGGGCCCGATGCCACCGATCTGCTGAGCCGCGTCCGCGGCTACCTCGCCGATGACCTGAACACCCCGAAAGCTCTTGCCGCCATTGATGGTTGGTGTACCGACGCATCGACCTACGGCGGTAGCGACCCGACGGCACCGGGACTGGTCGCGGACCTGGTCGATGCATTGCTGGGAGTGCGGTTGTAACCGCCGAGTAGGTTGACGGCCATGAGCTCACTGCACGGCAAGGTCGTCTTCATCACCGGGGGAGCGCGCGGGGTGGGCGCCGAAGTGGCCCGCAGGTTGCGCCGCAAGGGCGCCAAATTGGTGCTCACCGATCTCGATGCGGCGCCGCTGGACGACCTGGCCACCGAACTTGGTGGTGACGCCCACGTATTGACGGTGCTGGCGGACGTCCGCGATCTGGCGGCCATGCAGAGCGCCGCCGATGCCGCCGTGGCGCATTTCGGCGGTATCGACATCGTGCTCGCCAACGCGGGTATCGCCAGCTTCGGCTCGGTGCTGGCCGTCGATCCCGAGGCATTCAGACGCGTCATCGACATCAACATCATGGGCGTGTTCAACACGGTGCGGGCGACGCTGCCCTCGATCATCGAGCGGCGGGGCTACGTCCTCGTGGTGTCCTCACTGGCCGCGTTCACCTCGGCGCCCGGCCTCGCGGCCTATCACACCTCCAAGGCCGGTGCGGAGTACTTCGCGAACACCCTGCGCCTGGAGGTCGCCCATCACGGCGTGGACGTCGGCTCGGCGCACATGAGCTGGATCGACACCCCGCTGGTGCAGGACGCCAAGGCCGACCTGTCGGCGTTCCGGGAGATGCTGTCCAAACTGATGCCACCGCTGAATCGGACCACCACCGTCGAGGCGTGCGGGGCAGCCTTCGTCAAGGGCATCGAGGGCCGCAAGAAACGGATCTACTGCCCACGGTGGGTGGGTGCGTTCCGCTGGATCCGGCCACTGGTGTCCACCCCGCTCGCCGAACGCGACATCCGCACATTCACCCCGGAACTGCTGCCACGCCTGGATGCCGAGGCCGCCGCACTGGGACGGTCGGTCAGCGCGCGGATCGAGGCGCTGGAGAAGCCCTGACGACCGCGGTGCTGGTCGGGCTCGGCCTACCGGCCTCGGCGCCGTAGGTACCGCTCGAACTCCGCGGCCAGCGCATCCCCGTCGATCTTGCCGAGCGCGTCGTTCATATCGACCTCGGCATCCCCGCGTTCCTCAAGGGACTGCACGTACTCGGCGATCTCGTCGTCCTCGGCGGTCATCTCGGTCACGGCCTGTTCCCATTCCTCGGCCGCACTGGGCAGGTCGGCCAGCGGCACCTCGATGTCGAGCACATCCTCGACGCGGCGCAACAGCGCCACGGTGGCCTTGGGGTTCGGCGGTTGTGACACGTAGTGCGGCACCGCCGCCCAGAACGTCACCGCGGGTATCCCGGCCTGCACGCAGGCGTCCTGGAACACTCCGGCGATCCCGGTAGGTCCCTCATAGCGGGTCTCTTCCAGCCCGAAGAACTTGGCCGAGTCGGCGGAATAGGCGGCACCGGAGACCGGGACCGGACGGGTGTGCGGGGTATCGGCCAGCAGCGCACCCAGGATCACCACGGTGTCGACGTTCAGCTTGTCGGCGATCGCCAGCAACTCGGCGCAGAACGTGCGCCACCGCATATTGGGTTCGACGCCGTGCATGAGCACGATATCGCGGTCACTGCCGGGCGGGCGGCAGTGCGAGATGCGCATCGACGGCCAGACGAGCTCCCTGGTCACGCCGTCGATCTGCCGGATCACCGGGCGATTGACCTGGTAGTCGTAATACGTCTCGTCGTCGATCTCGACGATGGTCTCGGCCTCCCAGATCGAGTCGAGGTGTTCGAGCGCACCGCTGGCCGCATCACCGGCGTCGTTCCAGCCCTCGAAGGCTGCGACGATGACGGTGTTCTGCAGGTTCGGCAGGCGGGGGCCACTCGCATCCGACGGTGTCACTCTGCCAGCGTAAGCCCTGACCGGCGGTCGTGAGTCCTGCCGGGCCGCGTGGCGAACGGGCATCGGTCGCCTGTGTGCGCTCGGGCGGGCGGCAAACCCGGTTGACGGGCCCGATTACCCTGTTCCCATGGTTGCCGACACCGTCGTCGGCGAGCCCGTCGAGACGAAATATGTTCGGCGGCAATCGCGTTGATCATGATTGCCGTGTGGTTGCCGACAAGGCCCTGGTCAGGGTCGGTGCCGGCGACATCATGGGCGTCCGGACGTCGTTTGGGGGACGACGTAGACTTTTCTCCGTCGAGAGGCGTTGCAACGGCTACCAGGGGGTCGAAAGCCCGGGTATCCGCCACGCTCGGCAGAGTCAAGGACGCCTTCCGTCATGGAAGGAGTGCATGTGACCGCTGCGACATCTGGCACCTCAGCGACGCCGACCGGCACTGGAACGACCGGAACTGGAACGACCGGGTTCCCGCCGAACATCCGGCCCGACTGCACCGCCGAGCTGACGGCCGCACTCAACCAGCGGATCATGGTGATCGACGGCGCGATGGGTACGGCAATCCAACGTGACCGCCCCGACGAGGCCGGCTACCGCGGCGACCGGTTCACCGAATGGCCGACGGCGCTGCAGGGCAACAATGACCTGCTCAACCTGACCCAGCCGCAGATCATCGAGGGCATCCACCGCGAATACCTGCAGGCCGGTGCGGACATCCTTGAGACCAACACGTTCAACGCGAACGCGGTCTCGTTGGCCGACTACGATATGGCCGCGCTGGCTTACGAGCTCAACTACGCCGGTGCCGCGCTGGCGCGCACGGCCGCCGACGAGTTCAGCACGCCCGAAAAGCCCCGCTACGTCGCCGGGGCCATCGGGCCCACCACCCGGACGGCGTCGATCTCACCGGACGTCAACGATCCCGGTGCCCGCAACGTGTCCTACGACCAGTTGGTCGCGGCCTATCTGGAGGCTGCCAACGGTCTGGTCGACGGTGGCTCCGACCTGCTCATCGTCGAGACCATCTTCGACTCGCTGAACGCCAAGGCCGCGGTGTTCGCCATCGAGACCCTGTTCGAGCAGCGCGGACGCCGGTGGCCGGTGATCATCTCCGGCACCATCACCGATGCCTCCGGCCGTACCCTCTCCGGGCAGGTCACCGAGGCGTTCTGGAACGCAATCCGGCACGCCAAACCGCTCGCCATCGGTCTGAACTGCGCGCTGGGCGCGCCCGAGATGCGGCCCTACATCGCCGAGATGGCGCGCATCGCGGACACCTACGTGTCCTGCTATCCCAACGCCGGGCTGCCCAACGCCTTCGGTGAGTACGACGAGTCCCCGGAGCGCCAGGCCGGCTATATCGCCGAGTTCGCCGATGCCGGGCTGGTGAACCTGGTCGGCGGTTGCTGTGGCACCGCGCCGCCGCACATCGCCGAGATCGCCAAGACCGTGGAGGGCAAGCCGCCGCGCGAACTGCCCACCATCGGGGTGGCCACCCGGCTGTCGGGTCTGGAGCCGCTCAACATCACCGACGATTCGCTGTTCGTGAACATCGGCGAGCGCACCAACATCACCGGATCGGCGCGGTTCCGCAATCTCATCAAGGCCGAGGACTACGACACCGCGCTGTCGGTGGCGTTGCAGCAGGTCGAGGTCGGTGCCCAGGTCATCGACATCAACATGGACGAGGGCATGATCGACGGCGTCGCCGCGATGGACCGGTTCACCAAGCTGATCGCTGCCGAGCCGGATATCAGCAAGGTCCCGGTGATGATCGACTCCTCGAAGTGGGAGGTCATCGAGGCGGGCCTGAAAAACGTGCAGGGCAAGCCGATCGTGAACTCGATCTCGCTGAAGGAAGGCGAGGAGAAGTTCATCCGGGAGGCCCGGTTGTGCCGCAAATACGGCGCCGCCGTGGTCGTGATGGCCTTCGACGAGCAGGGCCAGGCCGACAACCTCGAGCGCCGCAAGGAAATCTGCGGGCGGGCCTACCGGGTGCTCACCGAAGAGGTCGGATTCCCCGCCGAGGACATCATCTTCGACCCGAACTGCTTTGCGTTGGCCACCGGCATCGAGGAGCACGCCACCTACGGGATCGACTTCATCGAGGCCTGCGCCTGGATCAAGGAGAACCTGCCGGGTGTGCACATCTCCGGGGGCATCTCCAACGTGTCGTTCTCGTTCCGCGGCAACAATCCGGTCCGCGAGGCCATCCACGCGGTGTTCCTCTTCCACGCCATCAAGGCCGGCCTGGACATGGGCATCGTCAACGCGGGCGCGCTGGTGCCGTATGACTCGATCGACCCCGAGCTGCGGGACCGGATCGAAGACGTGGTCCTCAACCGGCGCGAGGATGCCGCCGAACGACTGCTCGAGATCGCCGAACGGTTCAACAAGACCGAGAAGTCCGAGGATCCCGCCGCGGCCGAGTGGCGATCACTGCCGGTCCGTGAGCGCATCACACATGCGCTGGTCAAGGGAATCGATGCCAACGTCGACGCCGACACCGAGGAGCTGCG
Source organism: Mycobacterium sp. VKM Ac-1816D (assembly GCF_000416385.1). Taxonomy (NCBI): domain Bacteria; kingdom Bacillati; phylum Actinomycetota; class Actinomycetes; order Mycobacteriales; family Mycobacteriaceae; genus Mycobacterium; species Mycobacterium sp. VKM Ac-1816D. Next base: position 206,530 of record NZ_AOHQ01000139.1, read on the forward strand.
CGCCGAGATCGAGGCCGCCGGCGGACGGCCGATCGAGGTCATCGAGGGACCGCTGATGGATGGCATGAACGTCGTCGGCGACCTGTTCGGTTCGGGCAAGATGTTCCTGCCCCAGGTGGTGAAATCGGCGCGCGTCATGAAGAAGGCGGTGGCCTACCTGCTGCCGTACATCGAGGCCGAGAAGGAAGCCAACGGTACGGCCTCTACGAAGGACACCAACGGCACCATCATCATGGCGACCGTCAAGGGCGATGTACACGATATCGGTAAGAACATCGTCGGTGTTGTGTTGCAGTGCAACAACTTCGAGGTGATCGACCTGGGTGTGATGGTGCCCGCGCAGAAGATTCTGGACGCCGCCAAGGAGCACGACGCCGATATCATCGGGTTGAGCGGCCTGATCACCCCGTCGCTGGACGAGATGGTGAATTTCGCGGTGGAGATGGAACGCGAGGGCCTGGAGATTCCGCTGCTGATCGGCGGTGCGACGACCTCGCGCGCACACACCGCGGTCAAGGTCGCGCCGCGCCGCAAGGGTCCGGTGGTGTGGGTCAAGGACGCCTCCCGCTCGGTGCCGGTGGCCGCCGCGCTGCTCGACGACAAGCAGCGGCCGGCCCTGCTCGAGGCCACCGCCAAGGACTACGCCTCGCTGCGGGAACGGCACGCCCAGAAGAACGAACGCCCCACGTTGCCCCTGGAGAAGGCTCGGGCCAACCGCACTCCGATCGAATGGGAGGGCTACACGCCGCCGGTGCCTGCCCAGGGCCTCGGGGTGCGCGAATTTCTCGACTACGACCTGGCCGAGCTGCGGGAGTACATCGACTGGCAGCCGTTCTTCAACGCCTGGGAGATGAAGGGCCGATTCCCGGACATCCTCAACAATCCGGCATCGGGTGAGGCCGCCCGCAAGCTCTACGACGACGCGCAGCAGATGCTCGACACGTTGATCAAGGAGAAGTGGCTGACCGCCAACGGTGTCATCGGTTTCTTCCCGGCCAACGCGGTCGGTGACGACGTCGAGGTCTACACCGACGAGACCCGCGGCGAGGTGCTCACCACGTTGCACAACCTGCGTCAGCAGGGCGAGCACCGGGACGGTATCCCGAACCGGTCACTCGGCGATTTTGTCGCGCCCAAGCAGACCGGGCTGGCCGACCATGTCGGCGCATTCGCCGTGACGGCGGGCCTGGGCAGCGCGGACAAGATCACCGAGTTCAAGGCCGATCACGACGATTACAGCGCCATCCTGCTGGAATCGCTCGCCGACCGGCTTGCCGAGGCGTTCGCCGAACGCATGCATCAGCGCGTCCGCACCGAGTTCTGGGGTTACCAACCCGATGAGGATCTTCCCAACGAGGCGCTGATCGGCGAGAAGTACGTCGGCATCCGCCCGGCCCCCGGCTACCCGGCGTGCCCCGAGCACACCGAGAAAACGACCCTGTTCGAGCTGCTGGACGTCACGAAGCGGACCGGTATCGAGCTGACCGAGTCCATGGCGATGTGGCCGGGTGCGGCGGTCAGCGGGTGGTATTTCTCGCACCCGCAGTCGCAGTACTTCGTGGTCGGTCGGCTGGCGCAGGACCAGGTGGCCGACTACGCCAAGCGCAAGGGGTGGACGCTGGCCGAGGCCGAGCGCTGGCTGGCGCCCAACCTGGGCTACAACCCGGAGGACTGACCGCGGAGGTCCGCACCGATCAGCGGTCGGCACCGATCAGCCGAACGCCTCGCGGTTGCGGGCGGCCCACTGGGCCATCGATTCCGCGGGTGTGCCGGTGATCCGCTCGACATTGTCATTGGCGATCTGGTCATTGGCGATCTGTTCGTCGCCGGTCTTGCCGTCGAAGAGGTCGAGGTACCAGTCAACGCCATCGCCCATGAGGGGGCGCAGTAACGCGTCGGCCTCGGCACGGCTGCAGCGCCGCATCTCGACGTCGATGCCGAGCCCGATGCCGATCTCACGGGCGATCTCGGCGCGGGTCAGCGCGCGTGGTCCGGTCAGCTCGTACATCGTGCCCAGGTGGGCGTCCCGCAGATCGGCGAGCAGATGAGCGGCCACCCGGGCGATATCGCGCATGGACACCGGAGATTGCACTGCATCAGGCGCGATGTCGTGCACCACCCCGGTCATGATCTGGGGTGCCCACATCATGAAGTTGTCGCTGAACTCGCCGGGACCCAATTGGGTCTGGCCTAGCCCGGATGCGGTGACGGCATCGGCGTGCTGCTGCCAGTGCGCGCCGCCGGTGAGCGCCACCACGTAGCGCACCCCGGCAGCGGTGAGGTGCTCCAGGGTTGCCGCCAATGTCGGGGGATGCGGTGCCAGATAGACCCGCTCGACACCGTCCAACGCCGCGGGTAACGAATCAGGCTTTCCCAGGTAGCCGGTGACGGCGGTCACCGAATCGGGCAGTGCGGCCTTCGCCGGGTTGACCGTCAGCGCGCGGATATCGTTGGCGCCCAGCGCGATCAGCTCATCGACCACCTGCCTGCCGATATTGCCCGTTGCGCCCGTCACCAGAATTGTCATACCGACACCGTATCCACGGGATCCGACAGTTCGGGCCGCATCGGCGTCGATGAGACACTGGTGTCATGCGTGCGGTGTTGTGGGATATGGACGGAACGCTCGTCGACTCCGAAAAGCTCTGGGACATCGCAATCCAGGACCTGTACCGCAAGCACGGTCGTGAACTCACCGCCGAGGTGCGTACCAGCACCATCGGCGGGTCGAGCGAGAACGTCTTGGCGATCGTCTACGCCGATCTGGGTTTGCCACCCGATCCCGAGGACATGGCGCGCACCGCGGACTGGATGCACGATTACGTCGGTGAGCTCTTCGCCGAGGGCCTGCCGTGGTGTGCCGGCGCCCGGGAGATGCTCGACGCGCTGACCGTCGCCGACGTCACGATGGCGTTGGTGACCAACACACGCCGTGTGCTCACCGAGAAGGCTCTGGACAGCATCGGGCGGGACTACTTCGCGGTGACCGTATGCGGTGACGAGGTGCCCAGTGGCAAGCCCGCACCGGATCCCTATCTGCGCGCCGCCACGCTGCTGGGCCTGGAACCGGGCGCGTGCCTGGCCGTCGAGGACTCCGTCACCGGGGCGGCCGCCGCGGAGGCGGCCGGGTGCGCAGTGCTGGTCGTACCCAACGAGGTCGCGGTGCCCGGTGGGCCGCGGCGTCGGCACGCCGCATCGCTGGCGGACCTCGATGTGCACGCACTGCGCGATATCCACACCGAGCTCGGCGTGGTCAGCGACGAGCGCAGCGCCTGATCACGGCGTTCCCGATGGGAACAGCGTGCGCACGGCGCGCGTCATGGTGTCCCTGGCGCCGGCGGCGCCATTGGGATCCAACGAGCTGATCGCCAGCACGTAGCGGTGGTCGGCGCCCACGATGCCGGTGGAGACGTGGAGTTGGTTGTCCCCGTTCCAGCAGCAGAACCAGCCCTGCTTGACGGCCAGCGGGGTGCCCGACAACCCGTCGGGCAGCCCGAACCGTTGCGGGTAACCATCGGCCCCCTGTGGTGTGAAGCCGGCCAGATTGCCGATGATGATCTCGGTCTGCTCCGGCGGGAGCCCGCCGGAACCGTTGAGCAGCATGTCGTAGTAGTGCACGAGATCGGCGGCCGTGCTCTGGGTGACATCCCAGTGTCCGTTGGCAGGCGCGGTCGTTGCCGCCAGTCCGTATCGCCGTGTGACGCGGTCGATCACGGCGTTGCGGCCACCGCGGTCCCAGAACATCTGGGCCGCACCATCTTCGGATGATCGCAACATCGCGTCCAGCGCGGCGTGATCGGACTCGGACAAGGTCGATGATCCGGTCGACTCGCGGTACAGCGCATCGTCGGCGATGAACAGCTTGACCACCGATGCGATGGGAAAGGAGGTGTTGCCGTTGGACACGAGCCGGCCGGTGTCTCGGTCGAGTATGGCGAGCTCGAGATCGGCACCGGAGGAGGCGGCCTCGCTGGTGGCCATCTGTACCCGTTCGTCGATATCGTCGGGCTCGGCCCCGGCCGGGCTCAGCGGGACCCATAGCAGTCCGGCGAGCGCGAGGATGGACAGTTTGCCGAACATGGGTCTCCCTGCGGGCTGATCCGAACCGAACCGAAGATCTTTCCGCATTACCCCTGCTGCGGCACGCCCAATCGGATATCGCTCAAGATCACCCGGCGGCGCCATCGGCCGATTGCGGCACCGATGCCGAAACGCCGCGGATTATCGACCCGCCACGGCCGCGTCTGTGCCATCGTGAAGTGACACGCATCACGGTGCCGGGGAAGGACGATCTCGATGACGCACGGTCCGGTCGGAGGCGATGAAGCCTCGTTGTTCGATGGCGACGCGAGTTTCAACTCGGGCCGCACTGCGGTGCGGATCGCGGCGGTGGCCGCCCTCGGCGGTCTGTTGTTCGGTTACGACAGCGCGGTGATCAACGGCGCGGTGAGCTCCATCCAGGAGGATTTCGGGATCGGCAATGCCGAACTGGGATTCGCGGTCGCCTCCGCGCTCCTGGGTGCCGCGGCGGGCGCGATGACGGCCGGACGTATCGCCGATCGGATAGGCCGGATCGCGGTCATGAAGATCGCCGCCGTCCTGTTTTTGATCAGCGCGTTCGGTACCGGCCTGGCGCACGATGTGTGGACGGTGGTGCTGTTCCGCATCGTCGGTGGCATCGGGGTGGGCGTGGCCTCGGTGATCGCACCGGCCTATATCGCCGAGACCTCACCGCCGCAGATTCGTGGCCGGTTGGGTTCGCTGCAGCAACTGGCCATCGTGTTGGGCATCTTCGCCTCGTTCGTCATCAACTGGCTGCTGCAGTGGGCCGCGGGCGGACCCAACGAGGTGCTGTGGCTCGGCCTCGACGCGTGGCGCTGGATGTTCCTGGCGATGGCCGTGCCCGCGGTGCTCTACGGTGCGCTGGCCTTCACCATTCCGGAGTCGCCGCGCTATCTCGTTGCCAGCCACAAGATTCCGGAAGCCCGCCGGGTCTTGAGCATGTTGCTCGGCCAGAAGAATCTGGAGATCACCATCACCCGCATCCAGGACACCCTGGAACGCGAGGACAAACCGTCGTGGCGCGACCTGCGCAAACCCACCGGTGGTGTCTACGGCATCGTCTGGGTGGGTCTGGGCCTGTCGATCTTCCAGCAGTTCGTCGGCATCAACGTGATCTTCTACTACTCCAATGTGCTGTGGCAGGCCGTCGGATTCAGCGCCGACGAGTCGGCGGTCTACACCGTGATCACCTCGGTGATCAACGTGCTGACCACCCTGATCGCCATTGCCCTCATCGACAAGATCGGCCGCAAACCGCTGCTGCTCATCGGGTCGGCCGGGATGGCGGTCACCCTGGCGACCATGGCGGTCATCTTCGCCAATGCCGCGGTCAACGCCGACGGCACCCCCAGCCTCCCGGGAGCTTCCGGCGTGATCGCGCTCGTCGCGGCCAATCTGTTCGTGGTCGCGTTCGGCATGTCCTGGGGGCCGGTGGTCTGGGTGCTGCTCGGAGAGATGTTCCCCAACCGCATCCGTGCCGCCGCGCTGGGCCTTGCCGCCGCGGGGCAATGGGCCGCCAACTGGGCGATCACCGTGACCTTCCCGGAGCTGCGCAACCACCTGGGGCTGGCCTACGGCTTCTACGCGCTGTGCGCGGTGCTCTCCTTCGTGTTCGTGTCCAAGTGGGTGCGTGAGACCAAGGGAGTGTCTCTGGAGGACATGCATGCCGAGCTGTTGAGTACCGACGACGCGGTGGGGAAGTGACCTTTCGGGGTTGAATCAGCGAGGCGCACGTGCCGCCGGGGCGCAATCCCGTTGGGGGTTGAGTTCGGCGCATGAAACAATCGCTGTCCGTGAAGACCTTCGAGGCCCTGTTCGCCGAGCTCAGTGAGAAAGCCAAGACCCGTCCCGCCGGGAGCGGGACGGTCGCCGCACTGGATTCCGGCGTCCACGGCCTTGGCAAGAAGATCCTCGAGGAGGCCGGCGAGGTGTGGCTGGCGGCCGAGCACGAGAGCGACGCGGCACTGGCCGAGGAGATCAGCCAGCTGCTGTATTGGACCCAGGTGCTGATGCTGTCGCGGGGGCTGAAGCTCGACGACGTCTACCGGAACCTGTGACCATGTTGCGCGTCGCGGTGCCGAACAAGGGTGCACTCAGTGAATCGGCGTCGGAGATCCTCTCGGAGGCCGGCTACCGCCGCCGCACCGATCCCAAGGATCTGACCGTCGTCGATCCGGCGAACAACGTCGAATTCTTCTTCTTGCGACCCAAGGACATCGCGATCTATGTGGGCTCGGGGGAGCTGGATCTCGGCATCACCGGCCGTGATCTGGCCGCCGACGCCGATGCGCCGGTCAAGGAACGGCTCGCGTTGGGCTTCGGTTCGTCGACGTTCCGCTACGCGGCCCCGGCGGGCCAGGACTGGCAGGTGGCCGACCTCGCGGGCAAGCGGATCGCCACCGCCTATCCGAATCTGGTCCGTCGTGATCTGGCCGCCAAGGGAATCGAAGCGACGGTGATCCGGCTCGATGGTGCGGTGGAGATCTCGATTCAGCTCGGGGTGGCCGATGTGATCGCCGATATCGTCGGATCCGGACGCACGCTGCGGTTGCACAATCTGGTCGCCTTCGGTGAGTCGCTGTGCGACTCGGAGGCAATCCTGATCGAACGGTCGGACTCCGAAGCCGACCCGGCGCGCGACCAGTTGGCGGCCCGGGTGCAGGGCGTGGTCTTCGGCCAGCAATACCTGATGCTCGACTATGACTGTCCGCGCACGGTTCTGGACCAGGCGACCGCGGTCACACCGGGTCTGGAATCGCCCACCATCGCGCCGTTGGCCGACCCTGATTGGGTGGCGGTGCGCGCGCTGGTGCCGCGCCGGACGGTCAACACCATCATGGATCAGCTCGCCGCGATCGGGGCCAAGGCGATCCTCGCCTCCGATATCCGCTTCTGCCGGTTCTGATCGGCTGCCGGATCACCCGGCTCACCAGCGTCATGCGTGTTAGCGTCCGAGTGTCAGCTGGTCCAGCGCGGAGGTGCTCATGACGGTGGTCCTGGTTCTGCTGCTGGCGCTGTTGATCGGCGTGGTGGCCGGTCTGCGCGCACTCACGCCACCGGCCGTGGTGGCCTGGGGCGGTCTGCTCGGCTGGATCGAACTCGACGGGACCTGGGCGCAGTGGCTGGCTCACCCGATCACGGTCACGGTGCTCACCATCCTGCTGGTGGTCGAACTGGTCACCGATCAGCTGCCCGCCACACCGCCCCGCACGGTCACCATGCAGTTCGCCGCGCGCCTGTTCACCGGCGCCCTCGCCGGTGCGGTGCTGGTCAGCGGCGTCATCGGTGATGCCTCCGCGGGCAACGTCATCTCCGGTATCGGTGCAGGCCTCGTCGGCGCGGTGCTGGGCACGATGGGCGGCTATCGCGCCCGCAAGGCACTGGTCGAACGCAACGGCGGCAAGGATCTCCCGGTGGCCCTCGTCGAAGACGTGATCGCCGTGGCGGGCGGATGTGTAGTGGTCTACCTCGCGTCGCTGATCTGATGCCGCAGACAACAGCCTTCGACGCCATCATCGTGGGCGCGGGGCAGGCCGGTCCTCCGCTGGCCGGCCGGCTCACCGACGCCGGCCAACGCGTCGCGGTGATCGAGCGCAAGCTGGTCGGCGGCACCTGCGTGAACTCCGGTTGCATCCCCACCAAGACGCTGGTGGCCAGTGCGCATGCTGCCCATATCGCGCGCCGCGGAGCGGATTTCGGTATTGATACCGGCACGGTCACCGTCGATATGGCCAAGGTGAAGGCGCGTAAGGACGGCATCGTCGAGTCCGACCGCCATGGGGTGGAATCCTGGATCGAGGGGATGAACGGCGCGACATTGCTGCGCGGACACGCCCGTTTCGTCGACCCGCGCACCATGGACGTCGACGGCAAGCTCATCAGCGCGGACCGGATCTTCCTCAATGTCGGTGGCCGGGCGGTGGTGCCCGACCTTCCTGGCCTGTCCGATATCGACTATCTGACGAATGTGTCTGTGCTGGAACTCGATACCGTTCCCGAACACCTGGTGGTGATCGGCGGCAGCTACATCGCGCTGGAGTTCGCGCAGATGTACCGCCGATTCGGTGCAGCGGTCACCGTCATCGAACGTGGGCCGAGACTGACCTCGCGCGAGGACGAGGATGTGTCCGCCGCCATCCGCGGCATCCTGGAGGCCGAGGGGATCGTCGTCCACACAGGCGCCGACGATATCCGGTTCACCAAGCATGACAACGGGTTCGAGGTGACGCCACGGGCCGGCGCCGAACCCATCAGGGGCAGCCACGCGCTGATCGCCGTGGGGCGAACACCCAACACCGACGATCTGGGCCTGGACAAGGCCGGAGTGCGCACAGATCACCGCGGTTATATCGAGGTCGACGACCGGCTATGTACGTCCGTCGGGCACATCTGGGCGATGGGGGACTGCAACGGCAAGGGCGCGTTCACCCACACCTCCTACAACGATTTCGAAATCGTCGCGGCCAATCTGCTCGACGATGATCCACGCCGGGTCAGTGACCGGGTGCCGACCTATGCGCTCTACATCGACCCGCCGCTGGGCCGGGCCGGGATGACCGCGGACGAGGTGCTGCGCTCGGGCCGAAAGGCGTTGGTGGGCACGCGTCCGATGACCAGGGTCGGTCGGGCAGTGGAAAAGGGTGAGACCCAGGGCTTCATGAAGGTGGTGGTGGACGCCGAGACACAGCAGATCCTCGGTGCCTCGATCCTCGGCGTCGGTGGCGATGAGGTGGTGCACTCGATCCTGGACGTGATGACCGCGAAACTGCCCTACACCGCGATATCGCGCACCATGCATATCCATCCCACGGTCAGCGAGTTGATTCCGACGCTGTTGCAGGATCTCAGGCCACTGACGTAGCCGAAACCAGCACGGCATCGGCCTCAAGGGTCCGCGGTCGAGAACGTGCTGAGCACGCCGAGGATCATGTCGAGGGTTGCCTGTTCGGCGGCAAGGCGCAGCTCGGGTGACTGGTGTTCATGGCGTTCCAGATCGGCAAGCAGGGCGAACACGACGGTGATCAAACCGCGAATGCGAAGTGATCGATCCACGCCGGGTTCTGGTGCGGTGGCGGTGAGGCGACCGACGATCAAAGTCGTTGCAGCCCAATCGGGGCGACCGACGAGTTCGATGCCGGGGTAGTCGCGGACCTTCTCCATGAAGCGAGCGTGGTAGCTGTCCGGATTCGCGCGCTGGTATTCGAAGACCGGTTCAAGCAGTGCCTCGAGGAGTCCGCGCGCGGTGGGGTCCGCCGTCGCCTCAAGCGCGGCGAGCCGTTCCAGGCGTCGGGGTTCGAAGATCTTCTGCCGTGCGTCGATGACCGCTGCGATCAAATCCTCGCGAGTGCCGAAGTGATACCGGATGGCGGCACTGTTGCGCTGGCCTGCCTCGGTGACCACTTGTCGCAACGACACCGCAGGTCCCTGCGTGGCGATCAGACGTTCAGCGGCATCGATGAGCGCGGCGCGTCCGTGCCGCTGACCGCCATCGTCCATGCGCCAAGAGTATCACGAACGTATTGTATGAATAACCCATTTGTATTAGCTTCGGTGGGATAGTTGGCGTGAACATGTGGAGGTGCGATGTCTGGTTTGGGTGCGATACCCGCTGATGCGAGAGAATTGACCCCCGATCTGCTGGAGCGGCTGATCGGCACCCTCAATCCCGGGGTTTCGGTGCGCGATGTCAGGGTGCGCCGAGTGTGGCAATGGGGTGAGGGGGACGCAGTCTCCACCGCGGGACGAGTGGATCTGGAGCTGACCTACGGCGCGGATGGGAATGGACTGCCCACCAACGTCGTGCTCAAGGTGGCGCGTCCGGAGCTACCCGCTTTCCCGCTGTACCGCAACGAAGTTGCCGCATACAGTCGGCTGCGGCCCTGGCGATTCATCCGAACGCCGCGATGCCTCGGCGCCTGGTTCGACGAGCGCACCGGGAGCTTCGGGTTGGCCCTCGACGACCTGACCACTTCGGGTGCTCGATTCGCTTCGGCCGTTGTCTCACCGTCGGTGGCGAGCATCGAAGACGCCATCGCGCAGCTGGCAGCGCTGCACGCCCGGAACTGGGGCAGTGGTGCCGATTGGTCATCCTCGGAACTGGATTGGGCGCAAACGCATCTGGCGGGCGAGTTGCACGACCTGTTCAACCATCCCGATCTGGTGCCTGCGATGATCGCCGACGAGGTGGCCAACACCGGTCACAAGCGCGAGCTGGTGCAATCGGCCGGCGAGAGCGCGGATTCCCTGTTCGACAAGGTTCGGCTGGTCCAACAGCACCAGTCGGGACTGCAACAGACGCTCGTGCACGGAGATTGCCACGTGGGCAACACTTTTGTGCTCCCAGACCAGACGATGGGTTTCGTCGACTGGCAGCTGAGCGTCCGCGGCCACTACATGCACGATCTCTCCTATTTGATCACCACCGCGCTCGACGTGAACGTTCGGCGCGAGCACGAAAGGCGGCTCGTCGAACTGCACCGTGATCTGCTCCGCCAACACGGTGTTGATGATCTTCCGACGCCGGCCGAGGCATTCGACGAGCATCGGCGCGCCCAGGCGTGGAACGCCTACATCGGTTGGTTGACCTGCCCGGTAGCCAACTACGGGTGGGAAGTGAACGTGGCCAATCATATTCGCATCCTCACTGCATATCGCGATCTCGATAGCGCGGCGGCTATCGAGGACATTCGGTGAATGCGGACGAGCGACTGCAGGCCCTGATCGACAAGGATGAGATCCGGGAATTGGCGCTGCGGTATTGCCGCGGTGTCGATCGCAAGGATCCGGCCTTGTTGCGGTCACTCTATACCAGTGACGGTATCGACAACCACGCCAACATCTTTCGGGGCAGCGCCAGTGCCTACGTCGAGTTTCTGGAGTCGTCGTTTCAGTTCATCCAGATCGGCGCGCACTATGTCTGCAATCATCTGATCGAACTGGATGGTGATGAGGCCAGCGGTGAGGTCTACGCGCTCGGCTATCACATCCTGCCCATCGCCGACAGTCGACCGATCGAGTCGTTCGTCGGTGTGCGCTATCTGGACCGATACCGGCGAGAAGATGGGCAATGGCGCTTTGCCAGTAGGGAAGTGGTCATCGATCTGGACCGAAGTCGCACCGTCGAACACCGTGGGGCGGACCCGATGGACGCCGAGGCGGATTTGTCCTACCGGGTGTTGACCGGTGAACGCTTTCGGCGCAGAAGCGCATACCCCGTGCTGGATTGAGCGTGCCCGCCGGCGCGAGCGGGTCCGGCGGCTCGCTCTCCGCCCGCTTGCGGATTCGCTCCGAATGAAGTGCACCCAGGACGATGTGGTGCTGGTCCAGGCGAAGTTGTCCATGAGCATTGGGACACCATTGAATCGGAGGAGTTGTTGCTCAACTCGAGCTTTTCGACGCTTAACGAGGATGCGGTGCTTTTTAGCACTCGCCGGGCGCAATCAAGCGAGTGGATACGTCGGACGGGGTATGCGTGACATGGAATCGCTGTGCGAGTCGAGTCCGACGCTGTTACAAGATCTCAAGCCGCTGACGTGACCGCGCGCCCCGCGGTGAGCTGGGCGGTCACCTGCGCGACGCGCCCGCCGAGATGGGTGAAGGTCGCGAGATCGGCGGCATGCACATCGTGGCGATCTGCGTCGACATCGGTCTGGGCGCCGGCGCCCAGCCAGAAGCCCAGCCGATTGAGGTCGTGCTCGCTGCCCGCGGAGCTGTTCCAGCCCGGACCCAAACCCAGGTTGACCCAATGCATGTGGTGCTGGGCGGCGAAGACGGACAGCGAGATCAACGCGGTGAGCTTGTCACCGCTCTTGGCCCCGGAGTTGGTGAATCCGGCGGCCACCTTGTCCCGCCAGGCCCCGGTGGTGCAGCGCCGTCCGGTCTGCTCGGCGAATGCCTGGAAACCTGCCGATATGTTGCCCATGTAGGTGGGTGCGCCGAAGATGATGGCATCGGCGTTGTCGAGGGTGGCCCATGCGGTGTCGGTCAGCTCGCCGAGGTCGACCATGTCGACGTGGGCACCCGCCGCGCGGGCACCGTCGGCGACGGCGTCGGCCAACGTGGCGGTGTGGCCGAAGCCGGAGTGGTAGGCCACCGCGACGGTGGGCGGGGTATCAGACATCATGGTGATCTCCTCCGTGGTAAATCGTCTGTGCCAGTTGGCGATAGCGGTGGCGCCAGGGCGGGAGCGGCGCTCCGTCCAGTAGTGCGGCGAGTCGGTCCAGGAACGCGTGGGTGCCCGGCCGGAAGCCGCCGGCGTTACGCACGCCGAGGCCGCGGTGGGTGAGCACCAAACGCGTGCCGGCGTTCTCGGGGTGCAGTTCGTAGCGCACGTATCCCGGTTCGGCGATCCGCTGGTGCCACTCGTGTTCGAGCACGTGCGGTGGGTCCCAGACGGTGATCCGGCCGGTCATCCGCTTGGCGACTTCGGGGGTCGGGGGATCGGTGGGAACCATGTCGATGTGTCCGCCGACACGCGGTTCGATGACGGTGGGGCCCATCCACCGCGCGCGCTGCGCGGGTTCGGTGAGCGCCGCCCAGACCGTGGCCGGTGGATGCGCCAGCCAGCGATCGAAGCGCAGCGTGGCACGGTCCCCGTCGACGATGAGATCGCCTGCGGTGTCGCTCATGACTGCTCCGGGTTGTCGAGATGGCGCTCGAGCGCGTCCAGGTGGGCCGTCCAGAAGTGGCGGTAACGGTCCAGCCACTCGTCCATCTGGACCAGGCCGTCGGCGCGCAACGCGTAGATCCGGCGCTGCGCATCCGAACGCACCTCGACAAGGCCGACCTCGCGCAATACGCGGAGGTGGCGCGATACCGTCGGCTGCGTCAGCTCGGGCAGGCTGGCGACCAGTTCGCCTGCCGAGCGCTCACCTTCACGTAACGCGTCCAGCAGCACCCGGCGGCTGGGTTCGGCGACCGCCTCGAAGACATCCACGTCCGTCAGTATTGCAGTTCATCTATATAGACGCAATGCGATATTTGGGGGGGTCAGTGGGTGCGCTGTACCAGCAGGGTCTGCGCCGAGGTCCCGATGAAACCGTCCCGGTCGAAGATCTCGGCCGTTGTCACGCCGATACCGTCCGGACCGATGGACGCCCGTGCGCGCAGGCCGAAATCGTTCCCGCGCGGTACGCGGTGCAGGTGCACGGCGGTATCGGTGTTCATGAAGGCGAAGTCGGCGGGCTCCAGCACGGCGCCGATCCCATTGGCCGAGTCGACCACCTGGGCCAACCGCTGCAACGGGGTCGTCGGCTCGTCATCGACCAGCGGCACCAGCGGACTCATCCAGGCCTGGGCGGCCGCGCCCGGTTCGGTGGCCTGGTTGCGCCAACTCACGGTCTCCAGATAGCCGGGAGCACCGAGCCAACCGTGTGCGCTGTCCACGGCCACCCCCTCGGTCAGCGGGGTGTATCGGTCGGTGCGGACGTCGGCGGTGTCACCGGTGGCCAGTAGCCATGCGCTCACCCGGGCGACCGGACGGTCCGGCGCGTCGGCCGGACACATCTCGGCGACCGCCAGACTGATCCGTGCACCCGGCCGTTGCACCCACGCGCGCACCCGCACGGGTGCGACCGGGACGGCGCCGAGGATGTCGAGCAGGAGACGCCCCACCCGCAGCTGGGGCCGGTCGAGGTACAGCTCCTCGATGGCCTTGGTCAGCAGGGCAAGCGGCGGGGAGCCGTGCTGGATGGCGGTACCCCAGTTGCTGGCCGTGCTGATGGTCGATTCGAACAGCTGAACCCCGCCATCGGATCCGAGCCGACGGTAGTGCGGTGCCAACGAGGCGTCGGCGCTGGCGGCCGTCATTCGGCGGGCGCCTCCGGCCAGCCCGGGTACGGCGGCGGCGCGCCACCGAATTCGGGACACCGCGCCTGGTGTGCGCACCAATCACACAGCTTGGATCGCTTGGCCCGGAAATCGCCGGTGCGCCCGGCCGATTGGATGGCGCGCCAGATGGCGGTCAGGGTGCGCTCGAACCGGACCAACTCCTCCGGATCGGGGGAGTAGTCCAGCACCTGGCCGTCGGCCAGATAGATCAGCCGCAACCGGGCGGGTAACACGCCGCGAGATCGCCACAGCGCCACCGCATAGAACTTCATCTGGAACAGCGCTTTGGCTTCGGCCAGCGCCCACAGCTCCGACGGTGCCTTGCCGGTCTTGTAGTCGACCACGCGCATCTCGCCGGTGGGGGCAACGTCGATGCGGTCGACGAACCCGCGCAGCAGCGTGCCGTCATCGAGCTCGACCTCGACCCGCTGTTCGCAGCTGTGCGGGTCGAACCGGGTCGGATCCTCCAGCCGGTAGTAACCCGAGAGCAGCTTGCGCGCATCGCGCACGAGTGCGGGGCGCAGTTCGGCATCGAGTTCCTGGCCTCCGGCGGCCTGCTCGGCGGCGACCCGTTCCAGCGCGGGATCGACCAGTGCCAGTGCGGTGTCGTGGTCGCGCTCGGCGGCAGGCAGGGCGTAGAGGTCCTCGAGCGCGGCGTGCACCACCGATCCCCGTAGCTGAGCCGCGGACACCGGCTCGGGCAGGCGGTCGATGGCTCGGAAACGGTACAACAACGGGCACTGTTTGAAATCGCCGGCGCGCGATGGGGACAACGCAGGGCGCCGAGCGGTTGCCGTTCCTGTCGTGGTGGCGACGCTCATGTCCGGAAGCCTATGTCGGGGTCCCGACAATCAGCGCATGTCGGGGTCCCGACAATCAGCGCATGTCGGGGTCCCGACAATCAGCGCATGCCCTCGGCGGTCTTCCGCGGCGCGTCTGGCAGGCTAGGGCCCCGTGGCAATCACTGGTCCGTTCGTCGTCGGCGATCGCGTGCAACTCACCGACGCCAAGGGGCGGCACTACACGGTGGTGCTCAGCCCTGGTGCCGAGTTCCACACTCATCGCGGGGCGATCCCGCACGATGGTGTGATCGGCCTGCCCGAGGGCAGCGTCGTGAAGTCCACCAACGGCGACCCGTTCCTGGTGCTGCGCCCACTGTTGATCGACTATGTGCTCTCGATGCCGCGTGGCGCCCAGGTGATCTACCCCAAGGATGCCGCGCAGATCGTCCACGAGGGCGATATCTTCCCCGGTGCCAGGGTGCTGGAGGCGGGCGCCGGATCGGGTGCGCTGACGTGCTCGCTGCTGCGCGCGGTCGGGCCGGCCGGGCAGGTGATCTCCTACGAGGTCCGCGACGACCATGCCGTGCATGCCATCCGCAATGTCGAGACCTTCTTCGGCGAGCGGCCGGCCAACTGGGATCTGCGCATCGCCGACCTCAACGAGTATCCGGTCGCTGACGGAAAGGCCGAGCCCGATCGGGAGATCGACCGGGTGGTGCTGGACATGCTCGCGCCGTGGGAGGTACTCGATACGGTCGCCGGCGCCCTGGTGGCCGGCGGGGTGCTCATCATCTATGTCGCCACCGTCACGCAGCTGTCCCGCACGGTCGAGGCGCTGCGCGAACAGCAGTGCTGGACCGAGCCGCGGTCCTGGGAGACCATGCAGCGGGGCTGGAACGTCGTCGGTCTGGCGGTGCGGCCCCAGCACAATATGCGTGGGCACACGGCGTTCCTGATATCGGCGCGCAAGCTTGCCCCGGGCACCATCACCCCGACGCTGCTCAAACGGCGCAAGCAACAGGTCTAGCGCGGCGGCGTCTGTGGCGCGGCGGGAAGCGGGTTCTGCGCCTGCAACTCGAGCAGTTCATCGGCGGTTTCCCTGGTCAACTGCCAAGCGCCGTCGTGCAGGGTGAACTGCATCGGGAAGGTGAATGGTGCGGCGCCGGGAATCGGATTGGCGGGTGCGACCGTGACTGTCGCCACGACATCCCCGGCATCTCGGCCCTCGCCGCCCGCGCCGTCCGCCCACGTCAGATCGGCCGCCTGAAACGCCAGCGGAGCCAGGCCGGCATCGACGGTGGCCTTGGCGAAACGATCGAGCGCCGCGGCGTCCTCCGGGGTGGCGAATTGCACCAGCGGCACCTTTTGCGCGCCGGGAATCGAAGGGTCGGCCAGCTTTCCCAGTACCTCGGTGAGCGCCTCCGGTGCCGGCAGCGCCGCCGCGGGCGGCTGGAATGGTATCGAGGAAGTGCTGGTGGGAGCTGTCGCCGGGGACTGTGCGGCGGGCCCGCCGCCGGGCTGGTCGGCGCATCCGGACAGCAAGAGCGCCGCCACCGAGGTGACGGCGCTCAATGCCTGCTTCGTGGTGAGGGGCACACCCCCGGTGCGGCGCATTGCCGTACGGTCAGCCTGCCGCCGAGAGCAGCGACAGCGCGGACTGCTTGGTGACCTGCCAGCCGGTGGGGCTGGGCCCTGCGATGAACGTGACCGGCTGGGTGGCGGTGCCGCCGGTGGCCGCGGTCGCGGTGACGTTGGCGGTGGCGACCGGACCGTTGACGTCGATGTCGGCGACGTTGAAGGTGAGCGGGAACTTGCCCTCGCGTGCCGCGTTGCTGTACGCGCGGTCGGCCGCGATGGACTCGAACCGCCCGACGCCGCCCTGGATATAGGGCGCCTTACCGGCGAACGATCCTGGGCTGGCGAGCGCGGTGAGCGTTTGCGTCAACGGCGCGGCCAGATCGGGGGCGGGTGACTGTGGCAGCGGGGTATCCCACACCACAGGAACGATTGCCGGCGCGTTGCTCGCCGTCACCGACGACACGCCCGCAGCTGCGGCGGTCACCAGACCGGCTGCTGCGGCACTGGTCACTACGCCGGTAACGAGGGTTTTGATGAGCACAGTGGTCCTTTCCAACGGGCCAAGTATTCAGTGAGGTTAACAGCGTTGCTGGTGTGTCGAATTCCTAGACCGCACACAAAGGCTGAATCGCCGGTAGCGTTGAAGTTGTTACTGCGCCAACATTCGGTGCGGGAGGGAGCGCAACATGACTGATTCCGAGCGTTCGGGCTTGTCCGCCGAGGATGCCGCCGAACTGGAGAGGTTGCGCCGCGAAGCTGCGGCACTTCGTGAACAACTCGAGCAGACGGTGGGAGCGGGCAGCGGCCTGCGCAGCGCCCGTGACATCCAGCAACTCGAGGCGCGCATCGATTCGTTGGCCGCGCGCAACGCGAAACTGATGGACACCCTCAAGGAGGCCCGTCAGCAGCTGCTCGCGCTGCGCGAGGAGGTCGATCGTCTCGGTCAGCCGCCCAGCGGCTACGGGGTGTTGTTGGCCACACACGAGGACGAGACCGTCGATGTCTTCACCTCCGGCCGCAAGATGCGGCTGACGCTGTCGCCCAATATCGAGGTCGCCGGTCTGAAGCAGGGGCAGACGGTCCGGTTGAACGAGGCGTTGACCGTCGTGGAGGCAGGCACCTTCGAGGCTGTCGGCGAGATCAGCACCCTGCGGGAGATCCTGGACGACGGTCACCGCGCCCTGGTCGTCGGCCACGCCGACGAGGAGCGCATCGTGTGGCTGGCCGAACCGCTGATCGCCGCCGAGTTCCTGCCCGAGGGCGTCGAGGTCGACGAGACCGACCTCGATGACGGGCAGCCACGCAAGCTGCGCCCCGGTGACTCGCTGCTGGTCGACACCAAGGCCGGTTACGCCTTCGAGCGCATCCCCAAGGCCGAGGTGGAGGATCTGGTCCTGGAGGAGGTGCCCGATGTCAGCTACGGCGATATCGGCGGCCTCACCCGCCAGATCGAGCAGATCCGCGATGCCGTCGAGCTTCCGTTCCTACACAAGGACCTCTACCGCGAGTACGCGTTGCGGCCGCCCAAGGGTGTGTTGCTCTATGGCCCGCCCGGGTGCGGCAAGACGCTGATCGCCAAGGCTGTCGCCAATTCGCTGGCCAAGAAGATGGCCGAACTGCGTGGCGAGGAGTCCCGCGAGGCCAAGAGCTACTTTCTCAACATCAAGGGCCCGGAGCTGCTCAACAAGTTCGTCGGTGAGACCGAGCGGCACATCCGGTTGATCTTCCAGCGGGCCCGCGAGAAGGCCTCTGAGGGCACCCCGGTGATCGTGTTCTTCGACGAGATGGACTCGATCTTCCGGACCCGTGGCACCGGTGTGAGTTCGGACGTGGAGACCACGGTCGTGCCTCAGCTGCTCTCCGAGATCGACGGTGTCGAGGGCCTGGAGAACGTCATCGTGATCGGCGCCTCCAACCGTGAGGACATGATCGACCCGGCCATCCTGCGGCCCGGCCGCCTCGACGTGAAGATCAAGATCGAACGGCCCGATGCCGAAGCGGCACAGGACATCTTCAGCAAATACCTCACCGAGGATCTGCCGGTCAACTCCGACGATCTCGACGAGTTCGGCGGCGACCGCGCGCTGACCATCAAGTCGATGATCGAGAAGGTCGTCGACCGGATGTACGCCGAGATCGACGACAACCGATTCCTGGAGGTCACCTATGCCAATGGTGACAAGGAAGTCATGTACTTCAAGGACTTCAACTCCGGCGCGATGATCCAGAACGTGGTCGATCGGGCCAAGAAGTACGCGATCAAGTCGGTGCTGGAGACGGGGTCGAAGGGTCTGCGTATCCAGCACCTGCTCGACTCGATCGTCGACGAGTTCGCCGAGAACGAGGATCTGCCCAACACCACGAATCCGGACGACTGGGCCAGGATCTCGGGGAAGAAGGGCGAGCGGATCGTCTACATCCGCACGCTCGTCACCGGCAAGAGTTCGTCGGCCAGCCGGGCCATCGATACCGAGTCGAATCTGGGTCAGTACCTGTAGATCGCGGTTTAGAATCCTGCGGTGCAGTCAGCCGGTGTCGACGTTTTCGGCAAGCGCTACGGCGAGGTCTTGTTGGTGGAGGCAGCCGAGGGCGGGCTGCAGGCGACGGTCTACAACACCTTCGGGCTCAACGATTGTCCGGCGCGGCTGTGGGATGCCCTGGACGCCACGGCGATCGCGGCCGAGCATGGTGTGCTCGCGGCGCATCTGAACGGTCCGAGGTACTGGCTGATGAGCCGCATCGAGAAGGCACCCGGTGAGGCCATGCCGCGTGCCACGTTCGGCGGCCTGGACATGCTGCGCCAGGCGACGGTCAGACTGTCGGCGATGAACCCGTCGCCCTACGGCGAGAATCGGGTGGATCGGCGGGCGGTGTTCGTGTTCGACGCCGGACGCCGCGTGTATGAACTCAGCGATCCCGACGGTCGCCGATGGATCATGCAGACCTACAGTCAGACCGTCGACAAGGACCTGGAGATGGCCGACCTCAGCGATCTGGCTGCGCGGTTGTCCCTGCCCGCGGGCTGGGGTTTCCACTCGTATGTCCCCGATGTGCCGGTCGTCGTCGACACCACCGGCGCCGAGGCGATCGTCACCCAGGACGATCTGGCCAACACCTATTCGCTGGTGGACACGATCCCCGCTGCGATCGCACGGAGCTGAGCAAGCACCAGTGCGATCGCAGGGCGCGACTCGGCGCCGGCACGGGTGACGGCCTCGATCCGCCTGGCCAGCCGCACATCGCCGATCGGCACGCGGACCAGATCGCGTGCCAGCGTGACGTAGCGGGGTAGCAGGGCGATACCGATCCGGGCGGCAACCAGTTCTTCGGCGACGCGAAAGTCGTTCACTCGTTGAATGATTCGCGGGCTGGATCCGGTCAGGGTGGCCATCGACTTGAACGCATCGTCGACCATCAGGCCGCCCGCCACACCGACCCAGTCCTGGCCGGCGAGTTCGGAGAGATCGACCCGGGGCCGCGTTGCCAGCGAGTGCGTCGGCCACAGCAGCACATCGAGCGGTTCGCGCAGGAGCACCGTCGAGCTGAACCTCGGTCCCCATGAGCTCGTATCGCGGTCGTCGCGGTGCACGACGACCACGTCGAACTCCGTGAGCTGCTGGGGTGCGTGGGCCGCCGGAACGTCGATATCTCGGCCGAGTACCTCGACACCGTGTGCGCCGGCGTCGCCGATCAACGGCGCCAACAACATCGCGGCACCGGACGGGAAGAACGAGACCGTCACCTGACCGCGTGGTGTGCTGCGATAGCTGTCCATGTCCGCGTGCGCCCGCTCCAGCGCTGCCAGCACGTGGTCGGCGTGACCGACCAATACCCGTCCGGCATCGGTGAGCCGGACACGGCGGCCCGCAGGCTCGAGCAGGGTGACACCGGCTTCGCGCTGCAACGTCTTCAACTGCTGGGAGACCGCCGATGGTGTCATCGACAGCACGTCGGCGACCGCGGCGACCGTGCCGTGGTCGGCGAGTTCGCGCAGCATCCGCAACCGATGCACATCCATGTAGTGATGCTACTTCTATCGTTAAGAATCTGTAGCTGGACTGCATGGTTGTCGAGCGGCCACGCTGTCCCGGTGACCCGTTACCGCGTCGACCTCGCTCTGCTGGCCGTGGCGGCAGTCTGGGGTTCGAGTTACCTGGCCATCAAGGAATCCGCCGTTCCCTCAGGGGTGTTCGGCTTCCTGGCGGTGCGCTTCACCCTTGCCGCCGTCGTGCTGGCCGTGCTGATGGGGCGGCGATTGCGGCGTATCACGCGCGCCGAGCTCGCTTCGGGCTCGCTCTTCGGGGTGATCCTTGCCGTCATCTGCATCGCCGAGACCTACGGAGTGACGCAGACATCGGCGTCCAACGCCGGACTCATCATGGCGCTCACCGTGGTCGTGACGCCGCTGCTGGCGCGCGGCGGAACCCCTGCGCTGTTCTACGTGCCCGCGGCGATGGTGGTGCTGGGGTGTGCGCTGCTCACCCAGTCCGGTGGCTTCACCGCGCCAGGGGCCGGTGATGCTCTGATCGCGCTGGCTGCGGTGGTGCGCGCACTCCACATCACGGTGATGGCGCGACGTCCGGGCATCGTCGATCCGGCGGCGGTGACCCTGATCCAGCTGTGCACCGTGTCGGTGCTGACCGCGGTACCGGCGGTGCTGCTCGGTCAGTCCGGCGCGGTGCTGGACATGTCGCTGTGCCAGTGGGCCCTGACCGGGTATCTCGCCATCGCCTGCACGGTGTTCGCGTTCGGGCTCCAGGTCTGGGCGGTACGGCGCAGCTCGCCGGCCCGGGTGGCGCTGATGCTCGGCACCGAGCCCGTATGGGCGGTCCTGATCGCGGTCTGTCTCGCGGGGGAGTCGCTGACACCGGTCGGATTGCTGGGCGCGGCAATGGTTCTCGCGGGCACCCAATGGGGGCGCGCGGTTCAGTCCCGGCCCGCCGCACCCGCGCCTGCGCCGCTACCCGCGGGCCCGGGCATGCGTTCGCCGATGCTCAGCAGAGGTGGACGATGGCGGTCTTGTAGATGAAGGTGGCGTCTTCGTGGTTGACGTTCTCGTTGGTGTTCTCGTAGATGGCATCGAGCGTGACCTGCATGGGCACCCCGTTGGCCAGGTCCTTGCAAACCGAGTACCCGAGATCCAGGGCGACATCCTGGGAGGTGTCGCCGTATCCGTATTCGGTCAAAGCGGTGAAATAGCCTGCCTCGTCGGCATAGGCAGGCGCGGCGAATGCGAGCCCGGCTGCGAACAAACCAGCGACGGCGGGCAGCACGAATTTAGCCATGATGATTTCCCTTCATCCCGTGTTGCGCAGTAATCGACACTCACAGGACGGTCGCCGGTGATGCGCAGCGTAGGGATTCTATGTCCGAGTCTGACAATTTGCAGTGCAAACTCCGAGACTCAGCTGGCAGACTCCATGTCCAGGTAGGCGTCACGGCCGGCGAGGCTGACGGCAACGTCGGCGACCAGTGGATCGAAGAACCGCTCGCGGTACAGCGGGTCGACACTCGTGCTCACCGTGAAGTACAGGCCCGAGAGCACCGCGACGAACAGCGAGGTGTGCACCACCGTCTGCGGAATCGGAATGTGAATTCCGAACCAGGTTCCCGCGCAGGGGGGTTCGCCGACCGCGCAGGTCTGCTCACCGGCCCACAGCACCGTCACCTCATAGGGGACCGCGATGATGCCCAACGCAAGGAAGAAGGCGAACAGGCCCGCGGTGAACAGCACCACCTGGATGGCCTGCGACACCACCATCACGGCCACCACGTTGACCTGTTCGGCGCGCGACAGTGGCGTGCGGGTGGGCTGGTGGCCGGCGGGCGGGGCCAGCGGGGTCCCGGCAAGCAGGCTTGCCGGATCGGTTTGCCCGGCCCGATCCTCGCGCAGTGCCTTGACCTCGTCGCGGATCGTCGTGACCATGAACAGCAGGGCGATCAGAGCCAGGAAACCGATTGTCTGCCAGAGGCGTTGCCGGGTCATGCGGGCGGCGAGCTGCCACAGCTCACCGGTGAAGTAGACCACCACGGTGAGCATCAGCAGCGGCAGTGCACGGCTCATCAGATTGCCGAGCGCACCGAGCTGGACCCAGGCGAAGCGAAATGCCCATGACGCGATCGATCCGAAACCCAGGTAGGTCAACCAGATCGCGATGAGCGAGATCAGCACGAAGAGCGGAACTTCGGCGGCCGCCGCGGCGGTCGCGCCGTTGACCGTCACGGGCATGACGATGACGAAGATCGCCATGACCAACCAGGCGCCCCACCGGCGCACCACCTCGCCGAGCGTGGTGTCGCGGCGATGCAGCACATACAGCGCGAAGGGCGCGGCCAGCAGAACCACGGCGATGATGCCGAGGCGCAGCGCGTATCCGTAGTTCGGTTCCGCGCCGGTGATCTCGGCAAGCAGCATCGTCACCGCCGTCAAGGCTCCGACCGAGCTGATCATCGGGGCGGAGCGCTCGATCAATGCACGCGATCGCACGCGCCGGGTGAGCACCAGCGGCAAACCTCTGTGCAGGAACCACTCGTGCACCTGCTCGTCGCTCGCTCGTGGGCTGGACTCGGACACCGCCATATTGTGCGGTATCGGTGGCCGGTTGTTTGGCACAGTGGACGCATGAGACCCGTGCTGACCCGCCCCGGCGAATGGGGGATCTCGGCACGGTCGGCATTCGTCGCGGCGAGCGTGGTGCTCGGCGCGCTGGCCGTCACCGCGGTCGTGGTGTCCTGGGTGCTCTACCAATCGATGCTCACCGGCGTCGACAACGCCGCGGCCGCGCGCGTGGCCCGGGTGGCCGCAGCGGTCGCCACCGGTGGCCCGGCCGCGCTGGATGCCGAACTGTTGTCGACCGATACCAGGATCCTGTCCGTCCAGGTGATCGACGGCCAGTCCACCGTGGTGCGTCGGTCGCCGGGCGCACCGGATACCCCGTTGATCCCCATCGACCAGATCGGTCCCGGCCCGTTGATCGGTATGCCAGAACATGATTCGGCAGTGGGTCAGATTCGGTTCAGCGCCCAGTCGGTGGTGGGGCCCGACGGGGATCGCTACACCGTCGTGGTCGGTGAGGGCAGCCGTGTGGTCATCTCGACGGTCGCCACCGTGGTCGGTGCGCTTGCGGTGGCGGCGCCGGTGGTGATCGGGGTCTCCGCCGCGGCAACGTATCTGTTGGTGCGCCGATCGATGCGATCGGTGGACGATATCCGGTCCCGGGTCGCCGAGATCACCACATCCGATCTCACCGGTCGGGTCCCGGTGCCCGAGGGGCGTGACGAGATAGCGGCGCTTGCGCTGACGATGAACCAGATGCTCGCGCGTGTCGAGGCCGGCCACGCCGCCCAGCAGCGCTTCGTCGGCGATGCCTCTCACGAGTTGCGCAGTCCGCTGGCCACGATCATCTCCGCTCTCGAAGTCGCTCAGGCCCATCCGGAACTGCTCAATGCCGAGCTTGCCGAGCACACTCTGATGCCGGAGGCGCAACGCATGCGCTCGCTGATCGACGACCTGCTGTTATTGGCCCGCGCCGATGAGCGGGGGTGGAATCTGCGTCGCGATGATGTCGATCTCGACGACCTGGCCGCCGACGCGGTGCGTCGGATGCGGCGCGAGATCGACGGATCGACCGATGCGGGAGCGCGTATCGAGGTGCGGTCCGTCATCGAGCCGGTGCGCGTCAGCGGCGATCCGGCCGCGCTGGCCAGGGTGCTGCGCAACCTCGTCGACAACGCCGCGCGCCACGCCGTCTCGTCGGTCGAGGTCGAACTCCGCACCACCGGTGACACCGCGGTGCTCAGCATCGGCGATGACGGGCCGGGAATCCCGCCTGCGGACCGGCAGCGGGTGTTCGATCGTTTCGTGCGGCTGGACGAAGGGCGCTCGCGGGATGCCGGCGGTACCGGCCTCGGGCTGGCCATCGTCGCCGAGATCGTCGCGGCGCACCGCGGTCGGGTGAGCATCGAGGACCGCCCCGGCGGCGGTACCCGCGCGGTGGTTCAGTTGTCGTCGGCGGTCAACCGGTAGCCGACGCCGCGGATGGTTTCGATGGTGCTGGTGCCGAAGGGGATGTCGATCTTCCGTCGGACATAACCGATGTAGACCTCGACGACATTGTCCGGACCGTCGTAATGCGCGTCCCAGACGTTGTGCAGGATATCGGCCTTCGTGACCGCGACGTTCTTGTTGCGCATCAGGTACTCCAGTAGGCCGAACTCGCGTGGGGTGAGCGAGAGCGCCTTGTCGCCGCGCTGCACCGTGCGCCGACCCGGGTCGACCGACAGTGTTCCGGCGGTCAGCACAGGTGGCTGGTGGGGTGCGGCACGCCGAACCAGGGCCTTCAGCCGGGCGACCAGCACGATGAAGGAGAACGGCTTGGTCAGGTAGTCGTCGGCGCCGAGGTCAAAGGCGTCGGTCTGGTCGTACTCACCATCCTTGGCGGTCAGCATCAGCACCGGGGTCCAGACCGATTTGGCGCGCATCCGGCGCAGCACCTCGTAGCCGTTGAGGCCGGGCAGCATGATGTCGAGCACCACGACGTCGAAATCGTTCTCGGTGGCCTGCCACAGACCGTCGACGCCATTGGCGGCCTCGACGACGACGAACCCCTCGGCCCGCAGACCGATGGCCAGGGTGGAACTCAGCCGAGGTTCGTCCTCGACGATCAGCACTCTCATAGACCTCTATGTCTACCGGCTTGGTGGTCGGCCCGGGATGCGCGGGGCGCACCGGTCGAGCGCGAGGTCGGCGCGTCACGTGTGCACCGGCCCCCACGCCCCGCTGTCAACGATGAGCATGACGGTGTGGCCACGCGTGGCGCGCCGACGGTCTGGCGCGTCATGCGACGTCTCGACCAGCTGCTTTCTGCTATGGCTGCAGTCGACGATAGCCGTCGGCCGCGGCATGGGCGGCGGAATCGAACATACTGCCGGCCGACATCATCGGTGCACGTGAGCGCGGTCACAGCATCGAAACCAAGGTCACAATTCGGTAACGACACCCTCTGGTGTGCGGCGCTGGGGATTGTCAGGCTTTCCCCAGGTTGGGGTGATGTCACGGTCGACGCTTCGTGGGTGGTGGTGGTTGATCGCCGCGCAGCCTTCTGATTACGTTCATCTCACCGAAGATACGAAACTCCCCAATGATCGATAACTGCTCGGTGGTGACTTTTACTGAAGATGAACGGCACGACCAAAACCCCTGTCCCGCAAGATGGAAACGGCGAGATCCCGGCGCCCGTGCTGCGCCGGCCGCGCGGTAGCGATGCGATCGCCATCCGGCGCCTGGTCGCCGAAACCGATGTGCTGGACCTCAATTCGACATACGCGTATCTCTTGTTCGCCACCGACTTCGCCGACACCTCGGTCGTTGCCGAGGTCGACGGTCGGGTGACGGGAGTCATCACCGGCTACTCGCCGCCGAACCGGCGCGCGGTGTTGTTCGTCTGGCAGGTCGCCGTCGCAACGGCCATGCAGGGCAGGGGGATCGCCGCCGCGATGCTCGACAACCTGGTGCACCGCGTCGCACGAGACGGTGGTGGCCGACCGCTCATGGTGGAAGCCACCGTCGCCCCCGACAACGCGCCGTCGCGGGCGTTCTTCGCGGCATTTGCCCGACGCCACGGTGTGCCGATGGCGGAGCAACCGCATTTCACCGCTGCGCAACTCGACCCCGATCTGACCCATGCCGACGAACCGCTGCTGCGCATCGGACCCGTCGTCGCTCCGGCAACCACCTGATCACGCGCTCTTCCCCCGCAAAAACACAGTGCACCAAACCATCTCGTTGAAGATGGTCGATATCCAATGGAGGATAGTTTCTTGCTGCTCGAACCAACCCTGCTTCACGGTGCCTCATCGCTGAGCGAGGCCGACCTTCCCGCGGTGTACGCGTCGGTGGAGTCCGAGGTCCGCAGCTACTGTCGGGCCTGGCCGACCACCCTGGCAACGGCCCGTGACTCCTGGGTCACCGATACCGAGGGGCGCACCTTCCTCGACATGTTCGCCGGAGCGGGTGCGCTGAACTACGGACACAACAATCCGATCCTCAAGCGCGCCTTGCTGGACTACCTCGCCGCGGACGGGATCGTGCACTCACTGGATATCGCGACGACCGCCAAGCAGCAGTTCCTGGAGACATTCGAGCGCTTGATCCTCACCCCGCGCGGACTCGACTACAAGGTGCAGTTCCCCGGTCCCACCGGTGCGAACTCGGTCGAGGCGGCCTTGAAGCTGGCCAGGAAGGTCACCGGTCGCGAGTCGATCATCAGCTTCACCAATGCCTTTCACGGGATGACCCTCGGCGCACTGTCGGTCACCGGCAACTCCATGAAGCGCGCTGGTGCGGGCATCCCGCTGGTACATGCCACCCCGATGCCCTATGACAACTATTTCGGCGGCGTCACCGAGGACTTCGGCTGGTTCGAGCGCGTGCTCGACGACTCCGGCAGCGGCCTGAATCGCCCCGCCGCCGTGATCGTCGAGACCGTCCAGGGGGAGGGCGGACTCAACGTGGCGCGCGTGGAATGGCTACGCGCCCTTGCCGACCTCTGTCGCGACCGCGACATCCTGCTGATCGTCGACGATGTGCAGATGGGGTGCGGTCGCACCGGGGAGTTCTTCTCCTTCGAGGCCGCAGGCATCGTGCCCGATATCGTCACGCTGTCGAAATCCATCAGCGGTTACGGACTGCCCATGGCGCTGACCCTGTTGCGTCGGGATCTGGACGTGTGGGCGCCCGGTGAACACAACGGCACGTTCCGCGGCCACAACCCGGCCTTCGTGACGGCCGCCAAGGCGCTCGAAACATATTGGTCGAGTCAACAATTCGCCACCGAGACGGCCCAGAAGGGCGCGATGATGCGCGATGGGCTCGACCGTATCGCGGCGAATCACCACGGTGTGTCGGCCCGCGGCCGCGGCATGGCGCAGGGACTGCGTTTCGAGGAGGCCGAGGCGGCCGGACGGGTCTGCCGGGCCGCCTTCGACCGCGGTGCCTTGATCGAGACCAGCGGGCCGTCCGATGAGGTCGTCAAACTGCTTCCGCCGCTGACGACTTCGCGTGACGATCTGGAATCGGGACTGCAGATCCTCGCCGAATCGGTCACCGCCGCCGTCTGAGAAGAATCCACCGCACCCGCAACGAGGAGTTGATTTCATGATCGTGCGCACCACCGCCGAGATCACCGGCACCGAACGCGACGTGGCAGCAGGCGCCTGGCGATCCAAGCGGATCATCCTGGCCGGCGACGGGGTCGGATTTTCCTTCCACGAGACCGTCATCGAATCCGATTCGGTCAGCGAATTCCACTATCAGCATCATGTCGAGGCGGTCTGGGTGACCGAGGGCCGCGGCACCCTGACCAATCTGGAGACCGGGGAGGACCATCAGCTGGGACCGGGAACCATGTATCTGCTGAACGGGCACGAACGGCATCGCGTCACCTGTGTCGAGCAGTTGCGGATGCTCTGTGTGTTCAATCCGCCGGTGACCGGCGCCGAGGTCCACGACGCCACCGGCGCCTACCCGGCGCCGCAGCAGGTGGAGACGGCATGAGTTCCGCTGTTCTGCACGCACTGCACGATCCGTACCCGAGCCGGTTGGACCACGCGATCTCACCGATCGAGCGCCGAGATCCCGCCGTGTGGTGTGACCGGACGGGCGCATCGGGACCGTTGAGCGCCGACGATCTCGATCGCTTCGATGAGCGTGGCTACCTTATCCGCCCCGACACCATCGGCACCGAGGCAGTGGGGCCGATCGGTACCGAGATCGAGCGGCTGGCCGCCGATCTGGCACCCGGTGACCGGCGGCTGATCCGCGAACCGGGTGGTGCGATCCGGTCGATCTTCGCGCCCCATCTACTGAGCGGGTTGATCGCCGATGTGGTGCGCTCGGACACCGTGCTACCGATCGCCCGGCAGCTGCTCGGCGGCGATGTCTACATCCATCAGGCCCGGATCAATCTGATGCCCGGGTTCACCGGGTCCGGTTTCTATTGGCATTCCGATTTCGAGACCTGGCATGCCGAGGACGGGATGCCCCGCATGCGCGCGGTGTCCTGCTCGATCGCGCTGACGCCCAACTACCCCTACAACGGCTCGTTGATGGTGATCCCGGGATCGCACCACACCTTCTATCCCTGCGTGGGCGCCACGCCCGACAACCACCACGAGAAATCGTTGGTGGCCCAGCAGTTCGGTGTTCCCGACCGCGACACGCTGACCAAGGCCGTCGATGCATACGGCATCGACCAGTTCACCGGCGCGGCGGGCAGCGCACTGTGGTTCGACTGCAATCTGCTGCACGGTTCGGGTTCCAACATCACCCCGCTGCCGAGGTCGAATGTGTTCCTGGTGTTCAACTCCGTGGAGAACCGGCTCGTGGCGCCGTACGCCGCGCAGCGGTGCAGGCCCGAACACCTGGCCGCACGCGCCGCGACCGCACCCATCCGCCGATAGACGCGCCGACGTCGCGACGGGGCACGTCGCCTAGGCTCTGGTCATGCAACGGATTATCGGGACCGAGGTCGAATACGGCATCTCCTCGCCGTCGGACCCCACGGCGAATCCGATCCTGACCTCGACCCAGGCGGTGCTGGCCTACGCCGCGGCCGCCGGGTTACAGCGGGCCAAGCGCACGCGGTGGGACTACGAGGTGGAATCGCCGCTGCGCGATGCCCGCGGCTTCGACCTGTCCCGCGGCACCGGCCCGGCGCCCATCGTCGACGCCGACGAGGTCGGTGCCGCCAACATGATCCTGACCAACGGCGCTCGGCTCTATGTCGATCACGCCCACCCGGAGTACTCCGCGCCGGAGGTGACCGATCCGCTGGACGCGGTCATCTGGGACAAGGCCGGCGAACGGGTCATGGAGGCGGCGGCGCGCCATGTGGCCAGCGTGCCCGGGGCGGTGAAACTGCAGCTCTACAAGAACAATGTGGACGGCAAGGGCGCGTCCTACGGCACGCACGAGAACTATCTGATGTCCCGGCAGACGCCGTTCTCCTCGGTGATCGCCGGATTCACCCCGTTCCTGGTGTCCCGTCAGGTCGTCACCGGCTCCGGCCGGGTGGGGATCGGACCCTCCGGTGACGAGCCTGGCTTCCAGCTGTCCCAGCGTGCGGACTACATCGAGGTCGAGGTCGGCTTGGAGACCACGCTCAAGCGCGGCATCATCAACACCCGCGACGAGCCGCACGCCGACGCGGACAAGTACCGCCGCCTGCACGTCATCATCGGCGACGCGAACCTGGCCGAGACGTCGACCTATCTCAAGGTCGGCACCAGCTCACTGGTTCTCGACCTCATCGAGGAGGGGCCGGCGCACGGTATCGACCTGTCCGATCTCGCGTTGGCCCGGCCGGTGCACGCGGTCCATGTCATCAGCCGCGATCCCTCGCTGCGGGCGACGGTCGCACTCGCCGACGGGCGGGAGTTGACAGCGCTTGCGCTGCAACGCATCTACCTCGACCGGGTGGCCAAACTGGTCGACGCCCGCGAGCCAGACGCACGGGCCAGCCACGTCATCGACACCTGGGCGCATGTGCTGGACCTGCTGGAGCGCGATCCGATGGAATGCGCCGAGATCCTGGACTGGCCCGCCAAGCTCAGACTGCTCGAAGGCTTCCGTAACCGCGAGAACCTGACGTGGTCCGCGCCGCGCCTGCAGCTGGTGGATCTGCAGTATTCCGATGTCCGCCTGGACAAGGGCCTGTACAACCGCCTGGTCGCCCGTGGATCGATGCAACGGCTGGTCAGCGAGCAACAGGTGCTCGATGCCGTGGACAATCCGCCCACCGACACCAGGGCGTACTTCCGCGGCGAATGTCTGCGCCGGTTCGGTGCCGATATCGCGGCGGCCAGCTGGGACTCGGTGATCTTCGACCTCGGCGGGGATTCGCTGGTGCGCATCCCGACCCTGGAGCCGCTGCGCGGCAGCAAGGCGCACGTGGGTGCACTGCTGGATTCGGTGGACAGCGCCGCCGAACTGGTCGAGCAGCTCACGACGTGACGGCCGTTAACTCCGGCTAACCCGAGTAATACCGGTGCCGACCGGTAATGTGAAAGAACCGGACAGAGCAATCAGGAGGCAGCGATGGCTCAGGAGCAGACCAAGCGTGGCGGTGGCGGCGGTGAGGACGATGACGTCGCCGGCGCATCCGCGGCCGGGCAGGAGCGTCGCGAGAAGCTTGCCGAGGACACCGACGATCTGCTCGACGAGATCGACGATGTCCTCGAGGAGAACGCCGAGGATTTCGTGCGTGCCTATGTCCAAAAGGGCGGCCAGTGACGGCGTGGTCGAATAAGCCGGTTCCCACCAGTCTCGATATCACCGCTACGCATCTGAACCTGTCGTCGTTCTCGGATTTTCTGAGTCGGCAGGCACCGCAGCTGCTCCCGAGTGGACGCGAGGTGCCCGGCGGACCCGGGACGGATCTGCCGCACGGCACGACGATCGTGGCGATCAAGTACCCCGGTGGAGTGTTGATCGCGGGTGACCGGCGTGCCACCCAGGGCCACATGATCGCCAGCCGCGATGTCCAAAAGGTGCATATCGCCGACGATTACGCGGCTACCGGGATCGCCGGTACCGCGGCCATCGCGGTGGAGTTCGCCCGGCTCTATGCCGTCGAACTTGAGCATTACGAGAAGGTCGAGGGTGTCCCACTGACCTTCCGCGGCAAGGTGAACCGGCTGGCCACCATGGTGCGTGGCAACCTGGGTGCCGCGCTGCAGGGTTTCGTGGCGCTGCCGCTGCTGGTCGCCTTTGATGTGGACGCCGTCGATCCGACCCACGCCGGGCGCATCGTCTCTTTCGATGCCGCCGGCGGGTGGAACATCGAGGAGGAGGGCTTCCAGTCGGTGGGCTCGGGTTCGCTGTTCGCGAAATCCTCGATCAAGAAGCTCTACCCGCAGGTCAGCGATGCCGACTCGGCGTTGATGGCCGCCATCGAGGCGCTCTACGACGCCGCCGACGACGATTCGGCCACCGGTGGTCCGGATCTGGTGCGCGGCATCTATCCGACCGCGGTGCTGATCGGCGCCGACGGAGCTGAGGAAGTGGCCGAGGCCCGGATCGCCGATCTGGCCCGACAGGTCATCGACAAGAGGACACGCGCGGGCGGTAACGGCTGATGAGTTTTCCGTATTTCATCTCGCCCGAACAGGCGATGCGTGAGCGTTCCGAGCTTGCGCGCAAAGGTATTTCACGCGGACGCAGCGTGGTGGTGCTGACCTACGACAGTGGCGTGCTCTTCGTCGCCGAGAACCCGTCCCGCTCACTGCAGAAGGTCAGCGAGCTCTACGACCGGGTCGGGTTCGCCGCGGTCGGCCGGTTCAACGAATTCGACAAGCTGCGGGTGGCGGGCATCCAGTTCGCCGATACCCGCGGCTATGCCTATGACCGGCGCGATGTGACCGGCAGGCA
The DNA here is from genome assembly GCF_000416385.1 of Mycobacterium sp. VKM Ac-1816D. Lineage (NCBI taxonomy): Bacteria > Bacillati > Actinomycetota > Actinomycetes > Mycobacteriales > Mycobacteriaceae > Mycobacterium > Mycobacterium sp. VKM Ac-1816D. Next base: position 238,207 of record NZ_AOHQ01000139.1, read on the forward strand.
GCTGGCCAACGTCTACGCCCAGGCGCTGGGCACCATCTTCACCGAGCAGGCCAAACCCTTCGAGGTGGAGCTGTGCGTGGCCGAGGTGGCCCATTTCGGTGAGACGAAAGCTCCTGAGCTGTACCGCATCACCTACGACGGATCGATCGCCGACGAACCGCATTTCGTGGTCATGGGCGGCACCACCGAGCCGATCGCCACGGCGCTGGGGGAGTCCTACATCGAGAACGCCACCCTCGCCGAGGCCGTCACGATCGCGGTGAACGCGCTGCGGGGCGGTGGCAACGGGGCCGAACCGCGGGTGTTGGAGCCGTCGACCATGGAGGTCGCGATCCTCGACGCCAACCGGCCTCGCCGGGCGTTCCGGCGGATCACCGGTGCGGCGCTGGAGGCGTTGGTGCCCAGTATCGGCGAGGAGCCCGCAGGGGACGCCGGTGGGGGCGAGCCCGGTGACGGGCAATCCGAACAGCCGGTCGGCTAGGCCGCAACTCGCGGGTCGGGCACGCACACCGAAAACGAACCGCTGGCCAGCCTTGCCCACCGATACCCGGACCCACCCCGTAAGCTCGATCGTGTGCAGCGACGGATCATGGGAATCGAGACCGAATTCGGCGTGACCTGCACCTTTCATGGTCACCGCCGGCTCAGCCCCGACGAGGTGGCACGCTATCTCTTCCGGCGGGTGGTGTCCTGGGGCCGCAGTTCCAACGTCTTTCTCCGCAACGGAGCCCGGTTGTACCTCGATGTCGGGTCGCATCCGGAGTACGCCACCGCCGAGTGTGACAACCTCGCCCAGCTGGTCACCCACGACCGCGCCGGTGAACGGGTGCTCGAGGACCTGCTCATCGACGCCGAGCAGCGCTTGGCCGACGAGGGCATCGGCGGCGACATCTACCTGTTCAAGAACAACACCGACTCGGCCGGGAACTCCTACGGCTGCCACGAGAACTATCTGATCGTGCGCGCCGGCGAGTTCTCCCGCATCTCCGATGTGCTCTTGCCGTTCCTGGTGACCCGGCAGCTGATCTGCGGCGCAGGCAAGGTGCTCCAGACCCCCAAGTCGGCCACCTTCTGCCTGTCCCAGCGCGCCGAGCACATCTGGGAGGGCGTCTCGAGTGCGACGACCCGTTCCCGGCCCATCATCAACACCCGTGACGAGCCGCATGCCGACGCCGAGAAGTACCGCAGGCTGCATGTGATCGTCGGCGATTCCAACATGAGCGAGTCGACCACCATGTTGAAGGTCGGTACCGCGTCATTGGTGTTGGAGATGATCGAGGCGGGGGTGGCATTCCGCGACTTCTCGCTGGACAACCCGATCCGTGCCATCCGCGAGGTGAGCCACGATCTGACCGGGCGCCGCCCGGTGCGCCTCGCCGGCGGTAGGCAGGCCAGCGCCCTGGACATCCAGCGCGAGTACTACGGCCGGGCGGTGGAGTATCTGCAGACCCGCGAGCCCAATACCCAGATCGAGCAGGTCGTCGACCTGTGGGGCCGACAGCTCGATGCGGTCGAGAGCCAGGACTTCGCCAAGGTCGACACCGAGATCGATTGGGTGATCAAGCGCAAACTGTTCCAGCGCTACCAGGATCGCTACAACATGGAGCTTTCCGATCCGAAGATCGCACAGCTGGATCTGGCGTACCACGACATCAAGCGCGGACGCGGTGTGTTCGACCTGCTGCAGCGCAAGGGGCTGGCGGCACGGATCACCACCGACGAGGACATCGATGCCGCGGTCAACACCCCGCCGCAGACCACCCGCGCCAAGTTGCGTGGCGAATTCATCACCGCCGCACAGGAAGCGGGCCGCGACTTCACCGTCGACTGGGTGCACCTCAAACTCAACGACCAGGCGCAGCGCACCGTGCTGTGCAAGGACCCGTTCCGGTCTGTCGACGAACGGGTCAAGCGACTCATCGCCAGCATGTGATGGGCACGTCGCGCACCGTCGCGGCGGGCGGTACCCCCTAAGCTGCTTGAGGTGGCGACGTCCAAGGTCGAGAGACTGATGAACCTGGTGATCGCGCTGCTGTCGACCAGTTCGTATCTGACGGCGGAGAAGATCCGCAAGAACGTGGCCGGATACTCCGACAGCCCGTCGGACGAGGCGTTCTCCCGGATGTTCGAACGGGACAAGAACGAACTGCGTGATCTGGGCATCCCGCTGGAGACGGGCAAGGTGTCGTCCTTCGACGCCACCGAGGGGTACCGGATCAACCGGCAGGCCTACGCGCTGCCGCCGGTCGAGTTGACGGCGGAGGAGTCGGCCGCGGTGGCGGTCGCGACGCAGCTGTGGCAGTCCCCGGAGTTGGTCACGGCGACCCAGAGCGCGCTGCTGAAGCTGCGGGCGGCCGGCGTCGAGGTGGACTCCGAGGATGTCGGCGTGGCGATCAGCTCGACTGCGACGCTGCCCGGCCTGCGCGGTTCGGAGGAGGCGCTCGGTGTGCTGCTCTCGGCCACGAACTCGGGGCGGGTGGTGCAGTTCGAGCATCGGCAGAGCCGCAACGACCCCTACCGGACCCGCACGCTGGAACCCTGGGGCGTGGTGACCCACCGTGGCCGCTGGTACGTCGTCGGCCACGACCGGGATCGCGCCGATACCCGGACGTTCCGGCTGTCACGCATCGGACCCGGCGCCAAGGCTGTCGGCCCTGCGGGTGCGGTCACCGTCCCCGACGGGGCGAACCTGCGTGAGATCGTGGCGCGGGCGGTCGCCGATGTCCCGACCGGCGAGCGGGCACGGGTGTGGATCGCGCAGGGGCGGGCCACGGCGCTGCGCAGGCAGGCCACCGCCGCTCGCCCCATGGCGTGGCGCGGGCGGGCGGGCGAGGAGATCACCGTCGATATCGGGATGTTCGACCGCCTCGGCCGTGAGATCGCCAGTTACGGCACCGATGCCGTCGCACTCGACCCGGCCTCGCTGCGCGAGGATGTGCTGGCCCGGTTGCGCGCCCATGCGGGCGCGCCGAGCGGGGAGGCGGTATGACGACGCAGGTGTCCACCCGGCTGGTCCGGCTGTTGAACATGGTCCCGTATTTCAAGGCCAACCCGCGGGTCACCCGCGATGAGGCGGCGGCGGCGTTGGGTGTCACCCGCAAACAACTCGACGCCGATCTCGAGCAGCTCTGGCTGTGCGGGCTGCCCGGGTACGGCCCCGGTGACCTCATCGATTTCGACTTCACCGGGGACACCATCGAGGTGACCTTCGCCGCCGGTGTCGACCACCCGTTGCGGCTGACCTCGACCGAGGCGACCGGCGTGCTGGTCGCACTGCGTGCCCTGCTCGATGTGCCGGGAATGGTCGACCCCCAAGCGGCCCGCAGCGCCATCGCCAAGATCGAATCGGCGGCCGGCGCGGCAGCCGCGACGGATACCGTCGCCCCCGCCGAACCCGAGAGTGCATCGGCAGCGGCGGTCCGGGAGGCGACCCGCGCCGGTCGGGCGCTGCAACTGGAGTATCACTCGGCTTCCCACGACACGGTGTCCAGCCGCACGGTGGATCCGATCCGCGTCGTGCTGATCAGTGATCGCAGCTATCTGGAGGCCTGGTGCCGCAGCGCCGAGGGGGTGCGGCTGTTCCGCTTCGACCGGATCGTCTCGGCGCGGGTTCTCGACGAACCGTCCAGGCCGCCGGCCCCGGCCGTCGCCGCGGGCCCCGACACCGCATTGTTCGACGCCGATCCGGCGCTGCCCTCGGCGACGCTGCTGATCGACAGGTCGGCGGGGTGGATGTTCGACTACTACCCGCTGCGCGTGCTGACCGAGCTTGCCGACGGTGCCTGCGAAGCGGCCATGACCTACGCTTCGCTGGAATGGATGGCCCGTTTCGTACTGGGCTTCGGGTCCGCGGTGCGCGTGCTGCACCCGCCCGAGCTCGCCGACCGGGTACGCCAGACTGCCGCAGCGGCGGTGCTCGCGTACGAAGACGAGTAGACTCGACCACAATCTCTGGAGGTGTTTGAATTGGGCGGTCTTCAACCGTGGCACTGGCTCATCGTGATTGCAGCGTTCATCCTGCTTTTCGGTGCCAAGAAGCTCCCGGACGCGGCGCGCTCGCTGGGTAAGTCGATGCGCATCTTCAAGTCCGAGATCAAGGAGATGCAGTCGGACGGCGACAAGCCGAGCACCCCGCTGCCCGAGAGCAGCGGCCCGGCCACCCCGGTCAGCTCGGAGCGGGTCGACACCGCCGAGCAGTCCAGCGACAAACGACCGGCCTAGACAGCTGCAGTACGTCCCACCCGCGGCGCGACGTCGCCATGATGTCGCGGGCGGATCTCGCCTGCACCGACGTTAAGGCTGCCCGTGCCGACCCCCGGATTCTTCTCAAGGCTCAACCCGCGCAACGGCCGCATGCCGGGGCGCAAGCGCGCCAACCCCGACGGCACGATGTCGTTGGTCGACCATCTCGCCGAGCTGCGTAACAGGCTCCTGATCGCGGTGGTCGCGGTGCTGCTGACCACCATCATCGGCTTCTTCTGGTACACCCACGGCGTCTTCGGATTCCACAGCCTCGGTGAATGGCTGCGTGGACCGTACTGTTCTCTGCCCGAATCCGCCCGCGCCACGATTGCCCCCGACGGGCAGTGCCGGCTGCTGGCGACCGGCCCCTTCGACCAGTTCATGCTGCGGTTGAAGGTGGCCTTGACCGCAGGCATCGTGCTGGCCTGCCCGGTCTGGCTCTACCAACTCTGGGCGTTCATCACCCCTGGTCTGTACAAGAAGGAACGCCGGTTCGGGATCGCCTTCGTCACCGTCGGCGGTGTGCTGTTCATCGGCGGGGCCGTGCTGGCCTATGTCGTGCTCTCCACCGCGTTGAGCTTCCTGTTGACGGTCGGCAGCGATGTCCAGGTGACGGCGTTGTCCGGTGAGCAATACTTCGGGTTCCTGATCAACCTGCTGTTGGTGTTCGGGATCAGTTTCGAGTTCCCGCTGCTGATCATCATGCTGAACCTGATCGGTGTCCTGACCTATGCGCGTCTGAAGGAATGGCGGCGCGGTCTGATCTTCGCGCTGTTCGTGTTCGCCGCCTTCGCCACCCCCGGCTCGGATCCGTTCTCGATGTTGGCGCTGGCGTTGGCGCTGTCGCTGCTGCTGGAGTTCGCCATCCAGGTCGCCCGCGTCCACGACAAGCGCAAGGCCAGGCGGGAAGCACTGGCCGACGTGCCCGAGGACGAGGCGGCACCCATCCCCGCGGCCGAGCCGATCGATCGGCCCGCACCCGTATCGGCACAGACGCTGATCGATGACGACGCCACCTGAGGCGGGACCGGAGCTGCGGGCCTTCGCCGCGCAGCTCCCGTTCGGTCTCGACGGATTCCAGGTGCGGGGCTGTGCCGCGCTGGAGGGCGGACATGGGGTTCTGGTGTGCGCCCCCACCGGCGCCGGCAAGACGGTGGTCGGGGAGTTCGCCGTGCACCTGGCGCTGGCCGCCGGCCGCAAATGCTTCTACACCACCCCGATCAAGGCGCTGAGCAACCAGAAACACGCCGACCTGGTGCGTCGCTATGGCCCGGAGAAGATCGGTCTGCTGACCGGTGACCAGTCCGTCAACGGTGACGCCCCCGTCGTGGTGATGACCACCGAGGTGTTGCGCAATATGCTCTATGCCGATTCCGATGCCCTGCATGGTCTTTCGCATGTGGTCATGGATGAGGTGCACTTCCTTGCCGACCGGATGCGTGGCGCGGTGTGGGAGGAGGTGATCCTGCACCTTCCGGAGGAGGTCCGGCTGGTCAGTCTGTCGGCCACGGTGAGCAATGCCGAGGAGTTCGGTGGTTGGATCCAGACCGTGCGCGGCGACACCACGGTGGTGGTCGACGAGCACCGCCCGGTGCCGCTGTCCCAGCACATGATGGTGGGCAAGCGGTTGTTCGACCTGTTCGCAGGTTCGGATCACACCCTGGTCGACAAGGATCTGGTACGCCACATCGCCCACCGGCGCGAAGCCGACCGACTGACCGACTTCTCCCCGCGCGGCCGCGGTCGCGGTCAGGGCAGGCCGAGGTTGAACCGGCCACCGTCCCGGCCCGATGTCATCACCACGCTCGATGCCGAAGGTCTGCTACCCGCCATCACCTTCGTCTTCTCGCGGGCGGGTTGTGATGCCGCGGTCAAGCAGTGCCTGCGCTCACCGCTGCGGTTGACCACCGACGAAGACCGCGCCCGGATCGCCGAGGTCATCGACCGGCGCTGCGCCGATCTGCAGGACTCGGATCTGTCGGTGCTCGGCTACTACGAATGGCGCGAGGGTCTGTTGCGCGGGCTGGCCGCACATCACGCCGGCATGCTGCCGGTGTTCCGGCACACCGTGGAGGAGCTGTTCACCGCAGGCTTGACCAAGGCGGTCTTCGCCACCGAGACACTGGCGCTGGGCATCAACATGCCGGCCCGCACCGTGGTGCTCGAGCGCCTGGTCAAGTACAACGGCGAGCAGCATGCTCCGTTGACTCCGGGGGAGTACACCCAGCTGACCGGCCGCGCGGGCCGGCGCGGGATCGACGTCGAGGGCCATGCGGTGGTGCTGTGGCATCCCGACGACGCGGCCGCCGACCCCGCCGAGGTGGCCGGGCTGGCCTCGACGCGGACATTCCCGCTCAAGAGCTCGTTCACCCCCACCTACAACATGACCATCAACCTGGTCGGACAGCTGGGACCCGATCAGGCGCGCAGCCTGTTGCAGCGATCCTTCGCCCAGTTCCAGGCCAATCGGTCGGTCGTCGGTCTGGTGCGCGGCCTGTCGCGCGGGGAGAAGATGCTGACCGACCTGGCCGCCGAGATGGGGGCCCGGCCGGGAACGAAGACCGAACCGCCGGTGCTCGAGTACGCCCGCCTGCGCGCGGCGATCTCGGCGCGTGAGCGCGCCCAGTCGAGGGCCTCGAGGATGCAGCGTCGGCGCGCCGCCGATGACGCCCTGACCGCATTGCGGCGCGGCGACATCATCAACATCACCAACGGGCGCCGCGGCGGGCTGGCCGTCGTGCTGGAACCGGCGCGCGACGAGGAAGATCCCCGGCCGCTGGTGCTGACCGAGCACCGCTGGGCCGGGCGCATCTCGTCGGCGGATTACTCCGGTGGCTCCGCCCCCCTGGGGTCGATGCAGCTGCCCAAACGTGTCGAGCACCGCCAACCCCGGGTGCGCCGCGACCTGGCCTCGGCGCTGTTGTCGGCGGCAGCCGGACTCGATGTGCCGAGCCGGCACCGGGCCGGTCGTGGTGAACCCGATGTCGACCCCGAACTGGTGACGCTGCGCGATCAGCTGCGCAGGCACCCACTGCACGGTGCCGGCGACCGCGAGGACAAGGTTCGGTTGGCCGAACGCTATCTGCGTATCGAGCGGGACAACGAACAGATCCGCCAGAAGGTCGCGGCCGCCACCAACTCGCTGGCCCGCACCTTCGACAGGATCCTGGTGCTGCTCTGCGAACGCGGTTTCGTCGACCGCACCGGCGACACGCCGAAGGTGACCGAGGACGGTCGGCTGCTGGCGCGGATCTACAGCGAGAGCGACCTTTTGGTGGCCGAGTGTCTACGCCGCGGGGCGTGGGACGGGCTCGGCCCCGCGGAGTTGGCCGGAGTCCTCTCGGCCGTGCAGTTCGAATCCCGTGGTGACGGGGCCGGGCCGCAGGGCATGCGCATCCCGACCGCGAACCTGCGCAAGGCGCTGGCAGCGACCCGCCGGTTGTCGGCCGATATCCGCAGTGATGAACAGCGCCAACGCATCACAGCGAGCCGCGAGCCCGACGATGGCTTCGTCGCGGCGATCCACCAGTGGGCCACCACCGGTGATCTGGCCTCCGCGCTGGCCGCCTCCGATGTCAACGGCAACGGATCGGTGTTGTCCGCCGGCGATTTCGTGCGGTGGTGCCGTCAGGTGCTCGATCTGCTCGACCAGGTTCGGATCACCGCACCGGAACCGGCCCTGCGGGCATCGGCGAAACGCGCCATCAACGACATTCGACGCGGCGTCGTTGCAGTTGATGCAGGGTAGTGTGGCGGCGTGGATCCGCGGCGGCGGGCCACGCAGACCAGTACGAGCTCGGATCAAGGAGACACGATGAGCGGACCGCAGGGATCTGACCCCACGCAGGCGTGGTCGGGTCAGCCGCCGCAGTCCGGCGGAAACCCGCCCTCCGGTGACCAACCCGCCTGGCAGCCGCCTCCCACCCCGGAACAATCCGGCCAGGACGCGCCGGCCTGGGGCCAACCGCCGGCTTACCAGCCGCCGCAGGGTTATCCGCAGTATCAGCAGCCCGGCCAGCCCGCTTACGGTCAGCCGCAGCAGTACCCGCAGCCCGATCAGTACGGCCAGCAGCCGACGGCATACGCGCCGCAGGGCTACCCGCAGCAGTACGGTCAACCCGGTCAGCCCTACGGCCAGCAGCCCCAGTACGGGCAGCCCGGCCAGTACGACCCCCAGCAGCAGTACCCGCCCTACGGCCAGCCCGGTTCCGAGGAGGGGTCGAAGAAGTCGCTGGCCGTCATCGGCAGCGTCCTCGGCGGTCTTGCGCTGGTGGTCGTCATCGCCGTGTTGGTGCTCGGATTCTGGAAGCCCGGATTCTTCGTGACCACCACGCTGGATGTGGACGCCGCCCAGACCGGCGTGCAGCAGATCCTCACCGACGAGGCCAACGGGTACGGCGCCAAGAACGTCAAGGACGTCAACTGCAACGGTGGTGTCAGCCCCGAGGTGCGCAAGGGTGACACCTTCACCTGCCAGGTCAGCATCGACGGCACCAAGCGCCAGGTGACCGTGACCTTCCAGGACGACAACGGCACCTATGAGGTCGGCCGCCCGAAGTAGACCTTCGGGCGGGGGCGACTCAGGAGGGCAGCTTGTCCAGCGCCTTCTGCAACCGCGCGATCGAGGACTGCACACCGAACTCCTCGGCCAGCGCGACCACCCGCGCCGGGTCGGCTGCGGCCAGCGGCAGCGCATCACTGTCCCCGGACAGCGTCACCGGGGCATCGAGCGCCACCCGGACCACCGGCTCGGCAGCGACGATGTAGTCGGAGGCAGCCAACAGCTTCTTGCGTTGTGCCGTCGGCACACTCGACGACGGATCAGCCGCCGCCCTGATGATGGACTCCAGCGACCCGTGCTGGGCCAACAACGTCGCGGCGGTCTTCTCACCGATACCGGCCACACCGGGTAACCCGTCGGAGGGGTCACCACGCAGCAGTGCCAATTCGGCGTAGGCGGGCCCGGCCCGGTCGACCGGCACGTGATAGGTCTCGGCGACCTCGGCAGGCCCGAACAGCACCGCCTTGGCCAAGCCGCGACCGATATAGAAGACCCGCACCGGCACCGGTTCATCACGAACCAGCTGGAGCAGATCGCGGTCACCGCTGACCACCACCACCGGGTCCTGCTTCTCGGCGGCGGCCAGCGTGCCCAGCACATCGTCGGCCTCGTATCCCGGGGCGCCGGCGGTGGCGATCCCGAACGCGTCGAGCATCGCCATGATCATGTCGACCTGCGGTGTCAGATCGTCGGGAACTTCCTCGACGTCGGGGGTGCCCGCGGGCAGCGCCTCCTCGACGCGGTGCGCCTTGTACGACGGAATCCGGTCCACGCGCCACTGCGGACGCCAGTCGAGGTCCAGGCACACCACCAGCCGACCCGGCCGGTGCGTGCCGACCAGCGCGGCGATGTTGTCGATGAACCCGCGCAACGCGTTGACCGGGCGTCCGTCGGGGGCGGTGATCGAGGACGGCACCCCGAAGAAGGACCGGAACCACATGCTGGCACCGTCGAGGAGCAGGACGGGGCGGTCCCCCTGGGTGAGCGTCGCGGCACGGTGAGATCCGGAGGCGGGCATCGCACTAGCCTATGGGTATGGCCACCGCCGAGGACACCGCCCGTTTCAGCACCGATGTCTACGCCCACCGTCTGCGTGAAGCCGCCGCGGGCGCCGCCGCGGCCGGACTTTCCGGTCTGATCATCACACCCGGCTACGACCTGCGGTATCTGACCGGATCACGGGCGCAGACCTTCGAACGACTGACTGCGCTGGTACTGCCTGCCGACGGGTCGACGCCGACGGTGGTGGTGCCACGCCTGGAGCTGGCCGCGCTGCGCGAGTCCGCCGTTCCCGAACTCGGTGTGACGGTACGGGACTGGGTCGACGGTGAGGACCCTTACGCGTTGGTCGCCGCGGCTCTCGGGGCAGGCGCAGTGACGGGTGACCGACCGGCGACGGCGGTCACCGACTCGATGCCGGCCCTGCACCTGCTGCCGCTGGCCGATGTCCTCGGCCGGGTCCCGGTGCTGGCCACCGAGGTGTTGCGTCGGCTGCGGATGATCAAGGATGAGAGCGAGATGGACGCGCTGCGCAAGGCAGGCGCAGCCATCGACCGGGTGCATGCCCGTGTACCGGGCTTCCTGGTGCCCGGTCGGACCGAGGCCGAGGTGGCCGCCGATATCGCCGAAGCCATTGTCGCCGAGGGGCATTCGGAGGTGGCATTCATCATCGTCGGCTCCGGGCCCAACGGTGCCGACCCGCATCACGAATGTTCCGATCGGGTGCTGTGCGCCGGCGATATCGTCGTCGTCGACATCGGCGGGCCCTACGCGCCCGGCTACAACTCCGATTCCACTCGCACCTACAGCCTCGGTGAGCCGGATGCCGAGGTGGCCCGGCAGTACGCGGTGCTGCAGCGCGCGCAGGCCGCCGCGGTCGCTGCGGTGCGTCCGGGCATCAGTGCCGAGTCGGTCGACGCCGTCGCCCGCGATGTGCTGGCCGCCGAGGGCCTTGCCGAGGTGTTCGTGCACCGCACCGGTCACGGCATCGGCCTGTCGGTGCACGAGGAGCCCTATATCGTCACGGGCAACGAGATCACCCTGGAACCCGGTATGGCGTTTTCGGTGGAGCCTGGCGTCTACTTCGCAGGGAAGTGGGGAGCCCGCATCGAGGACATCGTGATCGTCACCGAGGACGGGGTCGAGTCGGTGAACAACCGGCCGCACGAGCTCGTCATCGTGCCGGTGTAGCTCCCGGCGCGGTGCTCAGCTCTCGCTGCGATCCAGCAGGGTCGACGAGCCGAGCACCCGTTCGATGCGCACCGTGATGACCACTCGGCGCGGATTCACCCGCGGGGTCCGGTAGCGCTGCGCGTACCGCAACTCGGCATCCCGGACATCGTCGGGATCACCGCTGACGGTGGCCGTACCCTCCAGCGACAACCAGCGTGCACCGTCGACCTGACTCAGCACGGCCACGCCGCGTTCCTTGGCGTTGACGGCCTTCTGGGATCCGCCGGTGGTGATGACACGCGCCAGATGGGTCGTCGGGTCGAAGGTGAACCCGACGGCCACCACATGCGGCGAGTTGTCGCTTCGCAGGGTGGTCAGCATGGCCAGATGACGCTCGGTCAGGAATGCCAGCGCGTCATTGGTCAGTCGTGTCGTTGCCTTGCCCATCGGGGTCCACGCTAGCGCAGGACATAATCACAGCCATGAAGGACACGGGGCTCGTCGTGATTTTCGGCGGGCGCAGCGAGATCGGCCTCGAGATCGCGACGCGGTTGGCACCTGCCAGGACGGTGGTGCTGGCCGCCCGGCGGTCGGCCACCCTGACCGTGGAGGCCGACGCGGTGCGGGCGGCCGGGGCGGCACAGGTGCATACCGTCGAGTTCGATGCCGACGATCTCGGTTCGCACCCCGGGCTCATCGCGGCATTGGTCGCCGAACACGGGCCCATCGACGTCGCGGTGCTGGCTTTCGGCATCCTCGGCGATCAGCGCCGCGCCGAACGCGATTCCGCGCACGCGGCACAGATCGCCCACACCGATTACGTCGCCCAGGTCGGTCTGTTGACCGAACTCGCCACCACCATGCGCGCGGCCGGTGCGGGGACCATCGTGACCTTTTCCTCGATCGCCGGTGTCCGGGTGCGTCGCGCGAACTACGTCTACGGCTCGGCCAAGGCCGGCCTGGACGGCTTCTGCTCCGGCCTGGCGCAGGCATTACGCGGTTCGGGAGTCCGGCTGCTGGTCATCCGTCCCGGATTCGTCATCGGCCGGATGACCGAGGGGATGGCGCCGGCACCGTTCTCCAGCACCCCGGCGCAGGTCGCCGATGCCGCGGTCCGCGCACTGTCCGGCCGGCGCCCGCGGGTCTGGGTGCCCTGGCAGGTGGGCGGTATCGCCGCGGTCTTCCGCCTTCTTCCCGGCCCGATCTGGCGGAGGCTGCCACGATGAGCGCGCGCATCGTGGTGGTCGGCATCGGTGCCGATGGCATGGCCGGGCTCTCGCCCGCATCGACGGCCGAGTTGCGCAGGGCCACAGTCGTTTTCGGATCCGGACGGCAGCTCGATATGTTGGATTCGAGCATCGGCGCCCAGCGCAGGCAGTGGCCCTCGCCCCTGTTGGACGCGTTGCCCACGATGTTCGACGGTCTGGGCATCGTGCACGTGATCGCCTCGGGTGACCCGATGCTGCACGGCATCGGGGCGACGTTGATCCGGGTGTTCGGCACCGATGCCGTCCGGGTTCTGCCCCACGTGTCGTCGGTGACGCTGGCCTGCGCCCGGCTCGGCTGGCCTGCGCACGAGACCGAGGTGATCAGTCTGGTCACCGCAGACCCGGTGACCGCGGTGCGCCGGGGTGGTCAGGCAGTGGTGCTCAGCCGCGACGCAGGCACACCCGCCGCACTGGCCCGGTTGTTGACCGAATCCGGCCGCGGCGACTCCGAATTCACCGTGCTGGAAAATCTCGGTGGCGCGGACGAACGCATCACCCGGAGCACGGCGGGCACCTTCTGCACGCGGGTCGGCGACCTCAATGTGATCGCCGTGCGTTACCTACCCGATGTGCGGCGCGCACACGCGCTGCCCGATGAATCGTTCGCCCACGATGGGCAGATCACCAAGCAGTCCATCCGGGCGGTCACGCTGGCCACGCTCGGGCCGCGGCCCGGTGAGCTGCTCTGGGACGTGGGGTCGGGATCGGGTAGCGTCGCGGTCGAATGGTGCCGCAGCTCGCCGGGGTGCCGGGCGGTGTCCTTCGAACGAGATGCCGACCGCCGCAACCGGATCGCGATGAACGCCCGCGCATTCGGGGTCCGGATCGATGTGCGGTCCGCGGCTCCGGAGCCCTTCGGCGACGTGGCGCCCCCGGCGGCGGTCTTCGTCGGCGGCGGCGTGACGCAGCCCGGGCTCATCGAGGCGTGTGTCGACCGATTACCGCGCCAGGGCAGGCTGGTGGTCAATGCCGTCACGGTGGAGTCCGAAGCGGCACTGGCACAGTGGTACGCACAGAAGGGTGGCGAGTTGCGACGTTTTCAGCACTATCAGGGCGGGCCGGTGGGCGGGTTCACCGCATGGCGCCCGGCGCTGCCGGTCACCCAGTGGGCGTGGGTGAAACCGTGACTGTGTACTTCATCGGGGCCGGCCCTGGGGCGGCCGACCTGATCACCGTGCGCGGGCAGCGACTGCTCGGCCAGAGCCCGGTATGCCTGTATGCCGGCTCGATCATGCCGCCGGACCTGCTGGCGTTCTGCCCCGCGGGTGCGCGGGTGATCGACACCGGGCCGTTGACGCTGGACCAGATCATCGACGAGATCGCCGCCGCCGACGGCGCCGGCCACGATGTGGCCCGGCTGCATTCTGGCGATCCGTCGCTGTACTCGGCCATGGCCGAACAGTGCCGCAGACTGGATGCGCTCGGCATCGGCTACGAGGTCGTGCCGGGGGTGCCCGCGTTCGCTGCCGCCGCCGCGGCGCTCGGGCGGGAGTTGACGGTGCCCGGGGTGGCGCAGACGGTCACCTTGAGCCGGGTCGCCACGCTGTCGACCGCCATGCCCGAGGGTGAGTCGCTGGCCGCGCTGTCGGCGCCCGGTGCCACCCTGGTGCTCCATCTGGCCGCCGCCCAGGCCGAGGCCATCGTCGCCGAGCTCACCGGCCCCGGTGCCGGGTACACCGCCGAAACGCCATGTGCGGTGGTGGCATACGCCAGCTGGCCGGCCGAGCAGGTGGTGCGTTGCGAGCTCGGGGAGTTGGCCGAGGAGTTGCGTGCGGCAGGCATCACCAAGACCGCGGTGATCATCGTCGGAGATGTCCTCGGTGCGCAGGGGTTCACCGACAGCTACCTGTACTCGACGGGGCGGCGGCGGGGGAGTCGGCACTAGTGCGGGTTCTGTTGCTCGGTGGGACCGGGGAGGCCAGGGACCTGGCTGCGCGACTGCATCCCGGGATCACGGTCATCAGCTCGTTGGCCGGCCGGGTGCCCGACCCCGCGTTACCGGTGGGCGAGGTGCGCATCGGCGGATTCGGCGGTGCGGACGGATTGGCCGATTGGCTGACCGCCAACGCCATCACCGCCGTCGTGGACGCCACCCATCCGTTCGCGGCCACCATCACCGCGAATGCCGCGCGCGCCGCGGCACGGGTGGGTGTGCCGCATGTGGTCCTGGCCCGCCCCGCGTGGCCGCACGGTGATGCCATCGTCGTGCCCACCGACACCGCGGCGGCGCAGACGGTGTCCTCGCACGGATACCGGCGGGTGTTCCTCACCACCGGACGGTCGGGGACCGCAGCGTTCCGCGGCGTCGACGCGTGGTTCCTGATCCGCGCGGTCACCCCGCCCGAACCCGAGCTGCTCCCGGACCGGCACCTGCTGGTGCTATCGCGCGGGCCCTACCATCTCGCCGATGAACTGAAGCTTTTGCGCGACAACGGGATCGACGCATTGGTCACCAAGAACAGCGGCGGTGCGATGACGCAGGCCAAACTCGATGCCGCCGGGCAGGAGGGAGTGCCGGTGATCATGGTGGACCGACCGGCCCTGCCCGACGGGGTGGCCAGTGTGCACACCGTCGACGCGGCGGTCGACTGGGTGCGGAGCCGGCGCTAGATCAGCTCCAGGGTGTCCAGTTCGCGGATGGCGCGGCAGGACCGCTGGGCCATGGCCAGCATCATCTCGTCGCCGCGGTCGGTGGTCGTGGCGAAGGCGACCCCGAACGCGATGATCAGCGGTGCCTGCAGCATGCCCAGACGGTAATCACGCCAACAGGTTTCGACGTCGTACTCGGTCACCCCGAGCCCGGTCAGTGCGGCGTGGTATTCGGCGACCAGATCCTGCTCGGACGCCGCGCGCACCTCGGGATCCAGGCTGGTTCCGGTGAAGTACGCCAGATCGCGGGCGGGCAGTCCCACCGCGAGGGTCTGCCAGTCGACGATCGTGACGGTCGTGCGGGCGGGGTCGAAGAGCATGTTGTCCAGCCGGTAGTCGCCGTGCAACAACCCGAACCTGTGCGGTTCGGTCAGCAGCCACGGCGTCACCATCGACAGCGCCGCCGCCATGGTGGCGCGATCATCGGCGGTCATCCGGTCCCCGAGCCGTTCCAGGGTGGCCTCGGCGGCCATCGTGGCGATATCGCCCATACCCGCGGCCATCGCGTCGTCGGGCTTGGGCATCGGGATTCCTGGCAACCCCGTCAGCTCGGGATTGCACCAGGTCGGTGCGTGCAGGCCGGCCAGCGCGCGCACCCCCAGTATGGCCTCGGCCGCGCTGCAGCCGGCGATCTGGTCGCCCTGTTCTGCCGGTGCCAGGTCCGCCAGCAGGAGGACGAAATCGCCGCCGTCGGGGCCGATTTCGCAGTGGTAGTGGCGCGGGACCGGCACCCGCACCCGGTCGGCGATCCCGGTGTAGAACGCGTGCTCGGATCGATAGCCAAGGGCCACCCGATCGCGGACGGCATCGTCCTGTGCGGACAACTTGACGGCAAAGGTGGCCGGCAGCTCGGCGGCATCGGCGTAGCCCAGTTGCACGCGGTAGGTCGCACCGGTCTGGCCCGTACCGATCGGGCTGATGTCGACACTGTCGACGGGGGTGCCGAGCACACCGGTCAGCCAGTCCGCCGTCACGTCATCGGGAGTACGCGGGATCACCAGCGAAAACTAGACGTGATGCCAGGGGCTGTCAACGATGCTCGGCCGAGGTCAGCTCCGGGTAGGTGCGCGGGGTGAACACGATGTCACCGTGCACCCGGGTCTGCGAGGATCCGATGATCAGCAGGCACCGCATGTCGACCTCGTCGGGGTTCAACTCCCCGAGTGTCACCACCCGCACGTTTTCCTGCGGTCCGGCCACATCCCGTCCGATCACCACGGGCGTGTCGGGGGATCGGTGCTCGAGCAGAAGATCTCGCATGGCGCCGACCTGCCACGTCCGCGTCTTCGACGCCGGGTTGTACACCGCGATGGCCAGATCGGCGGCGGCGGCCGCGCTGATCCGTTTGGCGATGATGTCCCACGGCTTGAGCCGGTCGGACAACGAGATCACGGCATAGTCGTGTCCGAGCGGCGCACCGACGCGGCTGGCCACCGCATTGGCCGCGGTCATCGCCGGGATCACCCGGACCGGGACGTCGGGCCAGTGCACGGCCTCTTCCAGGACCGCGGTGGCCATCGCGAAGACGCCGGGGTCTCCCGAGGACACCACGACCACCGAGCGGCCCTGGCTGGCGAGCTCACAGGCCAGCCGAGCCCGTGCGGGCTCGTCGGTGTTGTCGCTGGCGTGGCGGGTCTGTCCGGTGCGCACACCGACCCGGTCCAGATACGGGAAGTAGCCGATCAGGTCGGTGGCCGCGGCCAGCTCGCGGCGCGCCTGCGGAGTGATCCAGTCCAGGTCGCCGGGACCGAGTCCCACCACCGCCACGCTGCCGCCGCTGCGCGCCACCGCCGCCTCGCCGGGGAGCATCACGATGGAGAAATAGGGCACCGAGTCCGCGTCGACATCGGCGGCGGCGAGCACCCGCTCCTGGTCGGTGCTGGCACGCTCCACATAGAAGGCCCGCTCGAGTCGTCCGGTCTCCGAGAGTGCCTGCCGCACTTCGGGATAGGACTTGCCCAACTTCATGATCACCGCGGCGTCGGTATCGGCCAGCCGACGGGCCAGCTCGGCGCCCGGCAGGGTTCCCGGCAGGATGGTCAACACCTCGTCGCCCTGCACCAGCGGCATACCGTTGGCGGCCGAGGCCGCGCTGACCGAGGTGACACCGGGCACGATCACGGCAC
The DNA here is from genome assembly GCF_000416385.1 of Mycobacterium sp. VKM Ac-1816D. Taxonomy (NCBI): domain Bacteria; kingdom Bacillati; phylum Actinomycetota; class Actinomycetes; order Mycobacteriales; family Mycobacteriaceae; genus Mycobacterium; species Mycobacterium sp. VKM Ac-1816D. The sequence continues at coordinate 255,225 of NZ_AOHQ01000139.1, forward strand.
GGAACTGTTCGGTCAACCGGGTGTGCATGTGCATGTAGGAGCTGTAGAACAGCGGATCGCCCTCGGCAAGCAGGGCGACATCGCGACCCGCCCGCAGATGAGTGGCGATACGCTCGGCCGACTCGGCGTAGAAGTCCTCCATGGCGCCGTCGTAGCCACCGGGATGCTCGGTGGTCTCGGTGGTCACCGGATACACCAGGTGTTCTTCGATCTGCCCCGCACGCAGATAGGGCTCGGCGATCCGGCGCGCGATACTGCGGCCGTGCCTGGCGCTGTGATAGGCCACCACGTCGGCCTCGCCGATCACCCGGGCCGCCTTGACCGTCACCAGCTCGGGGTCACCGGGACCCAACCCCACACCGTAGAGCGTTCCTTGACTCATTCGCGTTCACTCGCAATCGCATTCACCGCTGCCGCCGCCATCGCACTCCCGCCACGACGGCCTGTCACCACCAAGTAGTCCATCCCGCGCGGACGGGCTATCAGCTCATCCTTGGACTGCGCGGACCCGACGAAGCCGACCGGTCCGCCGAGCACCGCCGCCGGGACGGCGGCGCCGTCGTCGAGAAGCTCGAGAAGCCGGAACAGGGCCGTCGGTGCGTTACCGATCGCGAGCACCGCACCATCGAGGCGGTCGGCCCAGATGTCCACGCCCGCGGCCGAGCGCGTGCTGCCCAGCTGCGCCGCCACCTCAGGGGCGCGGGGATCGGCGACCAGCGATATCACCTCGTTGTCGGCGGGCAGTCGAGACCGGGTGATACCGGCCGCCACCATCGACGAGTCGCACAGCACCGGCGCGCCCGCGGCGAGCGCCGCGCTCGCCCTGGCCACGACGTCGGGACTGAAGGCCACGTGATCGGTGACATCGGTCTGCCCGCAGGTGTGGATCAGGCGGACGACAACCCGGGCGACGTCGTCGGGAAAGCGCGCCAGATCGGCTTCGGCACGGATCGTCGCGAAGGACTCACGGTAGATCTCCGCGGCGTCGCGGATGTATTCGAGCACCCGCTCACCCTACGTGTGGCGCGGTCGGTATCCGTCTGCGGAGGCAACCAACACCTGGGCGCCCGCCGGCGCGCCGCATCCGCGCTCGCAGCCCACGAAGTGCCGATGGGCGCCCGACGGTGCCGCGGGACCGGAGTTGACCGCGGCGAGCGCATCTGCGCGGACATCGGTCCTGGAGCGCTCACAGCCGGGGCTACCTGCGCAGGCGCTCACGGTCAGCCACGGTGAGGCCTCGTCGAAGACCAGCCCCAGCGGCGCGAGCACGCGCAGCGCGGTGTCCGCGACCTCCTCCCGCAGATCGCAGACGAGAATCGAACGCCACGGCGTCACCACCAGCGGTGCGCTGATTGCCGCCACGAATTCCGCGGTGCGGGCGGGCAGCACGCCGAGGGGCACGACGGCCGCCAGCGTGACGCGTGGATCGGCCCCGGTCTGTTCGATCCAGCCCACCGGGCCGCGGGTGGTATCGCCGACGAGCAGTCGTTGCCCGGGCGGCACCGATACCTGATATCCAGCGGTCAACGCCGAGGAATCGGCGAGTTCGGCTACCCGCCAACGCTTTCCGCGATCCTGCTGGAATCGCGACGCGATCTCGATGACGGTGGCTATCGCGCCGTCGGGGGACAGCCGCACACCGGTGTCCGAACCGGCCAGCAACAGTGCGACGCCATCGTCGGTGACCTGCAGGCCCACATCGGTGCGCAGTCCACTGACATCGCCGCGGCCATCGTCGATGGAGAACCAGAACCGGCCGGGCAGCTGGGACAGTGCGGCATCGGCCTGCAAGGCGGCGTCGAGGTCGCGGACCCACTCGCGCACATCGGCCAGACCACCGGAGCGGCCGGACAGGGGGGAGGAGACGATATTGCGGACTCGCTCGTGCGTCGGCGCGGGCAACAGGCCGGCGCCGGCGATGGCATCGGCAACGCGCGCCGTGTCGCTGACCGCGCGGATCTGTACGCTGCCGCGCGACGTCAGCTCCAGCGCACCGTTGCCGCATTCGATGGCCAGATGCGCGAGCGTCTCCAGCGCCGCGGCCTCGAGGTAACCGCCGGGCAGGCGCACCCGAACCAGGGCGCCGTCGGCGGCCTGATGCACCTGCAGGGCGCCGGGACAGGCGTCCTGATCGCGGGTTCGGCTCACCCGTCCACCGTACTGCCCGGCGCCTGATGCTCAGCCGGCCAGCGGAACCGGGGCGATCACCGCCGAGTACTTCCCGGCGTCACCGGCGATGACCCGGCTGGACGCGCCGTTGACATCGACGGGCACATCCCCGGCCAGCGTGACCCGGCTCAGTCGGCGGAACTGGTCGTCGTAGTCGGCGACCGCGTAGTGCTGTGTTGCCCGGTTGTCCCAGATGGCCAGGTCGCCGGGAGCCCAGTTCCACCGGACGGTGTTCTCCAACTTGGTGATTCGCGCCTGCAGCAGATTGAACAGGGTTGCCGACTCCGTCGCGCCGAGGCCGACCAGTCGCTTGACGAAGTGACCGAGCAGCAGGACCCGCTCGCCGGTCTCCGGGTGCACGCGCACCACCGGGTGCTCGGTCTCGAAGTACTCGGACTCGAATTCGGCCCGGTGTTCGCGCACGGTATCGGCCAGCACGTCGTGCCGCTGGTCACCGGCCGGGTGGTCGGCGGTGTAGTCATAGCGATTGGTGTGCACCGCCCAGAGGTTCTCGGCCAGTATGCGCAGCGGCCCCGGTAGCTGGGCGTAGGCGGTGGCCGTATTGGCCCACACCGTCGTCCCGCCGTAGTCGGGCAGGGTGACGGCTCGCAGCAGCGAGGCCTTCGGGATGCGATCGACGAAGGTCACGTCGGTGTGCCAGCTGTTGGCCTTGTCGTAGCGCGAGTCGATGGGCAGCACCCTGGTGCCCCGCGACAACACCGTCGGATGCGCTGCGGTGGTGGTGCCCAACCGCTGCGCGAATGCCAGTTGACCCTCGTCGTCGAGATGGTCCTGACCGCGGAAGAAGATCACCTTGTGCTCCAGCAGCGCGGTGTTGATGGCCGTGAGGGCGGTGGCGTCGAGGTCATCGGCAAGGCGCACACCGTCCACGCGGGCGCCGATGTGCGCGCCGAGCTTGACGACACGTATCGGGCGCCGCGGGTGCGATGGGTCGGAAGGTGTCATAGGAGTATTGGGCCAGCTCGGCCCACAGCTGCCCACGGTTTTACCGACGGCGATCCAAAGGCCGATATGCGCAGTTCAGCGCCCCACAGCCAATTCGATTGTGTGATGGGTCACATCAAGATCGACGGTGTCGGCTCACGCACAGATCGCACTTTTGCCAATGCGGTGGGGTTACGTTCTCGGTACCAACTGGTACCAGCCGGTACCCCTACCGAAAGGAGGCGACACATGGCGTCATTGATTGCCATCGGACTGGGCGTTGCCCTCGTCGTCGCCGCCATCGCAACTCCCTACCGGGACTCCTGGTACGCCCGCTGGGGCGGCTGAGAGGCCACCGGGGGAGGAAACACCGGGCGCGCCCCACGCCGGGGGTGCGGTGGGGCAGGATTGAGCGGGTGCCGACCGTACTGCTGCTCTCCACGTCCGATACCGACCTGATCACCGCGCGCGCCAGCGGAGCCCAGTACCGCTGGGCCAACCCGTCCCGGCTGCTCCAGGACGAACTCGACCGGGAGCTGGCCGAGCTGCTGACGGGCGTCGACATCGTCGTGGTGCGAATCCTCGGCGGCTATCGCGCCTGGCAGGACGGCATCGATGTGCTGGTCGCCAGCGGCGTGCCGACCGTGGTGCTCTCCGGCGAACAGGCACCCGATGCCGAGCTCATGAGGTACTCGACGGTGCCGGCGGGGGTGGCACTGGAGGCGCATGTCTATCTGGCCCAGGGCGGCGTCGAGAATCTGCGCGGGCTGCACGCCTTCCTGTCCGACACGCTGCTGATGACGGGCCAGGGGTTCGACCCACCCGTGCAGATCCCGACCTGGGGTGTCCTGGAACGCGCCGAGGCGGCGCGGCCCGACGCTCCCACCGTTGCCGTGCTGTACTACCGGGCCCAGCACCTGGCGGGCAACACCGGTTATATCGATGCACTGTGTGCGGCCATCGAGACGGCCGGCGGCCGGGCGTTGCCGGTGTACTGCGCTTCCCTGCGCACCGCCGAGGCCGACCTGCTGGAACTGCTCGGGACCGCCGACACGCTGATCACCACGGTGCTCGCCGCGGGGGGTGCGACCCCGGCCACCGTCACCGCCGGCGGCGCCGATGACGGCTGGAACGTGGCCCATCTGGCGGCGTTGGACGTCCCGATCCTGCAGGGGTTGTGCCTGACGAGCTCGCGTGCCACCTGGTCGGCCAACGACGACGGACTCTCGCCGCTCGATGTCGCGACCCAGGTCGCCGTGCCCGAATTCGACGGGCGCATCATCACCGTGCCGTTCTCGTTCAAGGAGATCGATGACGAGGGCCTGATCACCTACAACGCCGATCCCGAACGGTGCGCCCGGGTAGCAGGCCTTGCCGTGCGCCACGCCCGCCTGCGCCGCATCCCCGCCGCGGAGAAACAGGTCGCCCTGGTCTTCTCGGCCTATCCGACCAAACACGCCAGGATCGGCAACGCCGTGGGGCTGGACACTCCGGCCAGTGCGATCGCGCTGCTGCGTGCGCTGCGTGACCATGGCGTCGACATCGGCGAGGTGCCCGGCGTCGACGCCGGAGATGGTGACGCCCTGATCCACGCGCTGATCGAACGCGGTGGCCAGGACCCCGACTGGCTCACCGAAGAGACGCTGGCGCTCAACCCGATCCGGGTCAGTGCGGCCGAGTACCGGCGCTGGTTTGCGACCCTGCCCAGCGAACTCGCCGACGCCATGGTCGAACACTGGGGTCCACCCCCGGGAGAACTGTTCGTCGACCGCACCCACAACCCGGACGGCGATATCGTCATCGCGGCCATGCGCTCGGGCAATGTGGTGATCCTGGTTCAGCCGCCGCGCGGGTTCGGCGAGAACCCGGTGGCGATCTACCATGACCCCGACCTGCCGCCGAGCCACCACTACCTGGCCGCCTACCGCTGGCTCGACGGCCAATTCTCTACCGGACCCTCGTCATTCAAGGCCGATGTGGTCATCCACCTCGGCAAGCACGGCAACCTCGAATGGCTTCCCGGTAAGACGCTGGGGATGAGCAGCGCATGCGGGACCGACGCGGCGCTCGGCGATCTGCCGTTGATCTACCCGTTCCTGGTCAACGACCCTGGCGAGGGCACCCAGGCCAAGCGACGGGCGCATGCCACCCTGGTCGACCATCTGATCCCGCCGATGGCGCGCGCCGAAACGTATGGAGACATCGCGCGTCTGGAACAGCTGCTCGACGAGCACTCCAATGTGTCCGCGCTGGACCCGGCCAAGCTGCCCGCCATCCGCCAGCAGATCTGGACCCTGATGCGCGCGGCGAAGATGGATCACGACCTGGGTCTGGAGGATCGGCCCGACGAGGACTCCTTCGACGACATGCTGCTGCACGTCGACGGCTGGCTGTGCGAGATCAAGGACGTCCAGATTCGCGACGGTCTGCACATCCTGGGCCTCGCGCCCGAGGGGGACTCCGAACTGGACCTGGTGCTGGCGATCCTGCGGGCCCGCCAGCTGTTCGGTGGTGAGCAGACCGTACCCGGCCTGCGCCAGGCACTCGGGCTCGCCGAGGACGGCGCCGACGAACGCCACGCCGTCGATGCCGCCGAGGACGCGGCGCGGCAGTTGGTCGCCGGGCTGCAGAAGACCGGCTGGGACGCCGGCGCCGTCGACGAGCTGACCGACGACCCCGTGGTGGCCCAGATCCTGCGGTTCGCGGCCATCGAGGTGGTACCGCGCCTGCGCGCCACCTCCGGTGAAATCGACGCGGTGCTCAGGGCGATCGACGGCCATTACATCCCGGCAGGCCCCTCGGGATCCCCGCTGCGCGGTCTGGTGAACGTGCTGCCCACCGGACGCAACTTCTACTCGGTCGATCCCAAGGCCGTGCCGTCTCGGCTTGCCTGGGAAACCGGTGTGGCGCTGGCCGATTCACTGGTCGAGCGGTACCGCACCGATCACGGCGAGTGGCCGAAGTCGGTCGGGCTCTCGGTGTGGGGCACCTCGGCGATGCGCACCTCCGGCGACGATATCGCCGAGGTCCTCGCGCTGCTCGGCGTGCGGCCGATCTGGGACGACGCATCGCGGCGCGTCGTCGACCTGGAGGTCATCACACCGGCGGAGCTCGGCAGGCCCCGCATCGATGTGACGGTGCGCATCTCGGGATTCTTCCGCGATGCCTTTCCGCATGTGGTGACGATGCTCGACGACGCGGTGGCGCTGGTGGCCGCGCTGGACGAGGACCCGCAGGACAACTATGTGCGTGCCCACGCGCTGGCCGACCTGGCCGAGCACGGTGACCAGCGGCGCAGCACAACAAGGATTTTCGGATCCAAGCCGGGAACCTACGGGGCGGGCCTGTTGCAGCTTATCGACAGCCGCAACTGGCGCGACGACGCCGATCTCGCCGAGGTGTACACCGCCTGGGGCGGGTTCGCCTACGGCCGCGGCCTCGACGGCGCCCCGGCGTCGGAGGACATGAACCGCGCCTACCGCCGGATCGTGGTGGCGGCCAAGAACACCGACACCCGCGAACACGATATCGCCGACTCTGACGACTACTTCCAGTACCACGGCGGCATGATCGCCACCGTACGGTCGCTGACCGGCAAGGACCCGGCCGCCTATATCGGCGACAACACCCGGCCCGACGCCGTGCGCACCCGCACGCTCTCCGAAGAGACCACCCGCGTGTTCCGCGCGCGCGTGGTCAATCCGCGCTGGATCAACGCGATGCGCAGGCATGGCTACAAGGGTGCGTTCGAGATGGCGGCGACCGTCGATTACCTGTTCGGATACGACGCGACCGCGCACGTGATGTCGGACTGGATGTACGAGCAGCTCAGCCAGACCTACGTGCTGGACGCCGAGAACCGGAAATTCATGAACGAGTCCAATCCCTGGGCGCTGCACGGGATGGCCGAACGCCTGCTGGAGGCGGCGGGCCGGGGCATGTGGGCCCAGCCCGAGACGGCGACCCTCGACGGACTCAAGCAGGTGCTGCTGGAGACCGAGGGCGAGCTGGAGGGCTGAGCCGGCCGGCGTCGGACGGCGCAATCCGTACCGCGCACTAGGATTGCGCGCATGGCTCTCACCTTCGCCGATGTCGCCAAGGCCGACTATGTGCTGCTGACCACCTTCACCAAGGACGGGCGGGGAAAGCCCACCGCGATCTGGGCGGTGCCCGACGGGGATCGACTGCTGGTGGTGACCCAGGCAGGTTCGTGGAAGGTCAAGCGGATCCGCAACACCCCGCGGGTGACGGTGGCCGTATGCGACCGTCGTGGCAATCCGAAGAGTGAACCGGTCGAGGCGGTGGCGGCCATCCTGGACGAGGCGGCACTGCGCCGCACCTATGACGGGATCGGACGGCGCTACGGCATCGTGGGCAAGCTGTTCGGCCTGTTATCCAAACTCCGTGGCGGGATGAAGAACAACGTCGCGCTGGAGTTGCGCGCGGCCGACTCCTGATGACGTCGAATTATCCGACGGGCACATCGAAGTCCGCCCGGCACAAGGACATCGGCAGGCTCGTGTTGAGATGCCCGGATCGGGCCGGAATCGTGGCCGCGGTCTCGACCTTTCTCACCGAGGCCGGCGCGAACATCATTTCTCTCGACCAGCATTCCACCGAGGCCGAGGGCGGCACCTTCCTGCAGCGCACCGTGTTCCACCTCCCGGGACTTGCCGCTGCCCGGCCGGAACTGGAGGCCCGGTTCGCCGAGCGGATCGCGCCCGAGTTCGATATCGATCACCGGTTCACCGATGCCGCCACCCCCAAGCGGGTGGCCATCTTCGCCTCGACGGCCGACCACTGCCTGCTCGACCTGCTCTGGCGCAATCGTCGCGGTGAACTCGACATGTCGGTGGTCATGGTCATCGCCAATCACCCCGACCTCGCCGACCAGGTCCGCCCGTTCGGGGTGCCCTTCGTCTACATTCCTGCGACGCGTGACACACGCGCCGAGGCCGAGGCGCGCCAGCTGGAACTGCTGAAGGGCAACGTCGACCTCGTCGTACTGGCGCGCTATATGCAGATCGTCACGCCTGGGTTCCTGAATCAGATCGGCTGCCCGCTGATCAACATCCACCACTCGTTCCTGCCCGCGTTCATCGGCGCAAACACCTATCGACGGGCTAAGGAGCGCGGTGTGAAACTGGTCGGCGCCACCGCCCACTACGTGACCGAGGACCTCGACGAAGGCCCCATCATCGAGCAGGACGTGGTGCGCGTCGACCACACCCACACCGTCGAGGACCTGGTGCGCCTCGGGGCAGATGTCGAGCGCGCGGTGCTGTCCAGGGCGGTGCTGTGGCATTGCCAGGACCGGGTCGTCCGCCACCACGGTGAGACCGTCATCTTCTGAGTGCCCGTCATCTTCTGAGTGCCCGGCGTCCCGGCGTGGTGAACTGTTGCCATGGCTCCGACATTCGATGATGTCTACCGCGAGAAATACCTGCTACTGACCACGTTCACCAAGGACGGCAGGCCCAAGCCGACGCCGGTGTGGGGTGTACCGCATGAGGGCAAGTTGTTGATCAGCACCGATGACGGATCGTGGAAGACCAAGCGGATCAACAACACGCCGCGGGTGACCATCCAGAAGTGCGGAGTCCTCGGCAAGATCAAGGGTGAGCCCGTCGAGGCCGTTGCCCGCAACCTGCCGAAATCCGAGACCCGCCGGGTGTTCGACATGGTGACCCGGCGGTACTGGTGGCACGCCTGGTGGTGGATTCCGCAGGCGCTCATCCGCGGCGGGGTGGACAAGGTGCATGCCGCCATCGAGGTCAGCCCGGTGGGCTAGCGTCGCGGTGTCATCGGGCTCAGGTGTCTACGGGCTGGGCTGCGATCCGTACTCGATGCCGCGAGCACGGCGGGGGCGACCCACCGGTGCAGAAATCCGCGAAGTTCGGCCCCGCGCCGGCTCTGCCCCTCAGGATCGAGGATGAACGACTGAAGTACGCGCAGCATGAACTCGATGAGTTCATCGAAGCTCTCTGCGGTGAAACCCGAAGCGGCCCAGTCGACGTCGAAACGCTCGAGGATCGACCGCCCGAATGCGATCGCCACGTCGGCGGTGACGCCCACGGCGAACGCGCTGGCCCGCCCGGGATGCATGACCAGCCCGAGGTACCGATCGTGGGGTAGGTGTTCGAGGGTGTAGGCGATACCCTCCACGACCGCGACGGTCGGGTCGTCGATCGCGTGCAGATCCGCGGCGAGGCGGTCGAGGAAACCGCCGACGGAGGCCAAGGCGGTCGCCTGCAGCAGCGAATCCTGGGTCGCGAAATAGCGGTAGACCGTCTGGCGTGTGATTCCCAGGGCGGTCGCCACATCGGAGATGGTGACCGACCCGCGCTCATCGATGCAGGCGCGGGCGGCGTCGATGATCCGGCGGGCGGCCTCGTCGTCGTCGGCGGGGATGTCACCGCCCCATCCGTGTCTGCGCATGCAGGCATCGTGCCATCCCGACGCGCACAGGGAAGAGCTTCATCGTGGAATCAGATGTGGAATCAGAACATACAAATGGTCTCTGATGTATGTTCTGAATTCATGACCGCATCGATCGGAACACCGGTGAACAACCGGGACGAGGAACTGACTCGCCGCGCCCTCGCACACGCCATCGGCAAGACCACCGATATGGCCGAGCGTGAGCTGCGGGTGCCGCTGCACTACTACCGCGACCCCAAGGTCACCGAGGTCGAGGAGTCCCAGATCTTGCGCAGGGTGCCGCTGGCCATCGTGCCGAGCGCGCAGGTCGCGGGCGTCAATGACTACGTCGTACGGTCCGTGCTGGGTGATTCGCTGCTGGTCACCCGTGACCGGCACGGCCACAGCCACGTCTTGCTCAACTACTGCAGGCACCGCGGGGCGATGCCGGCGTGCGGGTCGGGCAAAGCGTCGCGTTTCGTCTGCCCGTACCACGCCTGGAGCTACCGCAACACCGGCGAGCTGTTCGTCGTCCCCGGCCAGGCCGGATTCGATTCGATGGACAAGGCCGACTACGGATTGGTCGAACTGCCCAGCCAGGAGCGGCACGGCTTCATCTGGGCCGTGCTGACCGCGGACGCCGATATCGATGTCGACACCCACCTCGGCACGCTCGGCCCCGAGCTCGAACTGCTGGACTACGCCTCCTACGGCTATCACGGCGAGAAGGAATTCCAATCCCAGGTGTCCTGGAAGGGCGCGCTGGAGGCCTTCGCCGAGGGGTATCACTTCCCGTTCGTGCACGGCGAGAGCGTCATCGGCCAGAACACACTGGCCAACACCGGTGTCTACGACGAGTTCGGTAGGCACCATCGAATCGGCTTCCCGTTCAACTGGATTCGCAACCTCGCCGAGGATCCTTCGGGGTCGTGGGATCCGCACATGAACATGGGGGTGATCTACTGGATCTATCCGAACCTGATTCTGGCCAACAGCCCGGTCGGCGTCGAGATCATCGATATGCTGCCCGCTGGTGAACCGACCCGGTGCACCGTGCGGCACAGCTGGATGAGCCGCGTGCCCGCCGAGAACGACGAGATGCGCGCCAACTACGACCTGATCTTCGAGGGCGTGCACGCGGCCGTGCGTGACGAGGATTTCGTCATGCTCCCGCAGTGCGGTGAGGGCGTTCGCCGCGCACAGCACGATCACATGATCATCGGCCGCAACGAGATCGGTGTGCAGCACATGATCACGGTGTTCGCCGCCGAGCTGGGCATCGCTTTGACCTGATCGCCTTGACCTGACCGCACAGTGGCGAACCAGGAACCCGCACGGCACCCCATACGTTGACCGGACATGGCAATGCGGATGTTCCTGATCTACGTCCTGGTCGAACTGGCCGTGGTGGTCGGGCTGGTCTCCGCCGTCGGGTTCGGCTGGACGGTACTGGCGATCATGGTCACCTTCGTGGTCGGTCTGGCGCTGGCCGGCTCCCAGGTCGCCCGCCACCTCGCCCGACTGCAATCCGCGCTGAACTCGCGTTCGGCCTCGGGTGCGCTGGCCACCGACAGCGCACTGGTGGCGCTCGGGGCGGTGCTTGTCGTGATCCCCGGCCTGGCCAGCTCGCTGCTCGGCGCGCTGCTGTTGCTGCCGCCGACCCGCCGCATCGCCCGGCCGGTCGCCATCGGGCTCGTCGGTCGTAAGCTTGCCGCGACCCCGGTCGTGACGGTCTACCCGGGCGGTTTCGGCCGCGGGCAGCGGCCCGCTCCCGACTACGTCGAGGGCGAGGTCATCGATGTCGTCGACGTCGACGGATCGCCGTCGATGCGTCCCGATCCGACCGCACTGGAGCATCGGGTCATCCGTAACGATTAACGTGTCACCTTCGTGACGACACTGTTGATCAACGGCCGGGTGCACAGTCCCGCCGCACCCGATGCCACCGCGATCGCCTTCGGCGACGGACCGGACGGTGCGGTGATGTGGCTGGGTGCCGACGACACCGCGCGTGCGGAGTTTCCCGACGCCGTGGTGGTCGATCTGGAGGGCGCCTTCGTCGCCCCGGCATTCGTCGACAGTCACGTCCACCTGACCGCGACCGGCCTGAGTCTGACCGGGCTGGATCTGCGCCAGGCCACGTCGCGGGCACACTGCCTGGCCCTGCTCGCCGAGCATGCCGCGGCGCATCCCGACGGCATAATCTGGGGTTCCGGCTGGGACGAGTCGGGATGGCCCGATCGCACGCCGCCGAGCACCGCCGAGATCGACGGCATCGTCGGTAACCGCCCCGCCTACCTCAGCCGTGTCGATGTGCACTCCGCGGTGACCTCCAGCGCGCTGCGGTCTGCCGCCACCGACCTCGGCTCGGCCGCGGGCTTCGATCCGCAGCGTCCGCTGACCGCCGCCGCCCACCACCTCGTCCGAGCCGTCGCGCGTCAGATGCTGACACCCCGGCAGCGGCGCGACGCCCAGCATGCCGCGCTCGACGCGGCCGCTGCGCGCGGCATCGCCGCCGTCCACGAGTGCGGTGGCCCCGATATCGGCGGTCGCGAGGACTGGGATTCGGTGCGCTCACTCGAGCACGGCGTGCAGATCACCGGCTACTGGGGCGAGGCGGTGGACAGCGCGGCCGCCGCCCGCGAGCTGATGGCGTCCACCGGCGCCGCGGGGTTGGCGGGCGACCTGTTCGTCGACGGCGCGCTGGGATCGCGCACGGCATGGCTGCACCAGCCCTACACCGATGCCGGTCATACCTGCGGTAATCGCTACCTCGACAGCGACCAGATCGCAGCCCACCTGCATGCCTGCACCGAGGCCGGCATCCCGGCGGGGTTCCACGTCATCGGTGACGCGGCGGTGAGCGCGGTCACCGCCGCGGTGCGGCAGACCGCCGAGCGGTTCGGCGGACCCGCCGTGGCCCGCTGCGGCCATCGGCTCGAGCATCTGGAGATGGTCACCGCCGAGCAGGCAGCCGACCTCGGGCGCTGGGGGGTGATCGCCAGTGTCCAGCCCGCCTTCGATGCGCTCTGGGGTGGTCCCGAGGGCATGTACGCGCAGCGCCTCGGCGCCGAACGCGCGGCGTTGCTGAATCCGTTCGCGCTGTTAGCATCCCAAGGCGTGCCCCTCGCCTTCGGCTCCGACAGTCCGGTGACTGGCCTGGATCCGTGGGAGACCGTCCGCGCGGCAGTCCGGCACCGCACGCCGGGTAGCGGAATCTCCGCCCGCGCGGCGTTCTCGGCGGCCACCCGCGGAGCATGGCGGGCCGGGGGAGCGCGGGACGGTGTCACCGGAACACTGGTTCCGGGTGCCCCTGCCAGCTACGCCATCTGGGAGACGGGCCCACTGGAGATCAGCACCCCCGCCAACGATGCCGCCGCTCGGTGGTCGACCGATCCGCGTTCCCGGGTGCCCGCGCTGCCGAACCTGGACGGCGCACTGCCCCGCTGCCTGCGGACGGTGCATCGAGGCGCGGTGCTGCATGGGTGACGGCGCCCCCGGCCGGTTCGCGCGCCACGCCGACACCATGCGGCGAGCGCTGATCGCGCGCTGGGCCCGATTGCTGGCGTCGGTGGCCGGCGGTGTGTTGCTGTATCTGAGTTTTCCACCCGTCGGCTGGTGGTGGACCGCGTTCCCGGCGCTGGCACTGCTCGGTTGGGTACTGACCCGCGCCCAGACGACGCGCGCCGGCGGGTTCGGCTACGGACTGGTGTTCGGACTCGCCTTTTCCCTGCCGCTGCTGCCGTGGATAGGGCTTTTCGTGGGCACCGGGCCGTGGCTGGCGCTGGCGCTGTTGGAGTCGCTGTTCCCGGCACTGTTCGGTCTGCTGGCGGTGCTGGTGCGCGGACTGCCCGGTTGGCCGGTGTGGTTCGCCGCGGAGTGGGCCGTCGGGGAGTGGCTCAAATCGACGGTGCCCTTCGGCGGGTTTCCGTGGGGTGTTGTCGGTTTCGGGCAGACCGACGGCCCGCTGCTACCGCTCGCGCAGGTGGGCGGGGCGCCGCTGGTGTCGGTGGCCACCGCGCTCGTCGGGTTCGGCCTCACGGCGCTGACGCTGGAGATCGTGCTCTGGTGGCGTCACGGCCATCCGAACCGACCACGGCGCGCCGGCAAAGTCGATGCCGCCCGTCCGGAAGCGGTGCTGCCAGGCATGTGCATCTGCGTGGTGCTGCTGGCCACCGCGCTGGTCTGGCCATCGGTCCGGCAGTCCGGTGTCGGCGCGGGCGATCACCCCGCGGTGACCGTCGCCGCGATCCAGGGCAATGTGCCTCGTCTCGGTCTGGACTTCAACGCCCAGCGACGCGCGGTGCTGGACAATCACGTGGCCGAGACACTGCGACTGGCCGACGAGGTGCGCGCCGGCCGGGCACCCCGGCCCATGGTCGTCATCTGGCCGGAGAACTCCTCCGATATCGACCCGCTGCGCAACACCGACGCCTCGGCGGCGATCTCGGAGGCCGCCCGTGCGATCGGGGCTCCGATCCTGGTCGGCACCGTCCTCGCCGCGCCCGATTACACGCCCACCCAGCCGGTGACCACCAACTCCGTCCTGGTCTGGGATCAGGACAATGGGCCGCAGGACCGCCACGACAAGCGCATCGTGCAACCCTTCGGCGAGTACCTGCCCTGGCGCGGCTTCTTCCGCAAGTTCTCGTCCTATGCCGACCGCGCCGGCTACTTCGTCCCCGGTACCGACAACGGCGTCGTGCAGGCGGCCGGAATACCGATCGGTGTCGCCACCTGCTGGGAGGTGATCTTCGACCGAGCGGTCCGCGAATCCGTCCTCGGCGGCGCGCAGTTCCTCGCGGTGCCGAGCAACAACGCGACCTTCGACGAGACCATGAGCCGCCAACAGTTGGCGTTCGCCCGGCTGCGGGCAGTCGAACACGACCGCTATGTGGTCGTCGCGGGAACCACTGGTATCAGTGCCGTGATAGCACCGGATGGTCAGGTGGTGGCACGCACGGAGTGGTTCGAACCCGCGTATCTGGATTCCGTGGTGAAGCTGCGGTCCGACATCACCTTCGCCACCCGCTGGGGCCCAGTGGTGCAGGCGGTGCTGGTGGGCATCGGCCTGGCCGCTGTGCTCGCCGCGATGCTGCATAATCGGAGATTCGCAAGCGGGAGACAGCCCGCTGCCGGCAACACCGGAAGCCGACGGCGGGAAGCCGACGCCGACGCATCCGGGCAGGTACGGGAGCAATCCGCCCAGAGCAGTGAGGATGAGAAGAGAGCATGAGCACGACCGATAACCAGGAGCAGGACTCCGGCTATCCCGCTTCTCCCAGTCGGCGGACGCTGGTGATCATCCCCACCTACAACGAGCGCGAGAACCTGCCGCTGATCGCGGCCAGGGTGCGCGCCGCCACACCGCACGTCCACATCCTCGTCGTCGACGACGGCAGCCCCGACGGCACCGGCCAGCTCGCCGATGAACTGGCCCTGGCCGATCCGGATCGGGTGCACGTGATGCACCGCGTCAGCAAGGACGGACTCGGTGCGGCCTACCTTGCGGGATTCGCCTGGGGCCTTGGCCGTGGATACTCGGTCCTTGTCGAGATGGACGCCGACGGCAGCCACGCACCGGAAGAACTCGGCACGCTGCTGGACGCGGTGGACGCCGGTGCGGACCTGGTGATCGGTTCGCGCTACGTGCCCGGCGGCGCCATCCGCAACTGGCCGCGGCGGCGGTTCGTGCTGTCCAAGACCGCCAACACCTATGCCAGGGTGCTGCTCGGGGTGAACATCAACGACATCACGGCCGGCTACCGCGCCTACCGCCGTGAGGTACTGGAGAAGATCGACCTCTCGGCCGTCGACTCCAAGGGCTATTGCTTCCAGATCGACCTGAGCTGGCGCGCCATCAACGCCGGATTCAAGGTCGTCGAGGTCCCGATCACGTTCACCGAGCGCGAGCTCGGGGTGTCGAAGATGAGCGGATCCAATATCCGCGAGGCCATGGTCAAGGTGGCCGAATGGGGTTTGCGCGGGCGGATCGACCGGGCCCGCGGTGTCACCAGCAAGCCGGCGCAGCTCTAGCGGACCGGCGCAGCTCTGGCGGAACTGTGCCGGCCCCTCCGGGCCGTCTAGCCGCGACGCTTGGTCTTGATGATGTCGAGGCGCTCCTTGAGCAGTTCCTCGAGTTCTTCGACCGAACGGCGCTCCAACAGCATGTCCCAGTGCGTACGCGGAGGCTTGACCTTCTTGGGCTCCGGGACGTCACCCTCGATCAGGGTGCCTTCCAGCCCGTTCCGGCACAGCCAGGTGCCCGGGATCTCGGCGTCATCGGCGAACGGAACGTCGAATTCCTCACCATTGTCGGTCCGGTAGCGCGCGACCTGACGCGGTGCCAGGTCGTGGTTGCGATCGGTTTCGTAGCTCACGGCACCGAGGCGGCTGCCCCGCAGGACTCGATCAGCCATCGTCAACTCTCCTTAGACACGCGCAATTGTTCCGCAGGATCAACGCAGCAGATACCTGATTGGTTCCCCGGCGTCCTCCGACTCGACTGACCAGGATACGGCAGATACTGCGATCACCCGGCCAGGCCGTCTACAGTCGCCCCCGTGACTTCAGCTACGCCGGGCAGTTCGGCCACCCGCCGGCGGGCGCGGCCCCAACCGTGCCGCTGGTGTGGCCGTGAGGTGCCCGACGCCGGGATGGGCCGACGCCGCCAGTACTGCAGGCAATCCTGTCGCCAGCGTGCCTATGAACAACGCGCGCAGGTCAAGGGCACCTCGGTGGCTCCGGACGCGGTGGTGCTGTCGGCAGAGGAAGCGGCCGATCTCTCCGACCGGCTCTACCAACTGCGATGTGCCGCCGAAGATGTCACCACCGCGGTCGAGGAGGGTGCCACGGCCGCCGAGCTGCTGGCGCTGTGCCAGGACCTGCTCGGAGCGGCGAAGGCGGCCGACGGCTGGCGCTGACCGGTCAGCAGGACAACCGGATACCGATGCCCGGCGGCGGGCGATCCTGGGCTAGGCAACCGAAGCCGGTGATGCCATCGGCGGCCATCCGCACCGCCGAACGCTGGGCGTAGTTCACGCACACCAGCGCTGCTGTGTCGGCGCGACACCGCATATCGCCGAATGTCAACGAGTCCCCGACGGGTAGGGCGGCACCCGCGCCGTCCCGGAAGGGACCGGGGTCGCCCCGAACCGATCCGATCTCCACCGCCGAGCCGTCGAAGTCGACCCAATCGCCCCGCCACACCGTGATCGCGTCGGGTGGTCGTGGCGGCGGGTCGTCGAGGTCGACGAGGCACGCGAGGGCCCCGGCTCGATACCGGGAGGTGCTGACGCAGTTGGTGACCGCGGTGGTGAACGCCACCCCGTCGACAGCCGCGGTGACCCCGGCACGGGCCATCGTGGCGTACCGGTCGGCGGGTGCGGCGGTACCCGCTTCGATCCAACCGATGACCTCGGTGAGGTCGGCGCCGGCCGATGGAACGCCCCGCTTCGTCGACGTGGTGGTCGTCGGCTTGGTGATCGTCGGTGTGGTGGTTCGCGGCGAGGATTGGGCGGATCCGGTGGTCTTCGGTGCGACGGTCAGCGGGGTTCGGCCGGTATCCGCACCGTGCCCCGCCGAACACCCCGCCACCAGCACAGATGTCGCCGCCACCAACATCCATCGCATGCGGTCAGGGTAGCTGGCGGCGTGGCGTGGGCCCGCAAGATGCGGAACGCACCCGTTTTTTCGATAACGTCGGCATCATGCACCAGCAGACGATCCGGGCCCGTATCAGCACGGGCACCGTCGAGGGGTTCACCAAAGACGGTGTGCACCGCTGGCGGTCCATCCCCTATGCCAAGGCCCCGGTGGGCCCGTTGCGATTCCGAGCGCCCGTACCTGCCGACCCCTGGCCCGGGGTGCGGTACTGCCACGGTTTCACCTATTGCGCGCCGCAACAGAAGATGTACACCCTGCTCGGCGTCGGCAAGTACCAGCCGATGAGCGAGGATTGCCTGACGCTGAACGTGGTGGCACCCGAGAATCCGGACAGCGACGAACCGCTGCCGGTGATGTTCTTCATCCACGGCGGCGGCTACATCCTCGGCAGCTCGGCCACACCGATCTACGACGGAGTCGCGCTGGCCAAACGGGGCTGCGTCTACGTCTCGGTGAACTACCGGCTCGGCCCGCTGGGGTGTCTGGATCTCTCGTCGCTGTCCACCCCGGAGCATCCGATCGACGACAATCTCTTCCTGCGCGATCTGGTGCTGGCCCTGCAGTGGGTGCGGGACAACGCCGCGGTGTTCGGCGGCGATCCCGACAACGTCACGATCTTCGGCGAGAGCGCCGGGGCGCACGCCGTCGCAACGCTGATGGCCACACCGGCGGCCGCCGGACTGTTCCGTCAGGCCATCGCCGAGAGCCCCGCCAGTGGCATGGCGGGCAGCGCCGAGGTGGCTGCGGCGTTCGCCGACGATTACGCGGCCCTGCTCGGTGTACGCCCGTCCGAGGGGGCGGCCGCGGTGATGGCGGCCAAGCCGGCACAGCTGATCGACGCCCTGGACCGGCTGATGGTCGACGGGATGAAGGCCATGCGGGGCGCGTTCCCGGTGGGGCCGACATATGGCACCAAGATGCTGCCGAAGGACCCGGTGGTGGCGATGCGCGACGGTGACGCGCATCAGGTGCCGCTCATCGTGGGTACCAATGCCGACGAGGGCAAGCTGTTCACCCGCTTCCTGCAATTGCTGCCGACCACCGAGCCGGCGATCGAGATGTTGCTCGCCGACAGCGATATCGAGGTCCGCGAGCGGATCACCGGTGCTTATCCCGGATATCCGAGCCCGTCGGCGTGTGTGCGGTTGGGCGGGGACTTCGCGTTCGGCACCGCGGCCTGGCAGATCGCCGCGGCGCACGGTGCACACAGCCCGACCTACGTCTACCGCTACGACTATGCACCGCGCACCTTTCGGTGGTCTGGTCTCGGCGCGACGCATGCCACCGAGCTGTTCGCCGTATTCGACATCTACCGAACGCGTTTCGGGTCGCTGCTGACAGCGGCCGGGGACCGCGTGTCGGCCGCCCGGGTGAGCAGGGATGTCCAACGGCGATGGGGCGAGTTCAGCCGCACCGGCAGACCTGGTGAGGGCTGGCCGCGCTATGACGAGGGCATGCGGGCCGTTCTGGTGTTCGACCGCCAGACCAGGCTCGAGTACGACCCGCACTCCGGCCGCCGCCAGGCGTGGGAGGGTTTCACGCTCGCCGCTCAGTAGCGATTGGCGACAACTGCGTGCGCGGCGGCGCCGGGTGTGATTGCGTGTGCCGATGACACATCCGCTTGACCCGCTGGGCCACGACGAATTCAATGCTGTCGCCGCGATCTTGGGGCGCGTTCACGGTGTCGGGGAGGGCTGGCGATTCGCGTCGATCGAGCTGGTCGAACCCGGCAAGGCCGAGTTGCGCGATTTCGAAGCCGGGGGAGCGCGACCCGCGCGTCGGGCGCAGGCGGTATGTCTGAATCGGGCCGCCAACAGCACTCATCGGGCCGTCGTCGCACTCGATGAGGACCGGGTGGAATCCTTCGACCTGGTTCCCGGCGTGCAGCCGAACTTCACCGTCGACGAGTTCAACGAATGCGACGAGCTGCTGCGCACCAACCCCGAACTGCTCGCGGCGTTGGCCCGCCGGGGCATCCACGACATCGACCTGGTGTTCTTCGATACCTGGACCTACGGAGAGGCCGTCGCCCCGGCGGAGTTCGCAGACCGCCGGTTGGGTTGGTCGGACACCTGGCTCAAGGACGGGCCCGGCATGAATCCGTATGCCCACCTGATCAGCGGGCTGCACTGCGTGATCGACGTCAACGCGATGGAGGTGCTGCGCGTCGAGGACGGCGAGCACATCGAGATCCCGGCGGTGATGGGTGAGTACGCCCCGCGGCACATCCCGGAACGACTTCGCGCAGCACAGCACCGGGAGCCGTTGGCGCCCTTGCACATCACCCAGCCCGACGGACCGTCCTTCAGTCTGGACGGAAACCTCTTGCGGTGGCAGAACTGGTCACTGCGCGTCGGGTTCAACTATCGCGAGGGCATGGTGCTGCACGCGGTGCGCTACCGCGACGGGGACCGCGAACGTTCGGTGGCCCACCGGTTGTCCTTTGCCGAGATGGTGGTGCCCTACCGGGATCCCTCGCCCGATCACTACCGGCGCACGGCATTCGACATCGGCGAGTGGGGACTGGGTTTCATGACCACCTCGCTGACACTGGGCTGCGACTGCCTCGGCGAGATCAGATATCTGGACGCAGTCCTGCACAACAGCAAGGGCGAGCCGTACACCATCGATAACGCCATCTGTATCCACGAGGAAGACAATGCGGTGCTGTGGAAGCACGTCGATCACCACGCCGGTGCCGAGGTGCGCCGCATGCGCAGGCTGACGATCTCGTTCCACGTCACCGTCGCGAACTACGAGTACCTCGTGTATTGGCGGTTGTATCAGGACGGCAACATCGAATGCGAGGTGCGTGCCACCGGCATCATGGTGACCACACCGTTGCCCGCCGGTGCGACGAGCCCCAACGGAACCCTCGTCGACGAGCGCACCTATGCGCCGTTCCACCAGCATTTCCTGGTGGCACGGCTCGACCTGGACGTCGACGGACCGGAAAACACGGTCTACATGTCCGAGTCCTTCGCCGAACCCATCGGTCCGGGCAACCCGCACGGGTTGTCGCTGGTGGCCCGAAATGTCGCGTTGCGCACCGAGGAGGAAGGCAAGCAGGACGTCGACTTCGGAACCCAGCGCGGCTGGAAGGTCGTCAACACCAACGTCCGCAACGGGCTGGGCACCCATCCTTCCTACAAGCTGGTGCCGACCGGGGCGATACCGGCGATGTTCGCCCCGTCCGCGCCGGTGTTACAGCGGGCCAATGTCATCGGGCACGCATTGTGGGTGACACCCAACCGCGCCGACGAGCGTTGGCCGGCAGGTGAATTCGTCAATCAGTCGGCAACCGATACCGGGCTGGGTGAATGGACCAAGGCAAACCGTTCGATCGAGAACACCGATGTGGTGCTGTGGTATGTCTTCGGTATCCATCACATCACCCGGCCGGAGGACTGGCCGGTCATGCCGGTGGACGTCGTGTCGTTCTGGCTGAAGCCGTTCGGTTTCTTCGATCGCAACCCGGCCTTGGATGTGCCCCCGACGCCGGCCGAATGTCATAACAGTTGACACCTGTCATATGTGATCGGGGCCACTGCTAGGTTCAGCTGTGTGCAGAGTCAACTCATCGAGCGCCCGACCGATCTGACCGACGAATGGCTCACCGACACCCTCGGTGTCGGCACCGTGACCGGACACGAATTCGAGCGCATCGGTACCGGACAGATGAGCGAGTGCTACCGCGTCACGCTGCGCTACGCCGACGGTGTTCGGGGGCCGGCCAGCGTGATACTCAAGGTCGCCGCAGCGGACCCGAACAGCAGGCAGACCGGGCTGGCGCTGGGCCTCTACGAGCGTGAGGTGCGGTTCTACGCGGAGATCGCGCCAGGTCTGATCGAGGATGGGACCGGCCCGTTCGCGCCGTGTCACCACCACGCCTACGACGCCGGAACCGGTGCCTTCGACCTGCTGTTGGGCGACGCGTCCCCGGCGACGGTGGGCGACGAGATCCGCGGCGCGACAGTCGAGCAGGCGATGCGGGCGCTCTCCGAGCTGGGCCGCGTGCACGGCCCGCTGCTCGGTGATGACGGCCTGGCCGGTGCCGAATGGCTCAACCGGGACGCGCCGGTGACGCAGGCGCTGCTGGCCACGCTGTGGGCCGGATTCGCCGAACGGTTCGCCGATCGCATCGACCCGCAGCACCGGATGGTGTGTGAACGTCTGGTCGCCGCGTTCGACAGTTACCTCGCCGACGAGGCGTCCACGCTGCAGGGTTTCGTGCACGGTGACTATCGGCTGGACAACATGCTCTTCGGCGGACCGGGTTCCGAGCGTCCCTTGACGGTGGTGGACTGGCAGACCGTCACCAGGGGACCGGCGCAGACCGATGTGGCCTACTTCCTGGGTTGCGCGCTGCCCAATGATCGACGCCGCGCACACTACGACGAGCTGCTGCGCGCCTATCACGAGGCGTTGGGCGCCGATCCTGTGCTGTCGCTGGACGAGGTCCGCGCCGGCGTCCGGCGGTCCAGTTTCTTCGGGGTGATGATGGCCATCGTCTCCTCGATGCTCGTGGAGCGCACCGAGCGCGGTGACGAGATGTTCATGACGATGCTCGACCGGCATTGCACCCATGTCCTGGACACCGGCGCGCTGGACCTGCTGCCCAGCGCAGAGCCCGCCGAACCGCTGCGTCCCGAGCCGGCCGACGAGGGGCCGCACCCACCTGCAGAGGATCCCCTGTGGAGCGAGAGCTGGTACTTCGATTTCGTCGATGCCGCACAGGGATTGGGTGGCTGGGTGCGGTTGGGCCTGATACCCAATCAGCAGACGGCCTGGATCCAGGCGTTCTTGTGCGGGCCGGGCCTGCCCACCATCGTGATCGACGACCAGGCTGCCGCCCTGCCCGCCGATCCCGGCGCGGTGCATACCGATCAGGTGACGCTGGAGCTGTCGGCGACGGTGCCGCTGCAGACCTATCGGCTCACCCTGCACGGACGTGCGCAGGCCTACGACGACCCGGCGGTGCTGTTGCAACCCGGGCACGGTCCCGGGCGTGCGGTGGACATCGCATTCGACCTCGAGTTCGCGTCGCTCAGCACGCCCTACCGGTACCGGATCACGCCCCGGTACGAGATCGCCTGCGCGGTATCGGGTTCGGTGTCCGCCGACGGTCGAATCCATGATCTGACCGGTGTGCCCGGCCAGCGCGATCACTCCTGGGGCGTACGGGACTGGTGGACGATGGACTGGGTGTGGAGTGCGGTGCATCTCGACGACGGCACCCACATTCACGGGCTGGATCTGCGGGTGCCCGGCATGGGACCGATCGGCATCGGGTACATCCAGCGCGAAGGCGAGCCGTTGATCGAGCTCGGTGGCGTGGTCGCCACCGAGGAGTTCGGCGCGGACGATCTGCCGATCTCGACCACCCTGGCGCTGTCGCCGACGGGAATCGAGGCGGCGGCCACGATCGTGGGGCAGGCACCGGTGCTGTTGACCGCCGCCGATGGCCGGATCAGCAGGTTCCCGCGGGCCTGGGCGTCGGTGCGGACGGCCGACGGCCGCACCGGTGTCGGCTGGTTGGAGTGGAACCGCAACTGAACCCGGCGAGCGTGCGTGCGTGTGGGGGACACGCCGACGGGCTACCGCATTTCGCGCACGTTCACGGCAGGGTGGTGGCCGTGTTGGTGCTCAAATCGATGGTGTTGTTCGTGCTCGCCGCGGTCCTGGAGATCGGTGGCGCGTGGTTGGTGTGGCAGGGAGTGCGCGAGCATCGCGGCTGGCTGTTCGTCGGCGCGGGGGTGATCGCGCTGGGCGCATACGGTTTTGTCGCCGCGTTCCAACCCGACGCCAACTTCGGGCGGGTGCTGGCGGCCTACGGCGGGGTGTTCGTCGCGGGATCGTTGGTGTGGGGCATGGTCGCCGACGGTTTCCGGCCGGATCGCTGGGACATCTCGGGCGCGCTGGTATGCCTGCTCGGGGTCGGCCTGATCATGTACGCGCCGCGCTGACCGATCCGGGTCAGTAGGCGTCGTTGTCCAGATCGGCGCGGTCGAGTCCCATCGGCGTCGCGGCGGGGACATCGCCGCCGTCGATCACCAGCCTGGTCAACGGGGTCAGCGCGCGAAAGAGCGTGTCGAGGTCGGTCTCGCCGAGGACGTCGAAGGCGGGCAGCGTCAACCGGTCGGTGGCGTCCTCGATCTCTGCCTTGAGATCACGCCCGGCGACCGTGAGCGCGCCGGTGCTGTCCAGCAGACCGCGCGCAGCGAGCCGGTCGACCTGCTCCTGCCAGAGTGCCTCGTCGTAATCGCGGCTGCGCTTGATCATGTCGGCCGGAACGCGGCCCGCCGCCGCGTGCAGCACGTTGGATTCGCGCCCGCTGATCCCGAGAACCTGGAGCACTGCGATGTGTCCGTCCCCGCGGTGTTCCCGCAGCAAGGTCGCGGCGTGCCACAACTGGGCCAGCGGTTCCTCCGGCCAGGGCAGCGCCAGGTTCGCCGCGAACAACGGCCGGCCCTCCGGAGCGGCGCTGCGCGCCGCGGCGCCCAGCAGCTCTGCCGCGGTGTCGATCCCGTCGGCGAGGCCATACCTGCGCAGCGCCGCGACCGCGGCGTTCTCCCGGGCGGCCAGGACCGCGTGCGGTGTCGCGACCTCCCAGGCTGCCGGCAGCGCCTTGGCCACCCGGTGTGCGGCGAAGTTGTAGAAGACCGCGGTGACGACCTCGGGGGACACCGGCCCCAGCGGGGCGGATCGGGCGGCGAAGTAGCCGCTCCAGAATCCGCGGAAGCCGAGGCCGTCGAGGGCGGTGCGGGCCTCCGGTGCGAAGTAGGTGACGGCGTGCACGGGCTCGAGGCGGTCGAACAGTCGGCGGGCGACGGTCGTGGATCTGCTCACCCTTGAGAGTCAATCACCTCACCGGATCGTCGGCGACGGCCGCACTGGCCTCGTCGATGATGGCGCGCATGGCGCGTTCGGCGCCGTCGGCGTCGCGTAATCGGATGGCGCGGGCGACCTCGTCGTGCAGTGCGATGGCTTCGGGCTCGGGTGCCGCAGGCATCATGCCGTGGTGGGTGCGCCCGGTGAGGACCTCGGCGACCACCGCGTTGAGTGCCCGGAACATCTCGTTTCCACTGGCTTCCAGCAGTGTCCGGTGAAATACCTTGTCCGCCTGGAGATATGAATCCAGGTCACCGGACCGGCCGTGCATCACCATGTCCGAGACCGCCGCGGCCATGATGCGGCAGTGGTGTGGATCGGCGCGCTGGGCGGCCAGCGCGGCGGCGGCGGGTTCGAACCCACGGCGCAGCTCCGACAGTGACACCAGCTGTGCGGCTCGATCGCCGGAGTCCAGCCGCCAGCGGATCAACCTGGGATCGAAGACGTTCCAGTGTTCGGGGGGCTGGATGGTGATGCCCACCCGGCGCCGGGAGGCGACCATTCCCATGGACTCGAGCACGCGGACGGCCTCGCGCGCCACGCTGCGAGACACGGCGTGCTCGGCACTGACTCGTTCGAGATTGATCACCTGTCCGGCGGGGTATGCGCCCGACACCACGGCGGTGCCGAGCGCGGTCAGCACGTTCTCGTGCAAAGCGCTGACTGCGCTGACCTTGGACGAGGTAACCACCTATACATCCTGTCATAGGCCCATGGCGGGACATAAGAACGGATTCTTCTCGTTATTTGCTTGCAATAATCAGACGATTGGTGCACGCTATGTGAGGCCAGACACAGCGAGATCGGTAGGGGACATGACGGCACCAATCGTGGTGATGGGCGTTTCGGGATCGGGTAAATCGACGGTCGGCGCCGCACTCGCGCAGCGCCTGCGGGTGCCCTTCGCCGACGCGGACGATTTCCATCCGCCGGCGAACATCGCCAAGATGACCGCCGGTGAGCCCCTCGACGACGCCGACCGCCATCCCTGGCTGGAGGCGATCGGTGACTGGCTGGAAGAGCGGTGCGGCACCGGTGGGGTGATGAGCTGCTCGGCGCTCAAGCATCGCTACCGCGACCAACTGCGCAACCACTGCCCAAGCCTGCGGTTCCTCCACCTCAGTGGCACACCGGAGGTCATCGGAGCCCGACAGGCCAGCAGGCCCGGACACTTCATGCCGGCATCGCTGTTGGCCTCCCAGTTCGACACCCTGGAACCACTCACCGCGGCTGAGCGCGGGGAGACCATCGACGTCGGCCAGAGCATCGATTCCATCGTCGACGAATACGTTTCCCGCACCGGACTGGAGGCCTGATGAACACCCTGTTGGCGGACGCGCCCAAACTCGTCGAACCCGTCGCCTCCACCCCACACCTGATGCTGGCCTTCCTTGCCGGTATCGCGGTCATCGTCGTGCTCATCACCGTGGTGAAGCTGAATCCGTTCTTGGGCCTGATCTTCGGCGCGGTGACGGTCGGGGTGGTGGCCGGCGAGGAATTCGCCACGGTGCTGACCTCGTTCTCCAACGGGTTCGGCAAGACAGCGGCCAGTGTCGGCATCCTCATCGCCCTCGGTGCCATGTTCGCCAAGCTGCTCGCCGACTCCGGTGGCGCCGACCAGATCGTCGACACCATCATCGGCCGGTCGTCACCGCGCATGTTGCCATGGGCGATGGCCCTGGTCGGCGCCATCATCGGGCTGCCGATGTTCTTCGAGATCGGCCTGGTGCTGCTGATGCCGGTCATCTATCTGGTGGCCCGCAGGTCCGGGCTGTCGCTGATCACCGTCGGAATCCCGGCGCTGGCCGGGCTTTCGGCCATGCACGGATTCGTTCCCCCGCACCCCGGCCCACTGGCGGCCATCGGCTACCTCGGCGCCGACCTCGGTCTGACCCTGGCCCTCGGCGTCGCTGTGGCCATCCCGACGATCGTCGTCGCGGGTCCGCTGTTCGGCAAGATCGCCGGCAAGTGGGTCGTGGTCGGCGCACCGGATACCTTCGATGCCGACGAATCCGCCGATCGCGATCAGAGTCGCCGGCCGTCCTTCGCGGTCACGCTGTTCAGCGTGCTGTTGCCGGTCGTGTTGATGTTGGGCAAGGCGTTGGTGGACATCTTCATCGCCGATGAGGGCCAGTGGTTCCGGCAGATCTTCGACACCCTCGGTACCCCGCTGATCGCATTGTTGATCGCGGTCATCGTCGGGATGGTGACGCTGGGGCGCGGTGGCGGGATGAGCCGGGCCGAGATCACCAAGTGCGTCGAATCCGGGCTGCCGCCGGTCGCCGGCATCATCCTCATCGTGGCCGCCGGCGGCGGCTTCAAGGAAGTGTTGGTCGATACCGGAATCGGTACCGCCCTGAAAAATCTCGCCGAGGGCACCAACATCTCGGTGGTGCTGCTGGCCTGGGGTCTCGCTGTGGCGATCAGGCTTGCCACCGGATCGGCAACGGTCGCCACGATCACCGCATCGTCGTTGATGATCGGATTGATCGAGGGAATGAGCTCGGGCGAGGTGTCTCTGGTCGTGCTGGCCGTCGGCGCAGGCTCGCTGTTCTTCTCGCACGTCAACGACGCCGGCTTCTGGCTGGTGAAGGAGTACTTCAAACTCAGCGTGGGACAGACCATCAAGTCCTGGTCGATCATGGAGACCGTGCTGTCGGTCTCCGGCCTGGCGGTGGTCTTGATCCTCGACCTGTTCATCTGACGCCGGTACGACGAAAGCGCCCGAATCCGACTGGATTCGGGCGCTTTCGTCGTTGTCAGTTCTTGACGACCTGGGTGCCGCCGGCGAGCTCGTCGTGCTTGCCCTGCTTGGTGGCGCTGCTGTTGATGGTCACCGCGATCACCAGAATGGCTATCACGCCGAGCAGTCCACCGATCAGCGGGATGATCGGCAGCAACGTGAACGCGTTGCGAATGGCCGATTGCCGCAAGGTCGGCTTGCCGCCGTCACCTGCGCCGTGCACGCTCAGGCCGAGCACCTTCTTGCCCGGCGTCCAGCCCTGGGTCACCTCGAAGGCGACGCAATAGACGAAGGTCAGCAGACCGGTGAACAGACCGGTTACCCAGATGCTGTCCAGTGAGTCGGTGACGAAGGCCAGCAGAACCGAGACGATGGCGATCAGGATGCCGTCGATGACCCGCGCGAGCCATCGAGCGAGCAGGCCGCCGGGAACGCGACCGGACGCGGCGTAATTGGTCGATAGGGGGTCGAATCCACCTGTGGTCATGTCGGTGAACCTACTCGGGTCCGCCCTCGTATGTGCCGCGCGGGCACATCAGCCGCGCCTGCGCCCGACCGCCGTACACCACCCTCCGGTAGGCGAGAGCAGGCTAGGGTGCGCAGATGGCCACAGCGAGCAGTGACGTCTGGGAGGTGCTCTCGACCGCGCGGACGATCCGCAGGTTCACCGACGAACCGGTCGACGACACCACCCTGACCCGGTGCCTGGAGGCCGCCACCTGGGCTCCGTCGGGTGCCAACGCCCAGGCCTGGCGGTTCATCGTATTGCGCTCGCCCGAGCAGCGGTCGGCGGTGGCCGATGCCGCGCGCCACGTCCTGGAAGTGATCGAGCCGGTCTACGGGATGACCCGCCCCACCGATCAGGAGACCGATCTGGTCGCCCGCAACAACAGGGCGACCTACGAGTTGCACGATCGTGCTGCAGAATTCACGTCGATCTTGTTCGCGCAGAAGCGTTTTCCGACCGCATCCGAATTGCTGCTCGGCGGATCGATCTTTCCGGCCATCCAGAACTTTCTGCTCGCCGCGCGGGCGCAGGGCCTGGGTGCCTGCCTGACGAGCTGGGCATCCCACGGCGGCGAGAAGATCCTGCGTGATGCCGTTGGCGTACCCAACGACTGGATGTTGGGTGGGCACGTCGTGGTGGGTTGGCCGAAAGGCCGGCACGGCAGGTTGCGGCGACGTCCACTCGCCCATGCGGTCAACCTGGACCACTGGGATGAACCGGCCGATCACGTCCTGGCCACGCGGACGACCCACTGAGCCGCTCGGTGGCGGTCGCAGCCGTCGTGCGACGATGCGAAAGTGACCGAACGACCGTTTCATTTCAGCAGGCGTGACCACGAGGCCTTCGTGCCCACCAGGTATGCGCAGAGCCATTGGGGCGACGACCACCTGAATGGGCCCGCTCTGGTCGGACTGGCGGCCGGGTGCCTGGAAACGCAGTTCGGTGACCCCGATTTCCTGCCCACCCGTCTGACGGTGGACCTGTTCAAGGCGGCCCGTGGGGTACCCACCGTCGTCAAGCTGGCCATGGTGCGCGACGGCAGGCGGGTGCGCAACGCCGAGTGCGAGCTGATCCAGGACGGCGTCACGGTGGTACGCGCGACGCTGGTCCAGTACCGGCTGTCCGCACCGCCGCACGGCCAGGAGTGGGTGGGCACGGCCGACTTCGAGATGCCCGTCGTGCGCGACGAGGAACGGGGCATCGGGGTGGGCAGCGATGCGTTGGGATGGACCGGCGCCATCGCCGATCACCAGAACACCTCGCGTAAACGGATGCTGAACAGGCCGATCGACGTCGTCGAGGGCGTCCGCAATTCGCCGTTCGTGCGGGCCGCGATGGTCTCGGAAGGGACGAGCCTGGTCACCAACCTCGGCACCGCCGGCGTCGGCTACATCAACGGTGATCTCACCGTGGCGTTGGCACGCTTACCGCGCGACGAGTGGATCGGTGTCCAGGCCGATTCGCATTGGGCCGCAGACGGAATAGCGGTCGGCACCTCGACGCTCTTCGACAGCCACGGGCCGTTCGGCTCCGGAATGGTCACCGCGATCAGCAACGCCGCAGCCCAGATCGACTTCCGCAATGATCGGTTTCCGGAGCGCACCCGCTGATCGGCGGGTGCCGACCGCGCTCGGTGGTGTCTACACCTTGACCTTGCGGCGATACAGCGTGCCGACGGCCAGCAGGACCAAGCTGATCACCAGAATCGCGGTGGCCAGCACGTTGATCTGCGGTGGCACGGCGGCCTTCACCGCGGCGTTGACGTAGAGCGGGTAGGTGACGGTCGACCCGCTGACGAAGTAGGTGACGATGAAATCGTCGAGGGACAGGGCGAACGACAGCATGCCCGCGGCGACGATACCTGGCACGATCAGCGGCAGGGTGACCTTGAAGAAGGTCCGCAACGGACCGGCACCGAGGTCCAGTGACGCGTCTTCGAGCGTCCAGTCGAAGCCGCGGACCCGCGCCCGAACCGTCATCGCGATGAAGCTCACCTCGAAGGCCACATGGGCGATCAGGATCGTCGTATAGCCGGCCGCCCACCCAAGGTCCAGGAACAGCGTCAACAGCGAGGCGCCCATCACGACCTCGGGGGCGGTCAGCGGCAGGATCACGAAGGTGTCCACCGCCCGGTACCCGCGAAAACGTTGCCGCACCAACGCAATCGCCAGCAGCGAACCGAGGACGAGGGCGATCAGCGTGGAGATGAGCGCAATCTCCAGGCTGAGCTTGAGCGCATCGGTGAGGGCGGGGTACTTGAACGGGTCGAGCCAATTGTCCAGGGTGAAACCCTGCCAGGTGTAGTTGAACTTTCCTGCCGGCTTGTTGAACGAGAAGGCCACGATGACCGCGATCGGCAGGAAGAGGTACACCAGCACCAGTCCGGCGACGATCCGCAGCGAGTAGTCACCCCACTTCGGGCGCGGCCGAACGGTTTTCGGTGGGTGCGCGTGGCCGGCTTCGGACGCCGACGGTCGCTGCACGGCGGTCATACCAGGTCCTCCGTTCCCAGCGCCCTCGTGTAGAGAATCACCCCGACCAGGATCAGGCCCATCAGACCCAGACTCAGCGCCGCGGCCGCCGGATAGTCCTTGACCACCAGGAACTGCTTCTGGATCACGTTGCCGATCATCGTGGTCTGGGTACTGCCCAGATAATCGGCGTTGATGAAGTCACCCACCGCGGGAATGAACACCAGCATGCTGCCGGCCAGCACACCCGGCAGTGACAGCGGCAGGATCACCTTCCGGAAGCTGCGTGTGCCACCGGAATACAGATCTCTGGATGCCTCGAGCAATCGTGGATCGATCTTCTCCAGGCTGACGTACAGCGGCAGGATCATGAAGATGATCCAGTTGTAGGTCAGGCCACCGATCACCGCCCAGCTGGTGGAGAGCAATCGCCCCTCATCGGGCAGCAGACCGATGGTCCCCAGCGCACTGACCACCCAGCCCTCGTCGGCCAGGATCGTCTTCCAGGCGATGGTGCGGATCAGGAACGTCACGAAGAACGGCAGGATGACCAGACCGAGGATCAGGTTCTTGAACCGGCCCGCCTTGAACGCGATGACATAGGCCAATGGGAAGGCCAGCAGCAGGCACAGCACGGTGGCTGCCGCCGCGTATCCGAAGGACCGCAGGATCGGGTCCTTGTAGAGCGTGAACGCGTCGACGAAATTGCCGAAATTCCAGTCGAAGGTCAGCGTCGGCAGATACACCGACCCACCGGACGAGGACAACGAGGTGCGGGCCAGGGTAACGAACGGCACCACGAAGAAGATGGCGAGATAGGCCAACGCCGGCAAGATCATCAGATACGGGGCGATCTTGCTGCGCTGCCTGCTGCTGGCGGCGACTCCTGCCATCTATGCTCCTCGCGTCCGCCGTGTCGTGGGGTGGTCAGCCACCGGTGACCGCGGCGTAGAGGGTGTTGAATTCCTGGGTCTGCTCGTCGGTCAATGCGGCCCACGACTTCAGGTTGGCCTGCACCTCGGGCGACGGGTTGATCAAGGGGTTCTTCGCCGCCGCCGGATCGACCTTCGCCAGCTCGTCGGTCATGTCCGAAAGCGCAGGCACGAACTGGGTGAAGGCGACCAGCTTCGCGTAGTTGGCCCGGTCGTAGACGTAGTTGATCCAGGCCTCGGCACCCTTCTGGTTCTGGGTGGTGTACGGAACGACCATGGTGTCGATGAACCAGTCACCGCCGGACTCCGGGACGATGAACTGGAGGTCCGGGTTGTCGGCCTGCAACTGCACGACGTCACCGGAATACGCCTGCGCCACGGCGATGTTGCCGGCCGCGAGGTCATCGGCGTAATCGTTGCCGGTGAAGCGGCGGATCTGTCCGCGGTCCTTCTGCTCCCGGACCAGGTCGACGGCCTTGGTGATCGATTCGGTGCTGGGATTCTCCGGCGAGTTGCCTTGGGAGAGCATGATCATCCCGAGGCCGTCCTGCACATCGGAGAACAGGCTGACCCGACCCTTGAAGGCGGGGTCCCACAGGTCGTCGATCGAGCGGATGTCGCGCCCGGTGGCGGCCCGGTTGTAGGCCAGGCCCACCATGCCGGT
This sequence comes from Mycobacterium sp. VKM Ac-1816D, assembly GCF_000416385.1. Lineage (NCBI taxonomy): Bacteria > Bacillati > Actinomycetota > Actinomycetes > Mycobacteriales > Mycobacteriaceae > Mycobacterium > Mycobacterium sp. VKM Ac-1816D. The sequence continues at coordinate 286,633 of NZ_AOHQ01000139.1, forward strand.
CATGTAGGGGGCGGTGAACTTTCGGCCCGGATCCACCTTGGAGTCCAGCAGGTCCTGACGCAGGTTCTTGCGATTGGGAACGCCGGCATCGCTGATCTCGTTGAGCCAGTTCAACCCCTTGACCCGGGCGGCCATGAACTCGGTCGGCACCACCAGGTCGGCACCGATGTCCTGTTTGCGCGACAACGGCTCCTTGACCTTGGCGAACCACTGCTCGTTGTCGTTGAAATCCTCTTTGTAGTCGACGGTCAGGCCGGAGGCGGTCTGGAAGGCCGCGATGAACCCGTCGGCCATGTACAAGGGCCAGTTCGAGATCCGCAGCGTATCGCTGGATGTCTCACCGGTATCCGATGATCCCGAGGACGAGCTGCCGCTGTCGGATCCGCACGCCGCCAGGAACGACGAGCCGAGGATCGCCGCCGCCGCGGTGGCAGCACTGCCACCGATGAACCGCCGCCGGCTGGTGCGGTTGGCCGCCAGTCGGGACAGCAGTCGGGGATCGATCTCGTTGGACATGCTTGGCCTTTCGTCGGGGAGGGGAGGACGGTGAACCCGCAGGTTCAGGATTCGTCGAGCATCTCTTCGAGATCCTCGGTGGTGGGGATGTCGGCCGCGGGCAGAACCAGGGACGCTTCCGGGGACCAGCTGACATACACCGGGTCTCCAGGGCGCAGCATCGGCAGATCCTGTTCGGGACCGACGTGCGCGACGATGGTCGAGTCATCGGGTGCGGCGACGGCCAATCGCACCACGGGCCCCTGGAACGTCAGATCGCGCACGGTGCCCCGGACGACGGCGAGGTCACCGGTGGGTTCGTCGGTGGATACCCGTACCCGTTCCGGACGGATCATCAGCGTGGCGTGACCGCCGGATTCGATGGTGGTCTCGCCTGGCCGTGATTTCAGTCGGGTGCCGAGCACCTCGATCTCGACGTGGTCGCGGTTGACCCGACCGGTCTGGCGGCCTGCCCACAGGTTGGCCTGCCCGATGAAACCTGCGACGAACACCGTGGCGGGACGGTCGTAGATGTCGGCGGGTGTCCCGATCTGCTCGACGTTTCCGGCGTTCATGACTGCGATGCGGTCACTCATCGTCAGGGCCTCCTCCTGGTCATGGGTGACGTAGATGAAGGTGATCCCGATTTCACGCTGGATGCGTTTGAGCTCGAATTGCATGGCGTGGCGCAGCTTGAGGTCCAGCGCACCGAGGGGCTCGTCGAGCAACAGGGCGCTCGGATAGTTGACCAGCGCACGGGCCAGCGCGACGCGCTGTTGCTGACCGCCGGAAAGCTGGGCCGGTTTGCGTTTGGCGAAATCGGTGAGCCGGACGATCTCGATGATCTCGTCGACGCGGCGGGCGATCTCCCCTTTGCCCTTGGTCTTGTCCAGTTTCATGCTGCGCGGCCCGTAGGCGATGTTGTCCCAGACGGTCATGTGCGGGAACAGGGCGTAATGCTGGAAGACGGTGTTGACGTTGCGTTTGTGCGGCGGAACCTTCGAGACGTCGACGCCCTCGAGCCGGATCGCGCCCGCGGTGGGGGTCTCGAAGCCGGCGATCATGCGCAGCGTCGTGGTCTTTCCGCAACCCGACGGGCCCAGCATCGAGAAGAACTCGCCGGAGGCGATCGTGAAGTCCGCGTCGGCGACGGCGACGTAGTCATCGAAGCGCTTGACCACATGGTCGATCTCGATGACGGGGTCGCCCTTGCGCAGCGTTGCTCCGCCCTCGCCAGTGTCAGGGTCCGCGGCGGTGGTGTCTGTACCGGACAGGACTGGGCCTCCTCAGCATTGCGGTCGGTAGGTCAACAATCGCCCATCACACTGACCTTCGCAAGCGATTCCGCAACGAATTTACATTCCGACAATGGATTCCATAGGTTCCATGGCGCAAGAGGCCAGATTCCGCTGCGCTGATGGCTTGACGGCCATCGGTGTCGGAATCGGGCCGTCGCCTCTTGGCGGACGCGGCGTGGTCGAATACTGCCATGACCGGCAACAGCGCGGGGGCCACTCCGACCACGAATCGATCGCTGACCTCACCCTCATTCAGCGGTCGGTCGCCCAGTGGTGTCGGGGATCTGTCGGTGGAGACGCACGGCATCGCCCCGGTGGCGCCGGACAAACGATACGGTTCGCCGGCCCGCCTCTTCACGGTGTGGTTCGCCCCGCAGGTGAACATGACCGGCGTCTTCACCGGGACCCTGGCGATCCTGCTCGGCCTCGGGTTCTGGTTGGGTCTGCTGGCGATGGTCATCGGCACCGTGCTCGGCGGTCTCGTGGTGGCCTATCTGTCGACCTGGGGTCCGCGCACCGGCACCGCCCAGCTACCCAGCGCCCGGTTGGCGTTCGGGTCCGGGGTGGCCGTGCCCGCCGCGCTGCAGTGGCTGTCCTCGATCGCCTGGGACGCCCTGGTGGGATTGTTCGGCGGCCAGGCACTGGCTCTGCTGCTGGACATCCCGTTCTGGATCGCCGTACTGATCGTGCTGGCCGTGCAGGGCGCCGTCGGATTCATCGGCTACGAGCTGATCCACCGGCTGCAGGCGGTGTTGACCGTGGTGTTGTTCGCCATGTTCGTCGTCTTCGCGATCAACCTGGTGCACGGACACCAGGTCGTCACTCCGACGGCGCTGTCGGGTGCCGATCTCGCCGGCGCGTTCGTCATGGAAGTGACCATCGCGCTCAGCCTGACCATCTCATGGGCGAGCTATGCGGCGGACTTCAGCCGTTACCTGCCGGTCGAGTCGTCGAGGAAGCGGGTGTTCGGCTACACCTTCGCCGGAATGGTGCTCGCCTATGTCTTCGTGCAGGGCATCGGTATCGCCGCGGCCGGCGTACTCGGCGATCACACCGCCGAGGGCGTGCGCGATGTCATGGGCGGTGGCGCGTTGGGCGCGGTGGCCCTGCTCGTCATCGCGCTGGCGTCGGTGGGCTCCGGGGTCATGAACGACTACTCCGGATCGCTCGCGCTGCAGACCCTCGGGGTCCGGGTACGGCGTCCCATCTCTGCGGTCCTGGTCACCGTGTGTGCGTTCTTCTTGATCCTGTGGCTGCAGGCCGCCGATACGGCCACTCGATTTCTCGACGTGTTGCTGCTGATCGGCTACTGGATCCCGGCCTTCGTTGCGGTGATCGTCATCGATTGGGTTCTGCGGACACGGTCGGCGGGCGACTTTGTCGACGTGGCCGCCGCCCGGACCACGCGCAGTGACGCGATCGCCGCGGTGGTTGTCTTCGTGGTCTCCTACGCCGCCGCAGTTCCCTTCATGAACACCACCTTGATCGCCGGCCCGGTCGCGACCGCCTGGCATGGCGCCGATATCGCCTACTTCGTCAACTTCGCGGTCGCGGCGGTGCTGTACGGCGGCTACCGGTACGTCAGCCGCGCACGGTCCTGAAGAAGGCGCGGACGTCCTCGACGAGCAGTTCGGGTTGTTCGAACGCGGCGAAATGGCCGCCGCGCGGCATCGTGGTCCAGCGGGTGATGTTGTAGTGCGCCTCGCACCAGGCCCGCGGTGAGCGCAGGATCTCCTTGGGGAACTCGGCGACACCGGTGGGCACCCTGACCGGTTCGCGAGGGCCGAACGCGGCGAAGCTCTCCCAGTACAGCCGGGCTGCCGAGGCGCCGGCGCCGCCGATCCAGTACAGCATCACGTTGTCGAGCAGTTCGTCACGACTGAAGACGTTCTCGGGGTGGCCGTCGCAATCGCTCCAGGACCAGAACTTCTCCACGATCCAGGCGAGCAGCGCCACCGGTGAGTCGACGAGGCCGTAGCCGATGGTCTGCGGGCGGGTCGACTGTTGCTTGGAGTACCCGGATTCCCACTTCCGGTAGTGCTTCATGGCGGCGAAGGCCCGTCGATCTTCCTCGGACGGGTTGTTCAAGCTGGCCTCGGTCGGCTTGCCGATGGCCATATTGGTGTGGATCGCGCTGCAGCCCAGCCCGTTTCGACCGATCTGGGTGGTAACCGCCGCGCCCCAATCACCGCCCTGGGCCACGTAGCTCGGATAGCCGAGGCGCCGCATCAGGGCATCCCAAGCCAGCGCGATGCGCTCGACTCCCCATCCGGTGGTGGTGGGCTTACCGGAGAATCCGTAACCCGGCAGCGACGGGCACACCACGTGGAAGGCGTCCTCGGCGCGGCCGCCGTGAGCGGTGGGATCGGTCAGCGGTTCGATGATCTTGGCGAACTCGACGACCGATCCGGGCCACCCGTGGGTGATGATCAGCGGCAGCGCGTCGTCGTGGGGCGAGCGCTGGTGGATGAAATGGATGTCCAGGCCGTCGATGACGCTGCGGAACTGAGTGAAGCGGTTCAGCGCCCGTTCGCGCTCCCGCCAGTCGTAACCCTCGGCCCAGTAGGCGGCCAGTTCGCGGGTGTAGGCCAACGGGATGCCCTGGCTCCAGTCGTCGACGCATTCGGCGTCGGGCCACCGCGTATCGGCCAGTCGCCGACGCAGATCCTGCAGGGCCTCGTCGCTGACGTCGATCCGGAACGGGTGCACATCGGTCATGCCGGTCATCGTGACACGGCGAGCTCAGGGCTCAGTGGGCGACATCGGTGTACACCGGCAGGTAACCCTCGGCCGAGAACGTGAATCCCCGGGCACTGGTCTCGCTGCCGCAGGAGATACCGGTCGTCTCCTGCACGTTGCAGCGGAATCCCGCGACCATGAGCACCCGTCCGAACGGCAGCGTCGCCGCCGGGCCCGGGGTGACGGCGTAGGAGGCCGGGTCGGCCGTCACGAACTGGACATCACCGTGTCTGTCGATCAGGACGGTGTTGGGCGCAGTCACCTCGCCGTCGGGTCCGGCGACCTCGTCGGGCGCGCCGGTGATCGACAGCGCCGACCCGCCGGTCGGCTGGCACCCTGCCGATGCGTGCGGCATGATCGCGCATTGCCACCGTCCGCTCGGAGTGGTGAAGTGATAGGCCTTCTGTCCCGGCCCGGCAACATAGAACTCGGCGGCATCGGCGAGTTGGTCGTTGGTGCGATGCGCAGGCAATTCCGGTGTCGGCGAAGCCTTTTGCGCAGGCGTCCAGGGTTCGCCGGTATCGATCACGGTGGGGGAGCCGCATCCGGCAACTGCCAGCGTCACGCCGCAGGCGATCACAAAAGACCACGCCAGATGGTTGTTCTCACATGCCACCGGCTCAGGGTACGGCCTTGAGAATCGCGCTGAACACAACCGCTGACAGAGCGGGGTATCGCCGACAGGCTGATCAGGTGACACGTGTGATCCGCTTCAATGCCTTCGACATGAACTGCGTCGCCCACCAGTCCCCGGGACTGTGGAAGCACCCCGAGGACCAGTCATGGCGATACAAGGACCTCCGGTACTGGACCGAACTGGCCGCGCTGCTCGAGCGGGGCCGCTTCGACGGTCTGTTCCTTGCCGACGTGCTGGGCACCTATGACGTCTACGGCGCCGGCGACGAGGCGGCCTTGCGCCAGGCCGCCCAGGTACCGGTCAACGATCCACTGCTCCTGGTGTCGGCCATGGCGCTGGTCACCGAGAACTTGGGCTTCGGGGTGACCACGGGCACCGGCTTCGAACACCCGTATCCGTTCGCGCGGCGCATCAGCACCTTGGACCACCTCACCGGGGGACGGGTCGGCTGGAACGTCGTCACCGGTTACCTGCCGGCAGCGGCACGCAACATGGGCCAGACCGATCAGCCCGCCCACGATGCCCGCTACGACCACGCCGACGAGTACCTGGAGGTGCTCTACAAGCTCTGGGAGGGTTCTTGGGAAGATGACGCCGTCGTCCGCGACACGGTCAACGGTGTGTTCACCGATCCCGACAAGGTGCACCACATCGGTCATGACGGAACACATTTCAGCGTCCCTGGTATCCATCTCTGCGAACCGTCACCGCAGCGCACCCCGGTCATCTTCCAGGCCGGCGCGTCCCCGCGCGGTGTCCGCTTCGCCGCCGAGAACGCCGAGGCCATCTTCACCGCGGCGCCCACCAAGGCGATCCTGCGTGAGAACGTCACGACCATTCGCCGCGAGCTCGAACTCGCGGGCCGAGATCCCTACGGGGTGAAGATCTTCAACCTCTCGACCGTCATCACCGCGGCCACCGACGAGGAGGCGCACGCGAAACATGCCGAGTACCTGTCCTATGCCGATGCCGAGGGGGCGCTGACCTTCATGTCGGGATGGATGGGCGTGGACCTCGCGCGTTACGGCCTCGACGAACCCGTCGGCAACGTCGACTCCAACGCCATCCTGTCCGCGGTGGCCGCGTTCCAGTCCGCCGATCCGGATGGCGGCGAGTGGGCGGTCCGGGACATCGCCGAGTGGGGAAAGATCGGTGGTATCGGTCCCCGATTCGTGGGATCCGGTGAGCGGGTGGCCGACGCGCTACAGGAGTGGGTGCAGGAGACCGACGTCGACGGGTTCAATCTCGCCTACGCCGTGACCCCGGGTTCGTTCGCCGATTTCATCGACCATGTGGTGCCGGTGTTGACCGCCAGGGGTGCCTACCAGGACGCCTATACCCCAGGGACGTTGCGACACAAGCTGCTCGGCCGGGGTGATCGGTTGCCCGACGAGCACCGGGGCGCCGGTTACCGGGTGGGCGGACCGAATTCGACGGTCATCGATCGCCCGTCGACGGTGCCGTCGTCGTCGGCATCGGTCGCTGCGCAGCCGACCAGGGGCCGGTAGTCGGCCCGGGGACTGTCTTATGGGCTGCGAGCGTCACTGCAGCGGCACGGGGGTGAAGGTGGCGTCGACACCGCCGACGGTCATCGTCACCTCACCTTCCATCACCATCACCTGCGCGGCGACCCGCCGCTCGACGGTCTGGGCCAGCTGCTGCACCGGTGCGTGCGGAATCTGCACCACCGACAGGTTCGACAGGCCCGCCACCTTGGCCCCCACGGTGCGCCACCAGGTGGCCACGCCGGCGGCGAACGGGAACAGCATTACCTCGTCGGCCTGGCCGGCGGCCTTGCCGAGGACTCGTTCGTCGGGCTGGCCGACATTGATCCACTCCACGATCCGGCCCGTGTAGTCCGCCAGCCGTAGGTCCGGTACGCCGGGGGTGGACAGGCCCGGACCGAATGCCAGTTCACCGTCGATATCGGCGAGGCGGTGTGCGCGTAGCCCGAACGCCAACAGGCGCACCACCATCCGTTCATCGTTCTCACTGGGATGGCGGGCCACGGTCAGCGTGTGATCGGCGTAGTAACCGTGATCGACGTCGGAGACGCCGAGTTCGACCTTGAACACCGTTGCGGAAAGGGCCACACCGTAGTGTCCACCATTGTGTGGCCGATCAGTACACCGACGCCCGGGCGCGCTGGTGCGGGGTGGTGTACCGCACCAGCGCGTCGCCGGTGAGTTGCACCACGGCAACGGTGATCACCAGGATGACGATGGTGGCCAGCATGACTCCCTGATCGAAGCGCTGGTAGCCATAGGTGACGGCGACGTAGCCGATACCGCCGGCGCCGATCGTCCCGGCGATCGCCGAGTACTCGATCATCGCGATGATGTTGATGGTCAACCCGCCGATGATGGACGGCACCGCCTCACCGAGTTGCGCTGAGCGGATGACCTGCAGCCGTGAGCCGCCCGAGGCTCGCGCCACCTGTACCACCGCCGGCGGAACCGAGCGCAGCGAGTTCTCCACGATGCGGGTGAAGAAGGCGATACCGGCCAACGACATCGGGACCACCGCGGCGGCGATGCCGATGTTGGTGCCGGTGATCAATCGGGTTACCGGCATGATCGCCGCCATCAGGATCAGGAACGGCAGTGACCGGCCGATGCTGATGACCCAGCTCAGCGTCGTGTGCAGGGATGGATTCTCGAGCAGCCCGCCCGGGGCCAGGTTATGGATGAGTGCGCCCACGGGGATACCGACGGCTACCACGATCGACATCACGATGCCAACCATGATCAAGGTGTCCAGCAACGCCGGAAACAGCAGTGCGGGAAGCTCGTTGAGCGGCACCTTCGAACTGGCGAGCAGCGATCCGCTCATGCCACGCCCTCCAGGGTCCGTTCGACATCGGTGTCGGTGGTGGCCGACAGGCCGTGCCGGCCCAACACGTCGACCACCTCGCCGCTCACCTCGGCGGGGATACCCAGGGTCGCGGTGCCGATGGTCACCCCGCCCACCACCTGGACGGATGCGCCGAGCACGGCCAACGGGACGCCCAGATCGGCGGTGGCCCGGTTGATCCAGTCCGCGGGCACATCAGGCCGGTCGTAGACGACGCGCCAGACATACTGATCTGCGCCGGGGGAGGCGGCCACCCCGCTCGGCCGCAGGTCAGCGCCGAGCCGGGACTCCGGATCGGTCAAAAGGTCGACGAGGGATCCGGTTTCGGTGATCCGGCCCCGCTCGAGCCGAGCTGCCGAGTCCGCGACCTTGAGCACCGTGTCCATTTCGTGGGTGATGAAGACGATCGACAGGTTGAGGTCGTCGCGCAGCTCGCGAAGCAGTTCCACCACCGATTGCGTGGTTGTCGGGTCCAGACCTGCGGTGGCCTCATCCGACAGCAGCACCGTCGGGCGCAGCGCCAGCGCACGGGCGATGCCGACACGCTGACGTTGCCCACCCGAGAGCTGGAACGGGTAGTGCTGGGCCCGTTCGGAAAGGCCGACCCGGTCGAGCAGCTCAGCTACCCGCTGTTTGGATTCAGCCGGGGTGACGCCCAGGTAGTCCAGCGGTAGTGAGACGTTCTCGGCCGCGGTGCGGCGCTCCAGCAGTCCGGACGACTGGAAGATCGTGCCGATCCGGCGTCGCGCCACCCGCAGCTTGCCCGCCGACAGGGTGGTCAGATCCTCACCGTTGACGACGACGGACCCCGAGCTGGGCGGTGTGAGCAGGTTGATGCATTGCGCGAGGGTGCTTTTCCCGGCGCCGCTGGGGCCCACCACGGCGAGGATCTCTCCGGCGCCGACACGAAAGTTGATCCGATCCAGAACCACCGTATGTTGCTCGCCGCGTCCGTACACCTTGGTCACATCGGTGAGTTCGATCATGGGTGTCCACCCTGCCAGCCGTCCGCGTGATCGGATACCTTTGCGCTCATCATGAGCCTGTGCGGCGAATGTCCTTTGCCGCCAGCGTGATCGCAATCATTGCCGCGGGCTTGGCCGGGTCGCACACTGACGCACACTATGAGCATCGACCAGTCCGAAAGCGCCGCAGCGGATTCGCACGGCTTCACCCTGCAGTCCCGTCGCAAGTGGCCTTACATTGCGGGGGCCGTCGTCGCGATCATCGCGGTGGCGGTCTACTTCATCGCGTTCCGCGGTGGCAATGCGACGTCGGCGAACGAGACGGCCGGCGCCACATTGGAGGTCGTGTACCTGGATTCCAACCCGGCGGAGAAGCGCATCATCGAGTACATCGGTGAACAGATCGCCCCCGACTACGGGGTGAAGGTCGCCGCCGTCGGGTTGGGGGACAGCACGCAGATCAACAGCGCCATCAACGACGGTCGCTACGCGGGCACCATCTTCCAGCATCGGCACTGGTTGCAGCAGGTGCTAGATGCCAACCCCACCTTCAAGGAGGAGGCCGGCACCGGGCCGTTCTTCCACTGGGTCTTCGGTATCTGGTCGGACAAGTACAAATCCGTCGATGACCTCCCGGACGGAGCCTCGGTGTCGCTGCTGGCCGATCCGGCGAACAACTCCCAGGGCATCTGGTATCTGGCGCAGGCTGGGCTGATCACCATCCGACCCGATGCCGACATCACGGCCCTGACCCAGAAGGACATCATCGCGAACCCGAAGAATTTGAAGTTCACCCTGCTCGACTTCGGTGCCCAACCGCGGGCGTTGGCCGATCTGGATGCCATCGTGGGATACGCGGAATCGTTTCTGGCTGCCGGCGTTTCGGAGGACAAGCTCATCTTCGCCCCGAAATCCCCGGACGAGTTCGCCTCGGTTCTCACCGTGGGCAGCAACTATGTCGACACCGAGAACATCCAGAACCTGATCAAGGCTTTCAAGGATCCGCGGGTGCAGACCTTCATAGCCGATGATCCCGAGGTGAAGAAGCTGGCGTTGCCCGGCGCACCGGGATGACCGCACGCGAATTGCACTTCGGGGTGAACGTCCTCTCCGACGGGATGCATCCGGCGGCATGGCGGCATCCCTCGGCGGACCCGAACTGGTTCACCGATCCCGCGTACTGGATCGAAATCGCCCGGATCTCCGAGCGTGGCACACTGGATGCGTTGTTCCTGGCCGATACGCCGTCGCTATCGGTCTCGGGCGATGCGCCGCTCGCTGCGCCCCCGCTGGCACTCGACCCCATCGTGTTGTTGTCGACGCTGGCATCGGTGACCACGCACCTGGGGCTGATCGGCACGGTATCGACGTCGTTCGAAGAACCGTTCAACGTCGCGCGTCGGTTCGCGACGCTTGATCACCTCAGCCGGGGTCGGGCGGCGTGGAACGTCGTGACCACCAGCGATCCCAATACATGGCGCAATTTCGGTCGGGTCGGGCAGCTCAACACGCAGCCGGATCGTGATGAACGGTACCGGCGCGCAGCCGAACTCGTCGATGTGGTGCGCACCCTGTGGGACTCCTGGGACGACGATGCCGTGCTGGGGGACAAGCGTACCGGAGCCTTCAGCAGGCCCGGATCGATCAACACGATCGGGCACCGGGGCGACTACTTCGACGTCGACGGGCCGTTGACGCTGCCCAGGTCACCGCACGGACACCCGGTGCTGTTCCAGGCCGGCGGCTCGGCGGGCGGGCTGGACCTCGCGGCCCGGTACGCCGATGGTGTGTTCGCCGCGCAGGCCTCGTTACCGGACGCATTGCGTAACGCCGACGAACTGCGTTCCCGTACCGCCGCATACGGCCGGCCGCGTGACGCCGTCCGGATCATGCCCGGGCTGTCCTTCGTGCTCGGCAGCACCGAGGCTGAAGCCCACCGGCGCAACGATGAACTCAACGAGCTCGCGGGCGAGCGCCGGCTGGCCCATCTGGCCTGGCAGTTGGGCGTGGACGCCGCCGATCTGGACTGGGATGAACCGCTGCCGCAGTGGTTGATCGACGGGGCCGAGGCAACCGGCAGCTCGCAGGGCGCCCGCGACATCGTGGTGAATCTGGCCCGCCGGGAGCGGTTGACGGTCCGCCAACTACTCGACCGGGTGATCACCTGGCATCGATTGGTGGTCGGTTCGCCCGAGCGGATCGCCGATGCCATCGAGGAGTGGTTCGTCGCGGGTGCGGTCGACGGGTTCAATCTGATGCCAGATGTGTTCCCGTCGGGCCTCGAGCTGTTCGTCGACCACGTGATCCCCATTCTGCGCGACCGGGGACTGTTCCGCCGCGAGTACCGGCACGCGACCCTGCGCGGCCATCTGGGGCTGGAACGAGTGCCAGACGCCCGCAGCAATCGCAGCCGTCGTTGCGTGCCGGCGTGATGATGGCACGTTTACATCTCGAGGGGAAGATCAGTACACCGAGGCGGTGTTGGTGCGTGCCCATTCGCGTTCGACGTCCGATCCCGCCGATGGTGGAATCAGTCCGTTGATCATCCACAGCTCCTCGCTGGTCTCGTCCACATGGAATTCCCAGTGCACACCGTCGTGTTTGTCCACGAACGGTTGCAGGATCTCCTTGATCTTGGCGGTGATCCGGCGCCGGCCCGCGGTGTCGGCACTGTGGCGGGCAATGTGTTCGATGACCACGCGGACACCCGCGGTTGATTGTTCACCGCCGACGTAGAAGTCCTCGGGGCGGGTTTCGTCGAACACCACGACCACATAGAACCGGGGTAATCCGATGAATTCGTAGAGTTCGGTGATGCGGCCGGCGAGCACACCCTTGTCCTCGGCGGTGAAGATTCCGGGTGAGTGGTGAATGGTCCAGAGCGGCATGACGATTCCTTTGCGTATCGGGTGGGTATCAGTGCGCGAGATCGAAGGCGAGATCCTCCACCGGACCCGAGAGCTTCGACTTGACGTCGGCCGTCACATCGTCGACGAGCACCTCCTGCGCACCCGCCTCCAGGGCGTCGAGCACACGGCTGGCCACGTCGGCGGGTGATGTCTTGGGCAGTGCGATATCGGCAACCATCTCGGTGTCGATGAACCCGACGTGGACGCCCAGTACCTGGGTCTGTTGCCCGCGAAGTTCCACGCGCAGCGAGTTCGTCAGCGACCAGATGGCGGCCTTGGAGGCGCCGTAGGCCCCGCTGCCTGCCAGCCACGACAAGACGGAATGGACATTGACCACCGCACCGCCCCCGTTGCGGGCCAAGGCCGGCGCCAGCGTGCGGACCACGCGCAGCGGACCGAAGGCGTTGATGTCGAAAGTTGTTACGATATCGTCGAAGTCACCGGTCAGCAGCGATCCGGGAAGCAGGATCCCCGCGTTGTTGATCACGATGTCGACGTCGGCGGCCACCGTTTCCAGCGCGGCGACCGAGGCGTCGTCGCGCACCTCGAGCTCAACGCCGATGACACCCGGGCGCGGGTCTGTGTACTGCTCGCGTGCGGTCGAGTAGATCTTCGCGGCTCCACGCGTGAGCAACTCGTCCACCAGCGCCGAACCGAGACCGCGCCGGCCCCCGGTCACCAGAACCACCTTGCCGTCGATCGCCACCATGGCGCACCTTCCTTTCTGAATAACGATTACGTTACTCAGACCGTAGACGCACTACCTGAGTAATGCAAGTGTTAGTTAAAATGGAGTGCATGGTGATGACCTTCGAGGACCGACTCCGCGACCGCAGCCGCTGGACCATCGGTGACAACTGCTCGGTGGTGAAGGTTCTCGACCTGCTCAACACCAAGACGGCGTTTCTGGCGATCCGCGAATGCTTTTACGGCACTACGCGATTCGAGGACTTCGTCGAACGGATCGGCGCGTCGGCCCCCGCCGTCTCCCGGGCGCTGCGGCAGCTCGAGAGCGCCGGCGTGGTCAGTAGGGTGCCGTATCGAGAGCCCGGGCAGCGCGCCCGCGATGAGTACCGCCTCACCGAGGCGGGGGAGGACCTGCTGCCGGTGCTGCTCTCGATCGTCCAATGGGGTGATACCCACCTGCAGGAGAACGGACCGCCGTTCACCTTCCGCGATGAGGCGGGACGCCCGCTCGCGGTACGCGTGACGCCGGCCGACAGCGAACCGGCGATCAGTGCCGATGACATCGAGATCCATTACAACGGCGGCCGCGGTTAGGCTGCTCGGGTGCAGGTCGCCGCGCGGTGTCACGTCCCGTCGCTTCGCTCGCCCAGGTGTCACGTCCCGTCGCTTCGCTCGCCAAGGGGCCCGTTCTCGACATTCGCGACGCTCTACACCGTCGCCATGGTCCTGGAGTTCTCAGAGCGCTGGCCCACACCCTGGTTCACCGGCACATTCCTGACCGCGGCGACGCTCGCCGTCGCCACCGGGATGACGCGGATCGCCTTCCTGGGCTTGTTGGTCGCGGCCACCGGTTACGTCGCCTTCTTCCAATTCCCCGAGGTGGCCAACCACGTCAACCTCATGATCTGCCTGAACATCGCGATGATCGGAGTCCTGGCTGTCTCGCTGCTGCGGCGAGCGCGCAGCGCCGATGATGACTATGCCGTGATCGCACCGGTTCTGCGGATGAGCCTGATGCTGATCTATGTGTTGGCCGGCTTCCACAAACTCAACAGCGACTACTTCGACACCGCCGCATCCTGTGCGGCCGGCATCCTCACGTCGGTCATCCACGCGCTGCGGACCGACCTACTCGGCATCCCGGTCGTCGTACCGATCGCCCTCGGCGCGGTATTCCTGGGCTACCGGCTGGTGCGCCGCGGCAGGTTCGGCGTCGTCGGGAACCGGCTTTTCACCGCAGTGACCGCGGCCATGGGACTGGCCGGGCTCACGGTGGTCGCCGTCGTCGTGTTCTACACACACCTGGGCCCCCTGCTCACCGCCATCGGACTCACCGCGGCCATCGCGGTGCTCGGTTGGGAACTGGTGGGCGGACTGCTGCTGGCGGTGCCGCGCCTGCAAGCGGCCATCGTGGCGTTCGCCCTGACCATGCACGCCGCCCTTGCGCTCATCGGCTTCGTCGATTTCGGGTCCATGGCGGCGGCGTTGCTGTTCGCCTTCCTGCCCACCTCCTACCGGCAGGTGCTGATCGACGGGGCCATCCGGTTACGCGGACGCACGGTCTCACGCATCGGCGTCTACGTCGGCATCGCGATCGCTATAGCACTGGTTTCGGGAGTCGACGCGCACCTCGACCGAATTCCCCAGTGGACACTGATCTCGGGCATGGCGTTCGACGCGGCGGTCCTCATCGTCATCTGGCCGATCCTGGCCGCCGTGTTCTCACCTTCACCGCGTCCCGAGTGGGGCGGCGTGCGCATCATCGACGCGCGCACGCCCGTGGTGCTGTATCTGGTGCCCGCTGTGCTGGTCGGCATCGCGGCGACGCCCTACCTCGGGTTGCGGACGGCAGGCAACTTCTCCATGTTCAGCAATCTGCGCACCGAGGGAGAGCGCTCCAATCATCTTCTGCTGGGCGGCAATCCACTCAAGATATGGGGGTATCAGGACGATATCGTCTGGATCATCGATATCGACGATCGCTACGGTGACGTCATCCACCACTACGATGCGGGGGCGCGGGGGTATGCGCTTCCGGTCGTGGAATTCCGCAAGTGGGTCCACGAATGGGACGAAGCGGGATACCGCGTTCCGCTCACCTATGGCTACCGCGGGATTCGGTACACCACCGACGATATCGTGACCGATCCGATCTGGCGCACACCGAATCGAACCCTGCCGATGGTGCTGTTGGATTTCCGGCTCATCCAGCCGGGAGAACCCAACTACTGCCGCTGGTGATCGGTCCCGCGCACCACGATGACCGGCACGGTCGACAATTGCGCGACGGTCGAGGCGACCGAGCCCAGCACCAGTCCGGCGAATCCGCCCCGTCCGCGGCTACCGACGACGACCAACTGCGCGTTGCGTGCTTCTTCGGTGATCCAGTGGGCGGGTCGGTCCTGTACCAACCGGACCTGCACGCGGACATCGGGAAAACGCCGCTGCCAGTCGGCGAGCCGATCGGCCAACGCAGACCGCGCCTGATCCTCGAAGATCTGCCAATCGGTGCCGTAGAGCGGCAGCAAGCCGACATCGCTCCACGCGTGCACCGCGATCAACTCCACGCCGCGCAACGCCGCCTCCTCGAAGGCAAGCTCGGTGGCGGCATCCGATGATGTCGATCCGTCGACGCCGAGGACGACGGGCGCGCTGCTGTCTGCCGCATCGCCGGGATGCACGACAACCACCGGGCAACGCGCATGGTGGAGCAAACCGGCCGCCACGGAACCGAGCGGCAACCGCGAGTGACCACCGGTACCCCTGTTACCGACCACCAGCAGCAACGCCTGTCGGGAGGCCTCGGCCAGCGTGCCGACCACCGGGGAGGGCCGGCTCTCGGAGCGCACACCGGGGGCGTGGGTGCCGCCCACCGCGGCGGCGAAGGTCTGCTCGGCGTGCCCGAGTATGTCGTGCGACGAATCCTGTTGAGCCTTGGCAATTGTCGATGCGTCATTCGGTGTCGACCAGGTGGCGATGACCGGAGCCGAAACACTCATCAAGGTCACCGGCACGGCGCGCCGCACTGCCTCGGACGCAGCCCAGGTGACGGCGGCGTCCGAACCGGGTGACCCGTCGACGGCGACGACGATGCCGAGATGGTGTTGCGGGCTGGACTCTTCCGGGATGGACTTTTCCGGACTGGACATGGTGTCGTTCCTCCTTGATCGACCGCCATCCACCGTAGTCGCTGACGAGGGCCTCGGGCAGGGGCTTAGGTCCTCGCTGCCTACGGTAGCGGGGCGGACCACCGCAGCACCGTGCCGCCCTGCGGACCAACCCCGATGTCGAACGAGCCGGTCATCTCCTCGGCGCGATGTCGCAGATTGCCCAGCCCGCTCTCGGTCACCGCGTCGGTGGCAATACCGCGTCCGTCATCGGTGACGGTGATGCTCAGGTCGTCGTCGACGCGTACGACGACAGTCAGTTCGGTTGCACCGGAATGCCGTACCGCGTTGCTGACCGCCTCTCGCACCACGGCTTCGGCGTGCTCGGCCAACTCCGCGTCGACCACCGAGAGCGGTCCGACGAACTGCACTCTGATACGCATGGTGTCCGATCCGAACTGGTCCACCGCATCCTGCAACCGCTGTCGCAATCGGGTCGAGTCGGCATGTGCGCCGTGCAGATCGAAGATGGCGGTGCGGATCTCCTGGATGACCTCCTGCAGATCGTCGACCGATGACGAGAGGCGTTGTCGCACTTCATCGGACTGGGTGCGGGCGGTCGTGCCCTGCAGGGCGAGGCCGACCGCGAAGAGACGTTGGATGACATGGTCGTGCAGATCTCGGGCGATACGGTCGCGATCGGCCAGCACATCGAGCTCCCGCATCCGCCGCTGGGTCATGGCCAACTGCCATGCCAGTGCGGCCTGCCCGGCGAAAGAAGCGGCCATATCGAGTTGTTCGACCGTGAAAGGCCGCGCCTCGGCGCCGCGCACGGCGACCAGGACGCCGGCCACCGCGCTGGTCGCCCCGAGCGGGACGATCAGCGCAGGCCCGGGTTCCGGTAGTACCGACGAGGCGAGCTCGAGGTTGTCGCAACGGTGGGGCACCCGATCGAGCAGCGTTCGTCCGACGATATTGTCCACCAGCGGAATTGCCGGCAATGCGTCGATATCGGCGGCGGTCGGGCCGGCGACCTCGGTGATCACCATCTCGGTCGCCTCGTCCGGGTCGCCGACCGGGACAGCGATGAAGGCCGCGTCGGCAACCGTGAGCGAGCAGGCCAGTTCGGCGATGCGTCGAAATGCCTGCGCCGGATCGGTCCCGGACAGCAATTCGGTCGCGATATCGCGGGTTGCCTCGATCCAGGACTGTCTGGCTCGGGCCTGCTCGTACAGCCGCGCATTGTCGATGGCGATACCGGCTGCGGCGGCGAGCGCCTGGGCCAGCACCTCATCGTCCTCGCTGAACGGGCCACCGGAGTTCTTCTCGGTGAGGTAGAGGTTGCCGAACACCTCGTCGCGGATCCGCACGGGCACCCCGAGGAAGCTGCGCATCGGTGGATGATTCGTCGGGAAACCGACCGATGCCGGATGGTCGGTGATGTTGTCCAACCTGATCGGCGCGGGCTCGTCGATCAACAGCCCGAGCACGCCGCGCCCCTGCGGCAGCCTGCCGATCATGGCACGGGTGTCCTCGTCGATACCCTCGTAGACGAACTCGATCAGATCATGTCCGTCGTCGTCCCGGCCGCGCACACCGAGCGCGCCGTAGCGGGCATCCATCAGTTCGATCGCCGTGTGCACGATCGTGCGCAACGTGACATCGAGGTCCAGTCCGGAGGTGACCGCAAGCATGGCCTCGACCAAGCCGTCCACCCGATTGCCGCTCTCGACAATCTGCTCCACCCGGTCCTGGACCTCACCGAGCAGTTCACGCAGTCGCAGCTGGGACAGTGTCTCGCGCAACGGGATCTCGCCCCGTCGCTCGGCTCGCCGCGCGCGGCCGCCGTCGGCCCCATCCCCGTCGGTCACCGGCCCATTGTGCCATCGCCGAAGCAGCGCGCCTACGCTCCCACATACTTGCTCAGGGCAGCCGCCTGGCGTCGCAGTTGTTCAGCGGCCTCCGGACGGTTGAGCGCGCCGTAGCGGTCCGCTTCGGTGACGTACTCGGCCATCAGATCACTGATCACAGCGCGGACATCGGCGCTCGAGAGATCGCGTCGGGATACCTCACTGGATCCCAGACCTGTTGTGGCACCCGCGATCACGGACTCCGGTCCGGGCGGGATTAGCGCGCCGGTGCGGTCGGGGATGTCGACTGCTTCGGCATTGTCGATGGCCGCCAGGCCCGCGCGCAGCGCCGCCACTGTTTCGGCGGCGCGGGCCTTCATCGCGGTGCTGAGGTCCGCGCGCATGGCATCACGCAGCGCCGTGGCGGCGTGGGTGTCATCCACCATGTTCGACCTCAGCCGTTGCGAGCCAACCCCGCCAGGATCGTTGCGGTCGATTCATCACGGACGCGACGGTACCCGGTCCCTGCCCACAGGTGAACGAGGTCGTCGACGCCGGCTGCCGCCGCGGCCTTGCGCAGGGCACTGGTCAGGTGGTGGATCGCGGGATACCCCAATGGCGCGTCGGCCTCGAAACGATCGATGAAAGCATTGCGCAGCCCACGGGCGGGCCGCCCGGTGAACGCGCGCGTCAGCACGGTGTCCTTGCATACCGGATCGAGCAGTGCGGCCTTGTGGGTGGGCGACGCGGCGCTCTCGTCAGCGCGCAACAGCGCGGTACCCACCGCCGCCGCCACCGCCCCGGCGCCGAGCACCTGCGATACCTCCTCGGCGCTCGCCAGCCCGCCGGCCGCGATCACCGGGATGTCCACCGCGGCGCTCACCTCGGCCACCAGATCGGTGACCGCGATGCCGGCGGGCGGCCGGTCGGGGGTGAAGGTGCCCGAGTGTCCGCCTGCTGCGCCGGCCTGCGCCACCACCAGATCGGCCCCCGCCGCGGCGGCAGCGGTCGCCTCGACCGAATTCGTGACCGTCTGCACCACGATGGTGCCCACCTTCTGCAGTCTGGCGATGACATCGCCACCGGGGAGACCGAAGGTGAAGCTGACCACCGGGACCGGATCGGTCAGCAGCAGGTCGATCTTGGCGCCGAACGCGTCGTCATCCTCGATCGGATCGCGAGGCAACTCGAGCTCGAACCGGTCGGCCACCTGCTGGACCAGGTATGCGTACTGCCGGTACGACACGGCATCGATGGGCACGGGGTTCGGTGCGAAAATGTTGACGCCGAACGGGATCGACGCCTTTCGCACCGCAGCGATCTCCGCGAGCAGCACCTGCGGGGTCTTGTAGCCGGCGGCCAGAAATCCAAGGCCGCCGGCTTCGGCGGCGGCGATCACCATCGCCGCGGTGGTGGCACCCCCGGCCATCGGTGCGGCGACCAGCGGAATGTCGAGCCCGAGTGGGTCACGGGCAGCCTTGGTGCGTGCGGTCATCGTCATTCCTCGGGTGCGGAGTTCTCGGTCTTCGTCTGCAGTCGATTCTGCGTGTCCGCCCCGTCCCGGTATAGGACACGCTGGCTCTCAGCCGCAAGGCCCAACCTCGCACCCTGCGCAACCGGGGCCCGGGCCGCCACCTCAGGCCGGGACCGCCAACTTACCGACAGTGAAGGCCGCGGCCTGATCGGCCATGCCGTTGACGGCGTACTGCTGATGCGGCGCACTGGATCCGGACGGCGGTGAACCCGCGCACACGGTGTCGCCGGGAGCACAGAGCTCAAGCGCCTTGGCGGTGTAGGCGGGCCCGACGTCGATCACCGGGGTTCCGTACTTCACCGCCGACCAACCGGAGGGCATCCCGAACAAGACCACCGCCGCCACATTGTCGATGACGTCATTGGGCAGCGGCGGCGGGCCGGCCACCCCGGCGGGCACCACACCCGAGGTGGACAGTGCCGTCACGACCGCACCCTGCGAGTAGCCACCGAGCACCATCCGGGTGTTCGGGCACACCGAGGTGACACCGCGGACATGATCGGTCTCATCGCGAACGCCATCGACGACATTCTGCGTGAACAGGGCGCCGCCGGTGAAGTTGTTGCTGGCCGGATAGTTGACGGCGTGAACCCCGACCGTCCGCGGAAAGGCCTGGGCACGAAGTGAATCGACGAAACGCTGCCCCACACCGCCGACGCCCGGTGGCTCGGCGGTACCCCTGGCGAAGACCACGCCGATATCGGGACAGGGCTGCGGCTGGGACGCCGCCGTGGGAATCAGGACCGGTAGCGCGGCCAGCGCCAGTCCGCTTGCCGCCACCGTCCGGGCGAGCACTCGCAACCCCCGCAAAGCCCGTGAAGCTTCAGCCAATTCCTACCCCCAGAGACGCTCGTACCCAGACTGTGACAGACCCCCGGCTCGTGTGCCGTCATTTCCGCCGCCACCGCCACCGCCGTAGTCATCGAGAGCCTCCGCCGCTGCGTTACAGCGCCTGGTCAGTCGGTCAGGCCGATGCTGCTCACCGCACTCAGCCCACCCTCATCGTCGGGCTGTTCGAACACCACGCCGGCGTGTCGCTCCGTGATCTCAAGGGTTGCGATCGTGTTCCCGAACAACGGCCCGCTCAGGTTGCGCCAGGACATCGGCAGATCAGGTGCACCGTGCCTGCGCGCCCAGCGGCGGGCGCGTCGAGCAACCCAGGACGACCAGCCCAACCGGAACACCGGCTTGACGTAGAACGGCACGTAGTTGTGCACGGGGGAGCAGACCAGTTGGTGCACTCGGGCTTCATGGTCGTCGGATTCATCAGAATCGTCGGGGACGTCGGGTCTTCCACCGAATCGGGCCCGGGCGGCGTAGGAATGGTGCACATCACCGGACAGCACGCTGACGGTCGCCGGCCCTCGCGGTGCATGGCCCGCCGCCGCCTCGATCAGCTCGCTGAACCGTAGGAAGGATGTCGAGAACGCGGGCCAATGCTCGAAATCCGCGGCCTGCCGGATCTTCTCGGCCATCACGCCACGAATCCCCGACCGGTCGGCGGCGATCTCGTTCACGGTTTGCATATCGCCGATCGCAGGCGGCAGCAACCACGGCAGTGAGGTCGCCAGGATCAGATGGTCCAACGACTCCAGATCGTCGTCCACGTGACGTTGCACCCAGCCGAACTCACGGTCACCCAACATCTTGCGGCTGCCGTCGTCCAAGATGCGCGCGTTGCGTGAATCGACCATCAACAGCCGACTGCGGCCCAGATCCCAGCGGAAGCTGAAGCGCAGGCCTTTCTCACCGTCGACTTCGCGGTCGGCCCGGTCGGCAAGATCGGCAAGCAGCGGCCACCGATCACCGCCGGCCGACAGGATCTGCTGGTAGTCGACGTCCTCGTCCAGCTGTTGGGGACTGAGATTGCCGATGTGCTGATACACCCAGTAGGACGCCAGTCCCGCGCGGATCCGATCGCGCCACCACGGCTTCTTGTTGACCGCCACCCGCCATGCCGCCGAGGTGTTCCAGTCATCACGGATATCGTGGTCGTCGAAGATCATCGCGGTGGGCAGAGTCGACATCACCCAGCGGATCTCAGGATCCCCCCAGGTGTGGCGATAGAGACCCACGTATTCGTCGAAGCTGACCACCTCGTCGGGTGGCCGCTTCTTGTTCGTGCGACGTCCGGTGAGCCGTTGGCGCGCATCGGGTGTGAGCTCATCGGCGTACACCTGGTCGCCGAGCAGGATCAACACATCGGGCCAGCGCTCGGATGGCTGGGTCGTCATCCGCTCCGCGTAGCAGTCCAGCGCGTCGCGGCCGAGCTTGGCGTCGATCCGGTCGTCACCGGTCTTGGGATAGCGGCAGGAGCCGAAGATCACCCGCAGCCGCTGCCCGGTCGCCGGCCCGCGCGTCCGGATGACACTGGGCGGGAACCGTGAATCCGGCTCCGGCCAGACCTGCTCGCCGTCGAGGTGCACCTGGTACTCGGTGGTGCTGTCGGGCGTGAGTCCCTGCACCGCCACCAGCGCGTAATGGTGGCCTTGTACCTCGAACGTGCGAGCTGTGGAACCCAATACGGTGACCTCGGCGGGTGCGTCGGTCTGCACCCACACCATCGCCGTGGTTTCTGCCACGTGGCGCAGGACGGGGCCGAGCAGGAGAGTCACCGAGACAGCCTATGGGCTGCCGCCGCGGGTTGGCCTCGATTCGGCGCTGCAGGCCCCCGGGTCAGGCTCCGATCGGTTGGCGGGCGACCTCGGAGACGAAGAGTTCGGCCGAGGCGATCCGCCGCGTCGCGCGGTGCAGCGTCACCGTCGCCAGCCTGCCGTCGGGCGAGTACCCGAGGTCGACCGGTAGCACGCCGGCCGCCGTCCCGATCCGCAGCGGTGCTCCCTGGTGCAGTTTCAGTCCGGATAGCACACCATCGCGCACCGTGGCGGCAGCAGCGACTGCGACGGCCGATGTCAGACCGATCGCGGGGTGCGGGGCGAGCATGGACAGCATCCGCACCGAGACGTCATAGGCGTCGGCGCCGATCAAGGCACCGGCAGTCGTGCGGTAATCCCGTGCTGCGCCGACGATCCCGACCTTGGGGATGGAGTTGCTCACCGGATCGCCGAACCGGCGCAGCCCCATCTGCAATGACGCGTTCTTGCGCAGTTCCATCAACAGGGTTGTCTGGTGGGCGAATTCGGCGTTGCTCTCGGTGCCGTCCAGTCCCAGATCTGAGGCGTCGAACAATGCCGCGGGGGCGCCGGTAGCGACCAGGGTCGCGCGGTACGTGCGATCACCGGCATCGACGGAGTCCACGGGACGGCCGGTCGGCAGAACCGGTGCCGCATCGAGACCGGTGAAGGAGAGTCCGACCGGCACGCCCAGCGCGGTGGTGCCCGGTACCGCGGCCGTGCCTTCGGTGGGCACCTTTCCACCCGGAGTGGAGATGGTCGCCGTCAGGACTGCGCCCGAGACCTGATGCCGCAACCGCACCGCGGTCACCTCGTCGTCGACCGGGACCAGCCCCGACTGCAGTGCGTAGAGCCCTATCGCGGTGGCGCAGTTCCCGCAGTTGCTGGCCCATTCGACCCTGCGGTCGGCGATGGCGATCTGGGCGAATTGGTAGTCGATGTCGATGTCGGGGTGGCTCGATCGGCGCACGATCGCCGCTTTGGATGTCGTCGAGCTACCGCCCCCGACGCCGTCGAGCTGGCGGGGGTCACCCGAGCCGAACGCGGACGTCAGCAGCGCGTCGAGCCCGCCTGCGCGATCGACGATCGGGTCGACATCGACGGCGTTGAACAGCCAGCACTTGCTGGTTCCGCCCCGCATCCATGTACCTCGTAGCACGAGCATGAGTGTCGGTACCTTTCCACGCTGGACGCTCATCGGCGGTTCTGGTCGGCGGTGACCGACGCTGGATGAGCAACCCTCCACCGTCGATTCTCGGCGGCGTCAGGGTGAAGGACAATCTCGGATAGTTGGATAGGGGTCGACTTTTACTTAAGGTGTCTGGGCTCTATCGGTCGGCTGCCGACCAAGCCGCTACCCGCAGCGTCAGGCGAAGCCGGGGACCAGGACCAACAGCAGCCAGCACAGCGCCGGGGCGACCGCGACCACGATGCCTGCGTTGAGCAGCAGCTGTCGGTAGAAGCGGGGCCGGTCGATGCCCTGGGCGTTGGCAAGGACCAGGGCGCCGTTGGTCGAAAACGGCGACACGTCGACGACGGTGGCAGCGATCGCCAACGCGGCCACGACGCCGACCACCGGAAGGGTGCCCATCTGCAGCAGCGGGAGCGCCAACGGGATGATCGCGGCCAACAATGCCGTCGACGAGGCGAACGCCGATGTCACGCCGATGACGTAGCAGAGCACCAGTGCCACCAGCAGCGGCGCACCCACCGTGATGGCCATCTGGGCCAGGTGATCGATGGTGCCGACCTCTTCGACGATCGATATATAGGTCACCATCCCGGCGACCAGCAGGACGGTCGGCCAGCTGATGCCGGCGATGGCCTCACTCTGCTTGGACAGGTCGGTGAACGCCAGCACCGCCCCTGCCGCGATCGCCACGAAGCTGATCGGCATGTGCAGCACGAGAACCAGCACCAGCACCGTGGCGATCAGAAACAGGGTCAGTTTCTGTACCCCGGTAACGGAGGGCTGGACCGCCGTGGCGGCCTCGGTACGTGCCGGACGGGTCAGAACTCCCACACCGCCGGCAGGCTCGCGTGCCGGTCCCGCCGCAGACCCGGCACCGCCGAGATCGTCCGGCGCCGTCGGCTGCGAACCGAGCGCGGTGTACTCGAGGTCGCGGACGCGGGACAAGGCGGCATACCCGACGATGGTGAGCACCGAGAGGAGCAGGTTGATGGCGTAGCTCGCGAAGAAGAGGAGCCAGGGGTTGACCGTCAGGCCGCTCTTCTCGACCAGGTCGACCACGAGTACGCCGGACACCGAGATCGGCGAAAAGGCCCCGGCATGCGCGCCGTTGATGGTCATGATGCCCATCACCAGCGGGCTCATCCTCGTGCGTGCTGCAAACGTCATGGCGGCCGGCACGATCAGCGCGACGGCGGCCGGACTGAAGGTGCCCAGCGCGGTCAGCACCGATGCGCAGAAGAAGAACACCCAGGGCACCACGGTCACACGTCCGCGAACTCCGCGGATACATGCGTTGACCAGCAGGTCGATGGTTCCGTTCTGCTTGGCCATCCCGAAGAAGTAGGTGACACCGATGATCGTCAGGACGATCGAGCTGGGGAACTCGGCGAGGATCTCTTTGTCGTCATAGCCGAGGAGGAAGGCTCCGACGGCGAATGCGCCGATGAAGCCCAGGATGCCGATATTGATCGGGCAGATCGTGGCGATGACGAACATCGCGACCAGCGCGATCAGCGGCAGTATCTCTACATAACTCATGGGCGTTCTCTCAGTTCCAGGCGCGGCGTCGTCGCCGTGGCGGCGCCGAACGTCTGCGGCGGCAGCTCGGTCGGTGAGGACCGCTCTGCGTCACATACGACGATTCTTCATTACCCAGATCACACTAGAAATGGAGTTCGTTCATCACAATCGATGATTACCGGACCCACTGGTAGAAAAACTTAAGGCGGAAAATCCTCAGTTCGGCCTGATGCGACGCACCGCGGGGGTCGTCTTGCCGTCGTGCTTGTAGGCGACCTCTTCGAATGTGTCGACCAGGGTGGCCTCGGCCGGGGTCAAACGGTGTTCGGACAGATGGGCCAGCAGGATCCGGCGTGATGGAGCGCCCCGCAGTGGGATGACCTTGACGTCCTCGCGGAGGTTGGACAGCGCCAATCGGGGCGCCATCGACACCCCGAGGTCGACGGCGACCATCGCCTGGGCCTCCTGGTAGTCGTTGGCGGCGAAGGCGACAGTGGGGGTGAAACCTGCGTTTTGGCAGGCCTTTTCGAGCGCGGCGCCGACCGGGTGATGATCCTCCCTGGTGATCCACTGCTCATCGGCGAGCTCGGCCATGTCCAGATACTCGCGATGGGCGAGGCGGTGGTTGACCGAGACCACCAGCGTCGGCGGATCCACCAACAGCTCGCGTACGACCAGTTCGCGATCGGTCACCGGCGCCCATTCGTAGTCCCACAGCAATGACAGTTCGACCTCGCCGTTGTCGAGCATGGCGCGCAGTGCCGCGAATCGGGAACTGCGCACCGTGAGCTTCACGGCCGGATGTCTGGCCTTGTACAGCTTGACAACCTGGGGTAGCAGACTCGATCCGACAGTGGGGAAGGTACCGAGGCGGACGGTCCCGGATCGCAGACCGGCGATCTCGTCGAGCTCGCTGCGGGCCGCCTGCAGTTGGGTTTCGATCCGCTCGGCACGCCGCGCCAGCGCCGCACCCGCTTCGGTCAATCGCACACCCCGGGCATGGCGTTCCAGCAGTGGCTGACCGGCCTCGGCTTCCAGCTTCGCGATCTGCTGCGAAATCGCCGAGGTGGTGTAGCTCAGGCGGTTGGCGGCGGCTGTCAACGAGCCGGCTCGCACCACGTCGACCAGCAATAACAACCGGCGAGGATCGAGCATCCCCAGCTCCATTCAGTTCATCTAAAGGGTAATCGAGATTTTCGTAATTG
Source organism: Mycobacterium sp. VKM Ac-1816D (assembly GCF_000416385.1). NCBI lineage: Bacteria > Bacillati > Actinomycetota > Actinomycetes > Mycobacteriales > Mycobacteriaceae > Mycobacterium > Mycobacterium sp. VKM Ac-1816D. Next base: position 312,258 of record NZ_AOHQ01000139.1, read on the forward strand.
TACTCGACTCTGATGTGAGCCACGCTGAAGTCACAGCCAGGACGTGAGCGGCATCACCCTCTGCTCTGGCGCGTCGGCAGCGAGGAGAAAACGCCATGACCAGTCTGTGGGGCACGTGGATGCGCGGCGGGACCAGCAAGTGCTGGCTCTTCAACGCCGTGGATGTGGATCCGTTGCTGCGGATTATCGATCTCGACGCGGTCCTGATCGCGGCATTCGGTTCCGAGGACCCCCGCCAACTCGACGGCGTCGGCGGGGGGACCTCGACGACCTCCAAGGCCGCGATCGTGCGACGCTCCCGCCTCGACGACGTCGATGTCGACTACCTGTTCGCGCAGGTGGCCATCGGCCGTCGCGCCGTCGAATGGGGAAGCAACTGCGGGAACTGTGCCACCGCGATCGGCCTGTACGCCCTGCAGACCGGGATGGTGGCCGCCGCCCCGGAGACGACCGTCGTGCGGATGCGCAACCAGAACACCGGTGCCCGGCTGACCGCCCGGATCGCCACACCGGGCGGGATCATCCCCGCCGACGGTGATGCCGCGGTGCCGGGCACCAATGCACTCGGAGTCCCGGTATCGCTCACGTTCACCGATGTCGCGGCCAACCCGGACAGCGTGCTGCCCACCGGCTCGGTGACCGATGTCATCGACGTCGGCGGTCACCGCTACCGCGGCACATTCGTCAATGCCGGCGCCCCGGCCGCGCTCTTTCGTGCCGCGGACTTCGACCTGACCGGCGCCGAGGGCAATGATCAGCTGGCCGAACGGCTACCGGTGCTCATCGAACTACGCCGGAAGGCCGCGCTGGCAATGGGTTTGGCCAAGCCAGGAGATCCCGTGCAGCACGCCGTGCCGAAGGTCGGCATCATCGGCGCCGCGGGTGACTACGTCACCACCGACGGCACATTCATCCCCGCCGGCGCCTATGACGTGGCCGTCCGCATGGTGTCCATGCTCGCGCCGCACCCGGCGATCGGTCTCACCTCGGCCGTCGCCGTGTCCGCCGCGGCCGCGGTCCGCGGCAGCGTGGTGGCCGAGCAGCTCGCCGCCCACGTCGGCGGGACGCTGCGCCTGGGAACCGCGGCGGGGATCATCCCGGCCACGGTGACCACGACCGACATCGGTCTGCCCCGCGACGTATCCCTGCATCGGGCGGCCCGCCGGATCGCCAGGGCCGAATTGTTCCTCGCGGAATCGACACCCGCCTACGCCATGTCCGCACACCGCCCCAACCACTGAAGGAAATCATGAAAGTCACCATCGAGAACCTGACGTTGGCCTATCACGGCAACACCGTGGTCAAAGACCTGGACCTGGAGATCGCCGATGGCGAATCCCTGGTGCTGCTGGGGCAATCCGGTTGCGGTAAGACCAGCACCATGCGGTGTGTAGCCGGGCTGGAGACGCCGAGTATCGGCCGCATCAGCATCGGTGACCGCATTGTCCACGACAGCACGACGGGGCGATCTGTTCCGCCGCACAAGCGCAACGTCGGGATGGTCTTCCAGTCCTACGCGGTATGGCCGCATCGCACGGTCGCGCAGAATGTCGGGTTCGCGCTGAAGATGCAAAAGGTCGCGAAAAGCGAACTGGTGCAACGCGTCGACGAGGCGTTGCACCTGGTCGGTCTGGGCCACCTGGCCGACCGCGGCGCCAGCCAGCTCTCCGGTGGCCAGATGCAGCGTGTCGCGCTGGCCCGCAGCCTGGTCATGCGTCCAAGTGTGCTGATGCTCGACGAACCGCTGTCCAACCTCGACGCGCGGTTGCGGGAGCGGTTGCGGATGGAACTTCGCGAGCTGCAGTTGCGGCTCGGGCTGACCACGGTCTACGTCACACATGACCAGGTCGAGGCCTTCGCCCTCGCCGACCGCATCGCGTTGATGCAGCAGGGGCGCATAGTCCAGATCGGTTCCCCAGAACAGATATACAAGAGCCCATCGTGTGCGTCGATCGCCGAATTCCTCGGTATCGGTAACATTTTCAATGTCACGGCCGCACCCGGTGCGCTGGACTGCACGCTGACCGAACATCCCGCAATCTCGGTGGTCGTCGACTCGGCACGCCAGTTCGACGGCCCCGCGATCGTCTGCCTGCGCCCGGAAGATCTGCTGGTCACCGGTCCCGCCGAACCGGCACCCGCCGGCCAGCACTGGCTCGGTCGCGTCGAGGTCGCCAGCTACCAGGGCGCGTCGATTCGCTACCGGGTGACCCTGGACAACGGACCCGAGATCGAGGCGGTCGCCACGGGTAACGGCAGCCCGGTCCTGGGTATCGGCGAACCGGCCGTGGTGACCGCGCGACCCGGTGCGGCCCAGCTACTGGTCGACGACCGCACCGAGACACCCACGGCGGTGCCGGCATGAGCGCGCCGACTACGAAGCGACCGCCCGCCACGACAGCCCCGGCGGCGCTCCGCGGCGCCGAGCCCCGCCGCCGCAAGCGGTCGGCGCGCCGTTCGCTTCCGGTGCTGGTGCAGCTCGCCGTCCTCACGGTCATCGTCCTGTGCCCGATGTTCTTCATCCTCGCCGGTGCGTTCAGCGCGAATACCGAGCGGGACAATCTCTTCGACTTCGGTCGCTTCACCCTCGACAATTTCGCGGTGCTGGGGTCGGGAACCGCGCGGACGGCCCTGCTGAACTCGGCGGCCGTCGGGGTCGGGTCCTCCGTGGTCGCCCTGGTGATCGGCTGCCTGCTCGCCTTCCTGGCTGCCCGCACCGACATCCCTGGCCGCAAACTCATCTACGGCATCGCCATCATGCCGTTGTTCCTGCCGGCCCTGGTCGGAGCCCTGGCGTGGGCGCTGCTGGCCGGTCCGGCGACCGGCTACCTCAACCTTGCCTTCGGCGCCGTCGGTCTTCCACACCTGATGGACATCTACAGCTTCACCGGAATGATCTTCGTCCTGGGCCTGTACTACGCGCCGTATCCGTTTCTGATGGTGCACTCGGCGCTGTCGCTGATGAACCCCGATCTGGAGGATGCGGCCAGCCTCCATGGTGCGCCGGTACGGAAGATGCTGCGGGAGATCACGTTTCCCTTGGTGATGCCTGCCGTGCTCGGCTCGGCCATCCTGGTCTTCGCGCTCACGGTCGAGAACTTCCCGGTTGCCCAGGTGATCGGCGTGCCGGGGGGAGTGGACACCTTGCCCACCCTGATCTACCGGCTCATGAACGCATCCCCGGCGCGATCCAACGATGCCGCTGCGGTGGCCGTCGTGCTGACCGTGCTGTTGGTCGTCGTGGTGGCGATGCAACAGCGTGCCATGGGCGGCAAGGAGTTCACGACGGTCAGCGGTAAAGGAGTCCGGGCGCGGCAGGTGTCTCTTCGACGCTGGCGACTGCCCGCCGCGATGTTCGCGTGGAGCTATTTCGTCCTGGCTGTACTGCTGCCCGTCGGCGCCTTGATCATCGCTGCCATGCAGACCAGTCCGTACGTCGCCGATCTCGGTCAGCTCGCCCGCCCGGGTGCGTTGTCGCTGTGGAACATGGGCCAGACCCTGCAGAGCACCGATTTCCACCAGGTTGTGGTCAACAGCGTGGTGGTCGGGGTGGCCACCGCGGCGATCGGCACCGCGCTGTGCTTCGCGCTGGCGTACACGCGCTATCGGACCCAGGCGCCGGGCCGCAAACTGCTGGAGTACGTGGCGATGCTGCCACTGGCGGTCCCGGCGATCGTGTTGGGCCTCGGTCTGTTGTGGACGTGGCTGGCACTACCGGTACCCGTGTACGGCACGCTGGCGGTGCTCGTCATCGCGTTCGTGGCGGTGTTCCTGCCACAGGGCTATCGGGGGGTTTCCGCCTCGATCATCCAGTTGGACAAGGACCTCGAGGACAGTGCCGTGATGCTCGGCGCGCGTCGGCACCGCGCCATCACCTTCGTCACCGCTCCGCTGCTGAGGGTGGGCCTTTCTTCGACCTTCCTCCTGCTGATGATGCTGGCCATGCGCGAGCTGACCGCGGCGCTGTTCCTGTTCACCTCCGATACCCGGTTGTTGTCCATCGCGATCTTCGACGCCTACGACAACGGGTCATTTCAGTCAGCGGCGGAGCTCAGCCTGCTCTACTGCGCCGTCATCGGTGTGCTCGCAGTCCTGGCGCGCCGCTTCGGATCCAAGGAGATCTCATGAGATCGATCATCCGTCTCGTCATCGGACTCGTCTCCGCGACAACGGTATTGGCGGCCTGTACACCGCCGCCGCCCGCTCCGGACCTGACCAGGCCTGCCGCGTCGGTCTCGCGCGATTCGGCGTTGGTGATCGACGGTGAGCAGATCGCCGATCCGGATCTCTGGGCCGCTGCACAGAAGGATGGTCAGATCACCCTGTACAGCGGGTGGACGGCCGACAGCGAGGCCGCATTGCTCGATCAGTTCGAGGCGGATACCGGCCTTGAGGTGAAATTGATCCGGCTCACCCCGAATCGCCTGTACGAGCGGATCGTTGCCGAACATGGTGCTGGCAAGTTCAATGCAGATGTGGTGCGCATCTCCGATGCCGGCTTTGTCTCCGGACTCAGCCGACGCGGTGTGTTCCAGCCGTACACGCCACCCACCGCGACGAATCTGCGCCCCGACGTCGTCTTCGACGACGGCAGCTACTACCGCACGTTCAACCCGATCTATACCTTCGGCTACAACACCGCGCTGGTGGATCCGGCTGACGCGCCGACGAGTTGGAAGGATCTTCTCAACGACCGATGGAACGGCAAGCTCGGCATCGCCCAAGCCGGTGCCGGTGGCAGCGCTCTGGCGTTGACCCGTTTTCAGCGTGATGTGCTCGGCGATCAGTATCTGCGCGAGTATGCCGGGGAAACAAGGGTGTTCGATTCCCTCGGCGCCGAGCTGGACAGCCTGGCCCGCGGGGAGATCGATGCGGGCACCGTCGTGGTCAGCAGTGTGAACATCGCCGCCAACGAGAATGCCCCGGTCACCTTCGTCGTCCCCGACGAGGGGGTTACCGCCTACGACTACTACACCGGGGTGGCCTCGACCGCGACGCACCTGGCCGCGGCGAAGGTGTTCCTGAACTGGAATCTTTCCCAGCGCGGCCAGAACGTGTTGCGCGACATCGGTGAATACTCCGTCCGCGACGACGTGGCGGCCCCCAATGTGCGAGGTGTCCAGCTGCCGGACTTCGATGATCCGCGCGTGCACCGCATCACCCCGGCAGAGGCGACCGCGTGGTCTGAGCAGGACCAGCGGGCGTGGAATGCCATCTTCGGATACAACGAATAGAACGGCGGCGAGTCGCCGCAGTTTTGCTCCTGAGCAGGTCCCCAACCCGTAGTGTGACAACCCGGGTCCGCCGCGTGGGCGGACCCGGGCAGAGTTTGATCGCGATGCCACCTGTTCGGGGGGTGAGGGGTTTCACGATGTATGTCCCACGCCCGTTCGAGGCGATCAGGTGGCAATCACGTGTCGGGCACGGAATCGCGCGATGCGCAATCTGATCGCGGCGATCAATGCGTCCATTGATCCGGCGGCGTTGACCCGCCGGATCACCGAACAGATGTGCCTGTTCACCCCGAAAGCCGATGGCGCGGCCGTCAGCATCCTGGCGCCCAGCGACGAGTTCGTCGTGGTATCGGCCTTCGGTGTCGTGGAATCGTTGCTCGGCCTGCGCCTGCCGGTGGCCGGGACATTCCAGGGAATGGCGGTGGCCACCGGACGACCACAGCTCAGTGACGACGCACCCAACGATCCCGCCGTGACCGCCGAGGTGCGCGCCATCGGAGCGCGGCTGGGATTGCGCACCCTCGCCGTCTTTCCGCTGCGCCATCGCGATACCGCCATCGGCGCGCTGTCGATGACCTCCACACAACCGGGCCGATTCGACGAGCGTGATATCGCGGCGATGGCCGCGGCGAGCACGTTCATCTCGGGACTGATCAGCGCCCACACCGAGCTCTCTGCGCTGCTGGACGCGTTTCTGGTGGACCCGAACCTGCCGGACGACTCCACCACACGGTTCCTGGCCTCGGTATTGCTTCCCGATATGGCGCGCGAGGACCGATTGCATCAGCGACTGGACGCCGTGCTGGCAGATCCGGCCAACCTGGACATCGTGTTCCAGCCGATCGTCGATCTGAACACCGGGGGCGTCACCGGCTTCGAAGGATTGTGCCGATTCCCGACCGACGGCGAGTTGACCCCGAAACAGTGGTTCGATGTCGCACGCCGCCTCGGCCGGAGTCTCAGTTTGGAACTGGCGGCGCTGCGACGCCTGCTGGTCAACGCCGAGGATCTTCCACCGGCGTCCTTCGTGGCCGCCAATCTCAGTCCGGTGACGGCGATGAACCCTACGGTGCAAGAACTCCTGGTCTCGGTGCCGCGGCCGCTGGTTGTCGAGATCACCGAACACGAGCCGTTCCCGGACGACCTCGCCGAAGCGCTGAAACCGTTGCGGGAAGCAGGGATCCGCCTCGCCATCGACGACGCGGGTGCGGGTTTCGCGAGCTTCAACCAGTTGTTGCGCCTCCGTCCGGACATCATCAAGATCGACGGAGATCTCACCTCGGGCATCGCCACCGACCCGGTCCGGCGTGCGCTGGCATCGTCGATCGTGCGGCTGGGCAATGAATTGAACGCCGTGACGGTCTCCGAAGCGGTCGAGGATCCCCAGCAGTTGGGCACCCTTCGCGACCTCGGGGTGGACCTGGGCCAGGGGTACCTGTTCGGGCGTCCGGTCGCCTACCGTGCCGGCGGACCCGTGACGATGTCGGGATGAACCGTGCTACACCCCGCCGCGGCGCAGCATCCGGCCGTGTGGGTTCGTGAAGTCGATCTTCTTGCCGCGCAGCCAGGTGCTCGTGACGACCCCGGCGAGTGCCCGCCCGTCATAGGGGCTGACCGGATTCTTGTGGTGCAGCTTGTGGACGTCGACAACCTGCGCGGAGTCCGGTTCGAAAATGGCGAAGTCGGCGTCGTAACCGAGTGCGATCTTGCCCTTGGTGTTCAGTCCCGCCAATGCGGCGGGTTTGGCGGCCATCCAGTCCAGGACCTGGGTCAGCTCGATACCGCGGCGCTTGGCCTCGGTCCAGATGAGCGACAGGCCGAGCTGCAGTGAGGCGACCCCGCCCCACGCGATACCGAAGTCGCCGTTCTCGACATCCTTCAGATCGATCGTCGACGGCGAATGGTCGGAGACGATGCAGTCGATCGTGCCGTCGAGCAGCCCCTGCCACAGCAGTTCCCTATTCGACGCCTCGCGGATCGGTGGGCAGCACTTGAAGGCCGTCGCGCCGTTCGGGATCTCCTCGGCCAGCAGTGTCAGATAGTGAGGGCAGGTCTCCACCGTGATCTTGACGCCGTCCCGCTTCGCTGTCGCGAGCATCGGCAGCGCGTCGGAGGAGGACAGATGCAGGATATGGGCGCGCACACCGGTCCAGCGGGCGCGTTCGATCACCTCGGCGATCGCGACGTTCTCGGCGCCACGGGGACGGGAGGCGAGGAACCTTTCGTACTTGTTGCCCTCGGCAGACGGGGCGCGATCGATGGCGCGGGAGTCTTCGGCGTGCACGATCATCATGGAGTCGAAACCGGCCAGCACGGCCATGTCCTTTTCCATCTCATCGGCGTCGAGGTGGGGGAACTCATCGACACCCGAGTGCAGCAGGAAGCATTTGAAGCCGAAGACACCGTCGTCGTGCAGACCCCGCAGGTCGTCGGTGTTACCGGGGATGGCGCCACCCCAGAATCCGACGTCGATGTGGGTCTTTCCGGAAGCCGCCGCCCGCTTGGCGTTGAGCGCCTCTACATTGACCGTCGGCGGAATCGAGTTCAGCGGCATATCGATCAAGGTGGTCACGCCACCGGCCGCGGCGGCGCGGGTCGCGGAGTCGAAGCCCTCCCACTCGGTGCGACCCGGCTCGTTGACGTGCACGTGGGTATCGACCAAGCCGGGGATCATCACCTGCTCGTCGGTCAGTTCGATGATCTCGGTGGCGGTGAGGCCGCTGCCCAGCGGTTCGATCGCGACGATACGGCCGTCGCGGATACCGATCTCGCGCGCCACGATGCCCGCGGTCGTCAAGGTGCGTTCACCACGGACCACCAGGTCGTATTCGGGCCGATCCGACGGTGGGGGCGTGTCGTCAGCGATCGAAGTCATCGGCAGCTCTCCATAGCGAGGAACATACGTCCTCGATCAAATTCCTCATTGTGGAAGTAAGGCTCCATCGTAGTGCGAGGTTAGATGTGAGCGCCGACACAGTCAATTGCGACCGAAGGCTTGACACACGGTGTCCACATACGCGTTACTTATGAAATCTGTGGAATCTTTTTTCCGCACAGTGGAATTCTGGCGGCGACGTCCCAGGCGTCGGCGCTCCTACCGTGACAGGCGTATCCCATGAGCACAGAGTCCACCGGCCTCCTCGGCGGCTCCGATCGCAATGATGCGGCAGCACTCGCCGATGTGAGTCCGCAGCTGTACAACGCCGATCTCGCACCCACCAAACGTGCCGGCCGACGCTGGGGTGCGTACAACATCTTCACCCTGTGGGCCAACGACGTGCACAGTCTGGGCAACTACTCGTTCGCCATCGGGCTGTTCGCCCTCGGCCTGGGCGGGTGGCAGATCCTGCTGGCGCTCGGCCTCGGCGGGATGTTCCTGTTCCTGCTTCTCAATCTGTCCGGGTTCATGGGGGAGAAGACCGGCGTCCCGTTCCCGGTGATGAGCCGCATCGCCTTCGGTATCCGGGGCGCGCAGATCCCCGCCTTGATCCGCGGTGCGGTGGCGATCGCCTGGTTCGGCATCCAGACCTATTTGGCCTCGGTGGTGTTGCGCATCATGATCATCGCGCTCGCGCCGTCGGCGGCGACTTTGGACTCGAACAGCTTCCTGGGACTGTCGACGCTGGGCTGGATCTCGTTCGTCTCGCTGTGGGTGATCCAGGTGATCATCGTCAGCTACGGCATGGAAATGATCCGCAAGTACGAGGCGTTCGCCGGCCCGGTCATCCTGTTCACCATGATTGCGCTGGCGATCTGGATGGTCAGTAACGCCGACTGGAGCATTGCGTGGTCGACGCCCGATTCGCTGACCGGCGTCGACATGTGGCTGAAGATCATCGGCGGCGCGAGCCTGTGGGTCGCGATCTACGGCACGTTCGTGCTCAACTTCTGCGACTTCACCCGTAACGCGACATCAAAAGGCGCCATCGTGCGCGGCAACTTCTGGGGCATCCCGTTGAACATGCTGGTGTTCGGCGGCATCGTGATCACGCTTGCCGGTGCACAGTTCCGCATCGACGGACGCATCATCGAAGCGCCGGCCGATATCGTCCAGGAGGTGCCGAACACGCTGCTGCTGGTGCTCGCGGCACTCGCGTTGCTGATCCTCACCATCGCTGTCAACCTCATGGCGAACTTCGTCGCCCCGATCTATGCGCTGAACAACCTTTTCCCCGAGCACCTCAACTTCCGCCGTGCGGCGTTCATCTCGGCGGTCATCGGCCTGGTGATCCTGCCGTGGAACCTGTACAACTCGCCTGCGGTCATCAACTACTTCCTTGGCGGTCTCGGCGCCATCCTCGGGCCCCTGTTCGGCATCATCATGGTCGACTACTGGCTGGTGCGGCGATCGAAGATCAACGTGCTGGCCCTGTTCACCGTCGACGCGGCCGGGGAGTATCACTACGCGAAGGGCGTGAACATGCGTGCCGTCGCCGCCCTTGCCATCACAGCGGTCGCTGCACTGCTGATGGCCTTCGTCCCGGCGTTCAAGATCGTCTCGGAGTTCTCCTGGTTCATCGGGGCCGGACTCGGCGCGATCGTCTACTGGATGCTCGCGGACCGTCGGGGCCCCTTCAACGATGTGTCCGGAGAGCCCATCGCCGTGACCAGCACGCACCACTAGGGACCTCATGAGAATTCTGGTAGCCAACGTCAACACGACCGTTTCGATGACCGAGGCGATCGCGGTGTCCGCGCGCGGTGTCGCCTCGCCGGGCACGGAGATCATCGGCATCACACCGCGTTTCGGCGCCGACTCGTGCGAGGGAAACTTCGAGAGCTATCTCGCCGCCATCGCCGTGATGGACGCGATCACTTCGTATGCTGATCCGTTCGACGCGGTGATCCAGGCAGGCTACGGCGAGCACGGCCGCGAGGGCTTGCAGGAGTTGCTCGACGTGCCGGTCGTCGACATCACCGAGGCGGCGGCGTCGACGGCGATGTATCTGGGCCACAAGTACTCGGTGGTCACCTCACTCGACCGCACGGTGCCGCTGATCGAAGACCGCCTGAAGCTGGCCGGCCTGGACGCCCGATGTGCTTCGGTGCGAGCATCGGGCCTCGGTGTGCTGGAACTGGAATCCGATCCCGAGCGTGCCGTGCAGGCGATCGTTTCGCAGGCGCGTGAGGCCGTCGAGAAGGATCACGCCGAGGTGATCTGCCTCGGGTGCGGCGGTATGGCCGAATTGGAGGCGAAGGTCTCGGCCGCCACCGGTGTGCCGATCGTCGATGGCGTCCGCTCGGCGGTGACCATCGCCGAAGGGCTTGTCCGGATGGGACTGTCCACCTCGAAGGTGCGTACCTATGCCACTCCGCGGCAGAAGAAGGTCACGGGCTGGCCATTCCAGTTGTAGGCCAAGAACTCTCAGACGACACCGGGCACCCATCGGGTGCCCGGTGTCGTTTCGTCAGAGCATGATCTGGCGGTTGACGTCCTTGTACAACAGGTAGCGGAAATTCGATGGACCACCGGCGTAGCACGCCTGCGGGCAGAAGGCGCGCAGCGAGAGGAAGTCGCCTTCCTGAACTTCCACCCAGTCTCCGTTGAGGTGGTAGACGGCCTTGCCTTCGAGCATCAGCAGCCCGTGCTCCATCACATGGGTCTCGGCGAAGGGAATGCTCGCGCCCGGCTCGAACGTCACGATGTTGACATGCATGTCGTAGGCCAGATCCTGCGGATCGAGCATGCGGGTCGTACGCCATTTCCCATCGGTTCCCGGCATCGCCGACGGTTCGATATCCCGCTCGTTGCCGAACTTCACCGACGGCGAGTGGCCCTGGATCACCTCGTAGCGCTTGCGAATCCACACGAACGTCGCATCGGCATCACCGGCGTTGTGCGCCGACCACTCGGTGCCGGCCGGCAGGTAGGCGAAGCCGCCCTCCGACAGTGTCTGCGACTGCCCCGCCGCGTCGACCGTCAGTGCCCCCGAGGTGACGAACAGAAAGCTCTGGACCTCCGGTTGAGGTTCTGGCCGCTGTGCGCCACCGCCCGGCTTCACCTCGACGATCGCCTGGAAGTACGTCGTCGCACCACCGGCCACGGGTCGATTGATGATCCACGCGCGGGTGTCCGTCCACTCCGGGAACACCGAGGTGACGATGTCGGAGAGAACCCCGCGGGGGATGACGGTGTACGCCTCGGTGACGATGGCCCGATCGGTCAACAGGTCGGTCTGCGGCGGCAGTCCGCCACGGGGCGTGTAGTAGGACGCTGCGGTCACGGGTTGGGTCACGGGGTGCTCCTGATTGTGCGGCCGAGCGCGATATCACGCACGGTGGACGTGGAAAGGTCGGTGGCGGTTTCGATCTCGTCGCCGGTGAGCGCGCCGCATACGCTGCCGCGGTGGATCACACTCGCCAGTGCCCGAGCGGTGGCCGGCTCGTCCATGACCGTGGAGTCGAGTCGGTGTACGTAGTTGCGCAGGCGCGTCGCAGCGGGGGTGAAGGCGCGGCGGTAGAACGCGTAGGTCGAGAGGTATCGGGTGACGAGTTGGGCGGGGTGCATGTCCCAGCCCTGATAGATCCCCCGTTCGAGATGCCGGCGGACCAGGCGTGCGTGCAGGGTCCACGCCATCGCGATGTTGTCGGGGTCGCCGACGGGCAGGATGTTGGTGGAGCCGTCGGACATGTGGACACCGGTTCCGGCGACGGCGAGTTGCATGACGTTCTTGGCATGGTCGGCAGCCGGATGCTCCATCGACTGATAGGCGGCGGCGATGCCGAGGGACGCCGAGTAGTCATAGGTGCCGTAGTGCAACGAGCTGACGCGCCCCTGTCCTGCGTGGATGAATTGGGCGACCGGGGCGCGACCGTCGGCGCCGAGGATGGCCTGCGGCGTTTCGACCTGTACTTCGAAGCGGATGCGGCCCGCGGGAAGTCCGTTGGCCGCCTCGAGGGCGCGCGCCACCGCAACCATCGCCTCGACCTGATCGACCGAGGTCACCTTGGGCAGGGTGAGGGCCAAACCGTCGGGCAGTCTGCCGGATTCGACGAGCCCGCTGACGAACATGTCGAGCGTCCGCAATCCGCGGGCCCGGTTGCCTGCTTCGAGGCACTTGAAGCGGATACCGACGAACGGCGTCGAGCTGCCTGCATCGATCGCGCTGCGCAGTGCCGTCAGTGCCCGTTCGACATCGGCATCCTCGGTGGCGTCGTCGAACGTGCCGTAGCCGTCCTCGAAGTCGATGCGAAGGTCCTCGATCGGTTCGGTGCGCAGCTTGTGGTCCACCAGCGCGGCCAGCGTGTCGGGCGCACAGTCGGTTCCTTCGTCGGCTCCGACGAGTGCCGCCACCGCGTCGAGTCCGCCGGCCGAGCCGGCCGCGGCCAGGGCAGCGGTGCCCCAATCGGTGGGCGTCGTGGCTGCGTACCGATTGGCCGGGACATAGACGGTGTGCACCGGCTGCCGACGGCCGTCGTCACCGGGATAGCGGGCGGCCAGATGCGCGTCGGCGGCCGCCAGCCGATGGTCGACGTCGGCCAGCACCGCATCGTCGAGGCGTCGTGTCACTGGTATTCCTTTCGGGCGTGGAAATGCCGATCAAACTGAAATTCCACAATGTGGAGTTTAGCGTGGGGACGGGTCGCAGCACGAAGAAGTCCGAGATAACCCCGTAGAGATTCCGTATTGCGGAATCATTTCATCGGATGTTGGATGAAACGCACATCGTCTACCGAAAGTGGGTCGCATGACGGAACGGTCAGGCGGGGTCCAGTCGGTGGAACGCGCCTTCGAGTTGATGGAGTTGATCGGGCGGGCGGGAGGGGAGTGCTCGCTCACCGAGTTGTCGTCAGAGTCGCCATTGCCGCCACCCACGATTCACCGCCTGTTGCGCACACTGGTCAATCTGGGTTATGTACGGCAGCTGCCCAACCGTCGCTATGCGTTGGGGCCGAGACTGATTCGACTCGGTGAGGTGGCCAATCGCCAGTTGGGTGCGGTGGCCATGCCGGTACTGCAGGCGCTGGTCGACGAACTGTCGGAAACCGCGAGCCTGGCCGTGCTCGACGGCGACATGGTGATCTACACGGGTCAGGTGCTGCCGTCGACGCTGATGCGCAACGGCACCGAGGTGGGCAAGCGCGTCGGCCTGCATACCTCGGGTGTCGGCAAAGCCGTCCTCGGCGAACTGGAGGACGCGCGCATCCTGAAACTGGTCACCCAGTCCGGGCTCCCGGCACCGACCGAGAACAGTGCCTCGACGCTTTCGGCGGTGTTCGCCAAGGTCGAGCGTGTTCGCGCCGATGGTTACGCGATCGATGACGAGGAATGCGAAATGGGGATCCGGTCGGTGGCGATGGCGGTTCCCGGCGCACCCACACCCATGGCGATCGGCATCTCCGGCCCGGCCGCGCGCATGCACAAGGACGCCATCACTCGGGCTGTGCCTGCGCTGAAGAGGGCGACCGGGGTGATCTCCGAGGCGCTGATCGGATCGCGGGAACCGTAGGTCCGCTCAGGATCAGAGCACACCCAGCGGACGACAGACGTTGGACAGGGCGTTCCAGTACTGACCCGGCGCGCAATTCTCCGCCGGACGCGGCGTCTGGCAGGTGTTCGTGATGGGGTCCCAGAATTGTCCGTTGACGCAGTTCAGCGGTTCAGCCGAGGCGGACCCGACGGTGAACAGCGACGCGGCGGCGATCGGCGCTGCGGCAAGAACGGCGATGGTCGAACGGCCGAGTATGTTTCGCATGGATTGATCTTGCCCCACGCCGCGGGTCGTGAAACCCCGGATATCCGCGCCTCAGGTGCCGTCGCCGACTATCAAGATCGGCATCGATCGACGAATCGAGACGCCCTTTCCCGCAGCTGCGTCTTCGTCGGCGCCTTCGCGCCGGTGAGGATCGGGAAGACCATCGGCCCCAGGAGGTCTGCGATCAGTTCCTCGTCCACCACGGCGGCCGGGACGGTGCCATCGCCGAGCACATGAGCGATGACCGGCACGGCGCTGGTCACCAGGGCATCGTCACCGCGCAGCAATTCGGCGACGGCGTTGTCGTGCTGAGCTTCTCCGAGCAGCGCCCGATAGGCGCCGCCGGCGGCAGATCGCGTGAGGAAGTGCACGACGGCCGCCAGGTAGTTCGACACCACAGCGACCGGGTTGGCCGTGAGCGGCACGGCCAACTCGGTCGCCGCGTCCTGCGCGCACGCCTCGTGCAGGATCTCGGCCTTGGTGGACCACCAGCGGTAGATCGTCTGGCGGCCGACACCGGCCCGCTCGGCGATGCCCTTCATCGTCAAGGCCGCATAGCCCTGTTCGACGAGCATGTCGTCGACAGCGTTCAGGACCGCCCGGCGGGCGCTCTCGCTGCGCGGCCTGCCGAGTACGGGTTCCACCGTGCGGTTGGACGTTTCGGACATGGCTCGATCTTCTCAGTTGTCGGTGTCCTCGGTCGCTCGAACCCGACGCACCAGCACCAACTCGGCGATGACCACGATTGCGGGCACCACCGACACCAGCCCGGCGAACACCACACCAGCGGTGACGAGATCGGTTGCCCGGGTCAGTGCGCCGACACCGATCGCGGGCACCGCCAGCATCGTGTAGAGCCCGGCGAAGAACGCCGACGAAACCCCGCCGCGGTGCGCGACATCGGTGCGCTCGACGGTCATCGCAAGTCCTGCCAACAAGCACATCCCGCCCCCGATGCCGACGGTGGCGGCGGCGGCCAGCAGGGCAGGAAGCGACCGGGTAGTCAACGCGAGCACGATCAAACCCGCCGCGACCACCATGCCCAGGCAGCCGACGATCTGCGCATGGATGGGTGCGATCCGCCGTGCCCACAGCTGACCGGCAGCCATACCCGCGAAGGCGACGAAGACGACGCCGCCGGCGACGGAATGGCTGTGCACGTGCAGGCTGCCCGCCAAGAGCAGACCGCTGACTGCCGTCAGTACGCCGGTGACAGCGAACCCGGAGCCCGCTGCCAGCACCGCCCGCACAAATGCCCCGCGGATGGCGGAGGGAATGTGCGGGCGCTGTCGCCATCCGGACGTGGTGCTCGTGCGTGGTGCCGAGGGAAGGCCGCACCCAAGTGCGAGAATGGCCACCCCGGACAGCATGAGATGAGCCAGGTAAGGCGCGCTCAACGCGGAGGTGCTCAGGTCGGCGATGACGCCTGACAGCAGGGTGCCGACCGCGAGACCGCCGGTGTTCACCGCGACCGCGACGGTCCCCGCCAAGGCTTTACGCTCTGATCCGAAGAGGTCGATGATGGCTGCCGTTCCAGCCCCGCTCATCAGGCCCGCCCCGATCCCGGAGACCAGCCGGGCAAGGATCAGCAGCGGCAGCGATGGCGGCAACAGGAACAGCACGGCACTTGCCGCCGCAAGCGCCACCGCGGCGAGGAGCACCGGTTTGCGACCGATGTGGTCGGAAAGTCGGCCTAACAAGAGCAGGGTGGCGACCACGCCGATCGCATACACCGCGAAGAGCACCGTCACCGTCAACGCCGTGAACGTCAACTCACTGGCATAGATCGGATACAGCGGCGTCGGGAGTGTGGTGCCCATCATCGTCACAATGAAGGCAAAACCAATGGCAAATAACGGTTTTCGCGAGACTCGGCTCATCGCCGCCGAGCCGTCGAGGGTGGTGTTCGTCACGATGGTCCTTTCGCAGCAATTTCTCATATACGAGGCATGATGCCTCGTATATGAGATTAGCACTATCGAGTCATAGTGTCTCGTTTTGCCGATCGGGCCCGGGCGCTCCCGCCGTCAGCGCCTGTGCAACTCTTGATCCGAGGCCCTGCAAGCAGTTCGATGCCGACCTGAGGAGACGCACGCGAATGAGACGCCGCAGTGCTCTGCACCTGTTGTGGACACTGCCGCTTGCGACGGCGCTGTCCGCCGTTCCGCTCTACTGGGGCACATTGGCCGTATGCGGTGTCAGCGGTTGCAGCGGAGGTGGCTACGGGCCTTCATACAGCCCGGATCATCATTGGATCATCGCGTTTGTCGTGGTCGGCCTCCTGTATGCGACGGCGATCATTGCGGTGCCGCGGGGGCGGTTCGGCCTCCGACTCGTGATCGGACTGGCTCTGGGCGTCATGGTCGCCGGCTATCTGATCGTCCACGCGTGGACCATGAAGTACCGACCATGAAGTACCCGCTCGTCTGACACCGCGGACTCCTGCTCAGATGCGCTCCAGGACGGAATCGTCGGTCCGCACCGCACCGAGGGTGGCGTGCACCGTGATGTCATGGGTGCCGGGGGAGACGGTGGCGCAGACGATCCCGACCTCGTGGCGATCGACCTTGCGAGCGAGAGCGGGTAGGCGCTGCACCAACGACGTTGCGGTGTCGATGATGTGGGCCGAGGTCACCGACGCCACACAATCGGCTGCCGCGCCCCGCCGCACCACCGACAGCAGCGCGTTCTCCACGGCACTGCGCATCGCGCCGTCAGGCAGTTGCGCGTTCTTCCAGGCCTGCAGCGCGGCCCGCATGGCGGGACAGTCGTCATGGCCGAGGACCACCACCAGAGCGACCCCGAGAGCATCGACCGCGTACTCGATGCTGGCCAGCACGCTCGTATCCACGGTGTGGCCCCAGGTGCTGATATCGACGAGCGATCCGGCAGATTGCCCGAAAACGGTCTCGCTGCTGATGCCGGCATCGGCACAGCGGAACACCGCTGCCACGGGTCCCTCGACTGGCCACGGCCGGCCGGACCGCAGCTCCTGCCAGATCGCCGTCGCAGTGGTCACGTCACTGGTCATCTCGGTCATTCCTTTCGTGGTGGTTTTCAGCTGAAGTACTCGGGGCGGCTGACGTAGGTCTCGGTCACGAACAGCACGCCGGGTGAGGCATCGAGGAGCCGGCGCAGACCGGCGAGCAGTGCCTCGGCCTTGTCGTCGGGCACCACGGTGATGATCAGTTCGAGCGTCGCCTGCTGGTTGAACAGCAGGCGACCCTGGTGATAGCCGTGGTGGCCGAGGCCGGACACACCGGACACGCTGGTGAAACCGGTGGCACCGACGCCGGTGATCACGTCGCGCACCGCGGCGGCGTCCTGACCGGAGACGACAACCTCGACTTTCGTCATCCGGGTGAGGGCGGTGGTCATCGAATCATCTCCTTGTCGAAAGCGGTTGTCGGAAGGGCGTCGTCATACCAGTCCCGCCAGCCGTTGCGGGTCCGGCGGTGCCAGCTGCGGTGGGCCTGCTCGCGGGCGGCGATGCTCACCCAGTCGTTGTCGAACAGCTGCTTCAGCAGCGGGTTGCGGTCGATCACGGTGTCGATGCGCGCCAACGGCGCCTGGACGACGGCGAGCAGTCGTTGCGGTTCATGTATCAGTCGGTCGGCGAACTGCACCGACTGCTGCGGTAGTCCCAAGCGCAGGTCGCCTGCGTGTCCGGTCAGCACTCCGGCATCACCCACCACGTTATGGATCGTCTTGCTCCCCGCCCCGAACGTGTCGGGGGCCACGGTGGAGAAGTAGTATTGGCAGTTGATCCACTGCGCCACCACCAATGGCGCAGTCATGATGTTCTCCAGCGCGGTTCCGTCTGCGTCGACCTCAGCCTCGTAGGAATGCAGGAATACCCTGCGCTGCAGGTCTACTCCGGCAGTGACTTCCCGTGGGGCGATGATGAATGCGGAATTGTTGGCAAGTCCCCATTCTGGATACACCTGCGCCCAGTCCAGCGAGCGCTTGACGACGTGGCGGGCAGCCCTGGTAGCTGAGCGCCGCCGGGGTGCGCCGGGCAGACCGTTGCACCGTTCGGCTGCAAGGTGCGCGCCGGCGTGCGCGAGATGTGTCGTGAGCCGGTCGATGTCGGCCCGGTGCCCGGCCGGGACCAGATGTTGGTCGAGTACCGTCACGCGGTCGGTGGTGGTGTCGTGCACCGCAGCGACGACGAGAGTGTCGTCGGGGATGGCGATTCCCGACATGCGCAGCTCGGCACGAACCTCGGGATCGTTGAGGATCAGCGCGGCGGTGCGTGCATTCGGCCCGCCGCCCTGCCCACCGCAGGCCCCGCAGTCCAGCGACGCCTGGTAGGGGTTGTTCTCGGTGGTGCTGTGGTGACCACAGAGCACCAGCAACCGGGCGAAGTCACCGGTCAGCCCGATCGACTGGAAGATGGCTTGCGCGAACAGGACCCGCTCGGACAGTGGCATACCACTCACCGCCAGCACTGTTGTCGGCGTCGGCGCAATCCACTCGTGCAGTCGCTTCCGGATCGAGCCGCTGGCGGCCGGGGCGGCGGTTTTGGCCGCAGCAAGCGGACCGGCGAGAAAACCGGCCGCTTCGGCGAGGGTGAACGACCCGGTATACGACTGTTTTGCGGTGTGAAAGGAGGATTCGGCCGCAGCCAGGCCGGTGGCACCGGCAACGTGCCGACGTGCATCGCCTACCGGCTTCTCGGATACCTGGTGACTGGGTGAGATCAGCACCGGACAAAGATCCATCGGTTCACCGCCGAGCAGACCGGTGAACCGGATCGCGACGGCGAAGAAGCCGGCGAAGCCGAAGGTTTGATAGCCTTCGCGACTCTCCAGATGCCTGCGCAACCCTTCCGAACGGGTGTCGATGCACGTGACCATCTGGGTGTGTACGGGCACGGCATCGGCATCGGCATCGGCATCGGCGTTGCTGTCGTCCTTTGTCAAAGCGCTCAGTAGCTGATCCTGGTAGTGGCCTTCGAAAGCCTGCTGCCACAGCATCTCCCGGGCGCCCACCGGCATCGTGGCAAGAACCCTGGCCACGGTGGCCTGCTCGGCCTCGTCGATCGTCCCCGCGTGCCAGACCGCCAGCAGATGCGCCGCGCGCTCGCGCGCGGTGGGTGTCGACGAGCGAGGTGCGTCGGTCATGGGGGGTCTCGGGGCGTCCTGCGCCAATGCGGCTTCCACGGACAGCCGGACGGCCAGATACTGCAGCAGATCGATGCCCGCCGCGCGGTCGGCGCCCCATTGGATGTGGGCCGCCCATCCCGGCAACCGGGTCAGATGCGCCTGCAGATAGACGACGCGATCCTCATCGCCGATACGCAGACGCTCGAGCGCCTTCAGTACGGCATCGTCGGGCCGTTCCGGCGCCGCGCGCAGCTTCCGCCGTGCCGCGCGAGGCAGGGTCCGGTCGTGCCGCACCGAATTCCGCCAAGCGGTGTAGAAACCGTGCGCATGGTCTGGCACGGACCAACTGCCGCCACCGAGGAAGGCCGCGCACCAGGTGGCGGCGTGCGCGTCGATATCGGCAGCCAGCTCACCGGAGATCTGCTCGGCACGAGTGGTGAACCGGCGCCGGGGTTCCGGGGCGACGTGGCCGTGCAGCAGGTCCGCCCGCAGGATGTCGATGGCCGCGACGTTACGGTCGGCCAACGAAATGTCGGGTTCGTCCCCCAGGTTGGGGTACCGCCTGCACAGGACGACCTCGAGGTCGGCGTCGGTGATCCGGCCCTGCCGGTACAGAGCCCGAAAGACGCTCTCTGGCAGGGTTCCCCGCATCCCGTACACGTCGCTCGCGCGCCGGATGGCCTGTTCGAAGGGCATGTTCTGCAGACCGGCGAGTGGATTGACCGCGATGAAGGTGCCAAGGGGAAAGTGAGTGGGCAGTGCCCGCGCGGCGATCCGGATGTCACTGCGGAGCTGGGCCCGCCGCGCGGCGGTATCGGTCGGTGTCATCGGTGTGCTCCTGTCGGGTGAAGGGTTCCGGCGCTGATCGCGTGGGTGTAAAGGGCGCGCTGCAGGCCGCGCGCCGCAGGCCGGTTCCGCACGGACGCCAGACCGCCGAGCAGCGCCAGGCCTGCGGCGATCACCGCCCAGACCGTCAGCGGTGATGCCGTCGACTCCGGTAATGCGGGCCCCAGATATCTGCTGACCATGCTGATCATCGCCACGTAGGCGACCGCTGCGGGGAACAGCACCGCCGTGGCGCCGAGCACACCGTGCGTGGTGGGTTGCCTGTGCAGCCAACCCCACGTGGCGGCGGCTGCGGCCAGCCAGGCGAAGACCAGCAGCGCGAGTTCGGCGGCATGACCTTCCTGCCAAGTCGGTACCAGCGCGACCCCGGTGGTCAACGCGCTCAGCGGAAGCAGCGCAGCAGCCGCGGCGACACCCCATGTGGCGTTGCGGGAGATTTGTGCCGGGCCGGCGAGCAGGTGGTGCCGTCGGTGCCTGGCGATCGCAGTGCCGGAGGACAGGAACAGGGCGGCTTTGTAGAACCCGTGTCCGATCAGGTGGATCACCGCCGCCGCCCAGAGGCCCAGCCCACAGGTGAGCATCATGAATCCCATCTGGGCCATCGTCGAATAGGTAAGCGCGCCCTTGATATCCGGCCTCGCCAGCATCATCAGGACGCCGTAGGCCATGGACGCGACGCCGGCGGCGATGATGATCCCTGCGGCCAGTGGGGTCGAGAAGGCGGCGAGTTTGACAAGCAGGACGCCGCCGCCGTTGACCACCCCGGCATGCAGAAGAGCCGACACCGGTGTGGGCGCCGCGAGTGTGGCGGGCAGCCAGCGGTGAAAGGGTATCTGCGCCGTGCGGGAGAGGGCGGCAACCGCGATCAGTATCGCGATCGCGGGTGCGAATACATCGGCGTCGAGATGATGCAGTCCGACGGCGACCCAGAGCGCGCCGTCTCCGAGGGCGAATGCCAGCGCTGTGCGACGAACACCGTCGCGTGCGGCGGGAAGCTCTCGGTAGGTGGCCAACAGCAGGCACAGTGCGAGCCCGACCGAGGTCCAACCGATGGCGAGGGCAACCAGCGTGGTGGCCGTCGCCATCAGCATCGACGCCGCTGTGAGAAGTGTTGCACCACAGGTGAACCAGTGTGATCGCCGGTCACCGGCAAGGTAGCGCACGGCGTATCCCTGGGCGGTGGCGCTCACTCCGAAGATCAGCACCAGCAGTGCTGCAGCGAGGCGGTCAGGTGCTGATACCACTCCCACGATCGCGACCAGCGCACCGACGACGGTCACCGATGTGCCCACGCGTGCAACGGCGGCCGGCATGCGCCGGCCGACGGTGGCGGCCAGTGCGGCCACTGCCAGCAGTGCGATGAGCAGTACCAGAAGAGGTGGCTTCGAGACGAGCTCCAACATGCGAAGCAAATTACGTGTATTACGTCTCGCGTGTCAAGGTTCGTAATACAAAGGCGACGTGTACCCCTCCGATCGCCGTCGCCGTCAGCAGTGGATATGGGCCGACACGAAACATGCCGATTACCGAAGTGCGTTACACGAATCACATATGCTTTCCGGGATGCCCGCGTCCCGGAAGAGCTCAGAGAAGGTGGCGGCCCCGCGCAAGGCGCTCGGCCGGGCCACCGCGCAACCCGCGGTGGCGCCGCAGCGTACCTGGACGTTTCTGACCAACCACGCCCATGTGCTGCTCTGCCTGGCGCAAGGGGAGTCGCTGACGGCGCGGGAACTGAGCGTGCTGATCGGCATCACCGAGCGTTCGGTGCAGGCAATCCTGGCCGATCTGATCGCCGACGGCTATCTGAAGAAGTCCAAGGTAGGACGACGCAATCGCTATACGGTCAATCGGGCCGGGCGCCTGCGTCACCCGCTGGAATCGGCGCACAGCGTCGGTCAGCTGATCGATGCCCTCAGCTGAGTCCTGCTCAGCGGGTGCTGGTCACCGTCAGTGATCGGCGAGAGCCGTCTTCACAAAGGACGAGATGCGTTGCCTGGCTGCGTCGGCTTCCGGAACCGGTAGCAGGATGAATCCGTGGAATCCGCCGGACACCTCCACGAGCGTGGTGTCGACGCCGGCCGCGCGCATGCGGGCAGCGGTATTGCGTGAATCATCGAGCAGACAATCGTGCGTGCCGACGATGATGAGCGTGGGCGGAAAGCCGGCGAATGAGCCGTACAGCGGTGAGACCAGGGGTGCCGTCAGCTCGTGATCGCCCGCATACGCTCCCGCACTGTGGTTCAGTCCGGCGCGGGACAAAAGATCGCGGTGTTCGTTGGACAGGAAGCTGTCGGAGATGTTGGTCAGATCGGCCCAGGGAAAAAGGGTTACCACCGACCTGGGCGGCTCGGCGCCCTCGTCGAGTAGTCGTCGCGTCAGCGACAAGGCGAGTCCACCCCCGGCGGACTCGCCGATGATGACCGTGGGTCGGCCGCGCGCCACCTGCAAGTAGACCGCCCACAGGTCATCGAGTGCGGCCGGGAACGGATGCTCCGGCGCGAGCCGGTAATCGACACTGACCAGGTCTGCTTTGTTGGAAAGGGCCAACCGGCTGTGAGACCGCGCCGCCACGGAGCTGCCGGCGACGAAGGCCCCGCCGTGAACATGGAAGATCAACGCTGGGCCGGCGCCAACCGGCCGAAACCAGCGAACGGGAACGTCGGCCACCGTGGCGGTGTGTTCCTCGACGCCGCGCGCACGGCGCTGGCGCATCTCCATCGAACGGGTGATCGTGCGTGTTCTGTCGACGTCGTGGGGGCCTCGTGCCCTCGATGCCGCCAGCAGAGCGAGTTTCTGGAAAGTGGCCAGCCGACGGCTGGGACGGTGCGGCGTGGATTCGGACATGGGCGCTCTCCTCGGTATCGGTATCGGCAGCGGCGGGATCAGGCGGCATGCAGGAACAACATCGACCCGACGGCGACGAGGACCACCGCAAGGATCGCGGCGTTGTGTCGCTCAAGGATGACCCGGAGACGGTGCAAGGGCCCTTCCATGCGTTCGCGCCAGATCGCATAACTCAGCACCGGCATGATCACGGTCAGACTTGCCATCACGGCGAAGGCGGCCATTTCCGCCAACGCGTGCATGCCATCGGTTGATCCGATACTGAAACCTGCTGCGGCGCAGACGGACAACACTTTGGGGTTCATGATCGCCAGAATGGGGGCCGCCGCAAGCGCCCGCCACGCGGTGACGGAATCCAATCCGCGTAGCCAGGCCGGTGCCCGAGTGCTCCGCCCACGACGAACCCAGGTGACGGCGCCGGCGAGGACGAGGAGTACTGCCAACGCCATGATGGCGGGTCGTACCCACGCGGGCGCGGGACCTCCTGCCGTGGGCAGGCTCCCGGATAGTTCCACGAACAGACCTGTTGCCACGATCAGGGACAGCACCCATCCTGCGGCGAACGACCACCCGGCTGCCAGTGGCCGCGGCGTGTTCAGCATCAGGATCGCGGGAATCACCGACGCGGGGGATACGGCGATGACTACGGCCAGCGACATCAGCTCAGCCCACATCGGACACCCTGACCGCCAGGAGGTCGACCAACAAACAAGCAATCCTCATTCATGTACCCCTCGCCGTTGATAAGTACGATCAGTCAATGCCCACGGAGTCGGACCGCATCGGGGAGCCGGCGCGCAGACGCGGCCGCAACAGCAGCGGAGAAGCGACGCGCATCAAGCTCATCACTGTTGCGGAAACGCTGTTCGCCGATCGAGGGATCGCGGCCGTGAGCCTCAACGAGATCAGACTTGCTGCCGGACAAAGCAACGCCGCGGCGGTGAACTATCACTTCGGATCCAAGGATGACCTCATCAAGGCGATTCTGGAGTACCGTCTCGAACGCATCGACCGAGATCGTGGACGGATTCTCGACGACGCTCTCTCGGCGCGTCGACCGCCCGAACTCAGGAGCGTGCTCCAGGCCTTGGTCCTTCCGCAGATCGACAGCATCAACCGAGGGGAGCGGCATGTCGAGCTGGTAACCCAGTTGATGTTCCACGGATATGCCCAACCGGGCGGGCCTGCGTGGATTCTTGCCGATCCCGCCATGACCGGGCATGGTCAACGGCTCAACCAGATTCTCTGGCAGCATCTTTCGGACCTCCCTGACGTCGTCGCAGCGGCGCGTCTTCGTTTCGTCTACACCAGTTGTCTGAACGCAGTCGCCGACCATCAGCGCCAACGCGCAACCGTGGCCGGTGCGCCGCCGACCGCCGTGTTCGCGGCCGACCTCATCGATTCGCTGACCGCGGTCATCTGCGCACCGGCATCGACACACACCGTCGGTGCTTTGCAACCTTGACGACGCCGCATCACTCTGACTTGAGCGCAGCCTCGAGAAGTTCCCTGCCTGGTAGCGAGTCCAGATCCGATTCGACTGTCACCGAATACAATCGGCCATTCCACTCGAACGGTGGCCGGTAGTCGGCGCAGACCGGTAAGCCGCGGTCCCGCCCGAGGGTCAGTGCTGTCCCGCCATGCTGCCAGACGTGGGGCAGTGTCAACGTTGTGAACACCGATCCTGCGACAGCATCGTCGATCACCGCTTCCACCCGCGTCCCGTTGTGGAGACGATGTAGCCGACAGCCCGCGCTGTGCCGACCGGCCATCAGCACTCGGTCCGATTGCACGCGAATGTCGCCGCCGGGTGCGGCGATGGCGATATGCAGTCTGGAGTCGATCACGTATGCCGCGAGTCCGCCGGTCCAGTTGCCGATCGCGAACAGCACCCCGTGGGCGGCGGCTTCGGGAGGAACCTCGATGTCGGCGGATATGCGGCTGTACAACAGGGGGAGCGCCTCATCGACGACGGGTCCGCCCGCGGGTCGCAACACCACACGCTGGCCGGGTGGGAAGTCGGGCCACACCATGTCTGCTGCTCGGGCGACCAATGAGTCGGTCAGCGGAAGCACGTCATGGCGGGCGGCTTCACGGTCCCAGAGAGCGCTCAAACGCGAGACCTCGCCAGGGTGTGTCGCGGCGATATCGTGGGCTTCCGAGAAGTCGTCGGGGTGAAACAACGACCACCGATCGGCGGCGAAGTCACGGCTGCCATCGACCAGTCTCTCCTCGTCCATGACGCCTTGGCTCACGTGGTCGGTTGTTGCCTTCCAGCCGTCGGCGATGATGGAGCGAGAACCGACGACCTCGAAGTATTGAGTGGATCGGGGCGCCGGCGCCGCCGCATCGTCGAAGGTCGCCAGGAAGCTTGCGCCGTGCATCGCGCTGTCAGCCGCGGTCGAACCGAGTATCGGCGGTCGGATTCCACAGGCCTCCAATACCGTTGGCATGATGTCTATGGCGTGTGCGAACTGTGGGCGGACCGCGCCGCCGCCGCGGATGCCACGAGGCCAATGTGCGATGAGTGGTACACGCGTCCCGCCGAGCCATGCGTACCGCTTCCACAGCCGAAACGGTGCGTTACCGGCCCATGCCCAGCCCCACGCATAGTGGGGGTATCCCGCTACTCCGCCCCAGTCGGTCAGCTGGTCGAGGTTATCGGCCGGTGATTCCGGCACCCGGTGAGTGAATCGGTGTTCGTTGCTGGTTCCCGCGGCACCGCCCTCTGCACTGGCCCCGTTATCGCTCATGATGAGGACGAGGGTGTCATCGAGGACGTCGAGTTGTTCCAGGGCCGTGAGCAATCGGTCGATCTGGCTGTCGGTATGGCTGAGAAATCCCGCGTAGACCTCGTGCATCCGCGCGTACGCGGTGCGTTCGTCGTCGCTGAGTTTGCTCCAGTCGGGGACCCAGCCGGGCCGCTCGGTGAGGGTGGTGCCTGCCGGCACGACGCCCTCGGCGAGCTGGCGTTCGAATACTTCGTGTCGCCAGGCTTCCCAACCGATGTCGAACTGCCCTGCGTAGCTGTCCGCCCAGTCCTTGTGTACATGATGCGGCGAGTGCATGGCCCCGGTGGCGAAGTAGAGAAAGAACGGCTTGCCCGGCGCGGACTGTTGCTGGCTCACCACCATTGAAATCGCTTCATCGGTGAGGTCTTCGGTCAAGTGGTAACCCGCTGGTCGCACATCGGGCCCATCGATATAGCTGTTGTCGCGTACCAGTTGCGGGTCCCAATGGTTGGCGTCGCCGAGCAGGAAACCGTAGTAACGCTCGAACCCGAGTCCCAACGGCCAACGGCTGAACGGACCGGCGCTCGTCCGCTCGCCACGAGGCGCCAGATGCCATTTTCCGACGGCCATTGTGCTCCAGCCGGAATCCCGGAGCATGCGCGGCAAGGTCGGCGTCGAGTCCGGGATCTTCCCGGTGTAACCCGCCTGGGCGGTCGGGATGTCGGCGAGGAAGCCCATCCCGACCGAGTGGTGGTTTCGGCCGGTGAGCAACGCGGCCCGTGTCGGCGAACACAGGCCGGTGACGTGAAAACGGTTGTATCGGAGACCATTTCTGGCCAAGCGATCGATGGCCGGAGTGCGGATGTCGGAGCCGTAACAGCCCAGCTGGGCGAAGCCGAGGTCGTCCAGGACGATCATCACCACATTGGGACGTTCAGATCGTGTGTTCACGCCGTACTCGCCCATGCGCCACCTCTGCTCACCGTGATCTAATTAAAGAGACCTCATTACTATCACGGAATCGCTTCGCTGGCACATGTCAGCTCCCGATCACAGCGCGGCGGTTGTGCGACACCTCGGCGAGGCGGCCCGCTCGACATTCCACGATTCGATGGCCGATATCCCTGGCGACGTCGAGGTCATGGGTGATGAACACCATCGCCGTGCCGTAGCGCTCCTGCAGCGCGACCAACGTGTCCAGTACCGCCGCCTGTGCGACCACGTCCAGCGCCGAGACGGCTTCGTCGAGCACCACAATGTCCGGCCCGGGAGCCAGCGCGCGGGCGATCGCCACGCGTTGACTCTGTCCGCCGGAGAGCTGACCCGGCTTTCGCGTCAGGAACTGCTCTCCGAGCCCGACCTCGGAGAGCACCTCCCGAACGCGTTCCCGCCGGGTGCGGTCGTCCATGTCGACCGTGCGCAGCAGCGATTCGGAGACGATCCGCCCGACGGTCCACCGCGGGTCGAGTGCGGTGAAAGGATTCTGAGCAACCAGTTGAATCCGGCCCGGACGTACCGACCCACCATCGGCGCCCGCCAGCGTGAGCCTGCCGTCGTCGGGGGTGGCGAGACCCACCAGAACACGGGCCAGAGTGGACTTCCCGGAGCCCGACTCACCCACGACCGCGACAGTTTCACCACGGCGCACCGTCAGCTCTGCGTCGGCCAATGCGTGGACTACTCCGAAACGTTTGGTCAGTCTGTCGGCGCGCAGCGCGATATCGGCGTCGGACGCCACCGGGGAACGGCGTCGCCTGCCGGGCAGGGCCGCGGCCAGTTCCTGTGCCGCATCGCTGCGCGGCGACTCCAGCACCGTGTCCGCACCGCCATCCTCCACCACGCGACCACCGTCGAGGACCACGATGCGGTCGGCCCTGCTGGCTGCCACGGCGAGGTCGTGCGTGATCAGCAGCAACCCGGCGCCGTCGCGGCTACGTGCGACGAGGGTATCCAGGACCCGCGTCGCGACAGCCGCATCGAGCGCGCTCGTCGGCTCATCGGCCACGATCAGGGCCGGCCGGCCGGCCAAGGCGATCGCGATCAACACCCGCTGGCGCTGTCCACCGGAGAGCTCGTGTGGATAGCGCTGAGCCAGCGAGGCGGCCGGTGTTCGGTCGGTGCCGAGCCCGACCTCGAGCAGCCTTTGCACGATCAGATCGTGGTGCGGACGGATGCCGTGCGCCCGCAATGCCTCGGCCAACTGAGTGCCCACCCGGTAGACCGGGTTCAGCGAGTTCCCGGGATCCTGTGGCACGTATCCCACCCGGGGCCCGTCCGGGCGCCGGCGCCATCCGCGGCGCCGTAGGGGTTCGCCGGCGACCTCGAGCCGGTCGGCATCGACCCGGATGTGATGTCGATGCAGACCTACCAGCGTCCGCGCGAGGGTGGTCTTCCCGCTGCCCGAACTGCCGACCACCGCGACGGTCTCACCCGCCCGCACGACCAGCGACACCTCATGCAAGACCTCGGTACCGGCGATCGTGACCCGCAGTCCCTCGATCCGCAGACTGTCGTGGTGTTCAACCGACATCGTCGCCTCCCGTGCCGAACTGGTGTGAAATCCGGTACGCCGCGATCACCACGACCGTCACCACTGCCGCCGGAATCAACGTCAGCCACCACGAGTCGGCCAGATAGCCGCGGCCGTCGGCGATCATCGCTCCCCATTCCGGGGCCGGTGGCGGCGGGCCGAAACCGAGGAATCCCAGTGCGGCGACGGCCAGTACGGCCTGCCCGAACTCCACCGCAGCCACCGCGGCGGCCGTTGGCCACAGGTGCGGGACGAGGTGGCGGGTCACGACCAGCAGCGCGGGCAGTCCGCTGATCGTCGCGGCCTCCACGAACGGGCTGGATCGCAGTTGCAGAGTCCTGGCGCGTATGACCCGCGCAACCCCTGCGATTCCCGCGATCCCCACGGCGACACCGACTTCGACGACACCCCCGCCGGTAGCGGCGATCACCGTCAAGGACAGCAAGAGACTCGGAACGGCAAGCAGCATGTCGACCAACCGCATGCCTGCCTGGTCCACCCATCGTCCGCAGTAGCCCGTTGCGACACCGAGGAGGACACCGACGAACAGTGCGACGACAACTGCGATACCGGCCGATGTCATCGATGCCGCGGTCGCGTGGACCACCCGGGTATACACATCACGGCCGAGGTTGTCGGTACCGAAGGGGTGGGCCAGACCGGGCGCCTGCAATCGCAGCGACGGTGAGACGGCGGACGGGTCACGGGAGGTCAGCGCAGAAGGGGTTGTCGCGGCGACGAGAACCACTGCCACGATGACAGCGCTGGGCCACGGTCTCGACCGTCCTACCCAGAGTCGGGACGGGGCGTCGAGGACGCTCACGAGATCTGCTGCCGCGCACGAGGATCCAGCAGCGGGCCCAGCACGTCCACGGCCAGTGTCAGGATCACGAAGATCGTCGCCGACCCGACAACGGCCGCCAGCAGCACCGGACCGTCGTGGGCGGCGACGGCCTGCTGGGTCAACCGCCCCAATCCGCTGCGGGAGAACACCGTCTCCACGACAACCGCCCCGGCCAGCGCGGACCCGACGAGAACACCGGCGGCCGAGAACGCCGGCAGGGCCGCGGCACGGGTGACGTGACGCAGGTGCACCGCGGCGTCAGACAGACCCTTTGCCCGCGCAACATCGACGTAGGGCGCCACGGCCGCATCGCGCATCCCGGTGGCCAGCACCTGCGCGAGGTAGCCGGCGATGGGAACGGCCAACGTGATCGCGGGCAGGATCGCCGCTTGGGGTGAGCGGTCGCCGAAACCCGGCACGAGGTGCAGCGTGAACGCGAAGACCTGCAGCAGAAACAGACCGATGGCGAAGGTCGGAATCGATACCAGCAGAGACGGAGCGGTGCTCAGTAGTCGAGCGGTCCGGCTTCCCGGGCGCAGGGTGGCCGCGAACGCGATGCCGAATGCGGCGGGGATGCCGATCGCGAGGGCCAGCCCGGCCAGCGCCGCGGTCGACGGTACCGCCTGCCACAGCGTCGTGGTGACCGGTTGCCCCGTGACCAACGACGTTCCCCAGTGGCCTGTGACGAGGTCGCCAAGGGTCGAGAGATATTGTCGCCACAACGGGTCGTCCAACCGATACTGAGCGCGCAACGCGGCGATCGTGGCCGGTGAGGGCGGTGCACCACCGCTGTCGGCGTTGGCCGCCAACGCGACGGGATCGCCGGGCAGCACCCGAAGAATCCCGAACACCACGGTGAACACCGCCCAGACCACGACGGCCCCGGCGCCAACCCGTCGGACAGCGTTCATCGGGCAGCCTCCTCGCTGAACTGAAGCCGCAGCACCCCTGACGCGTCGAATCCGACACCTGGATAACCCGGTGCGACCGCCGCGACCTGTGAGAGCTCTACGATCGGGATGGCGTAATCGACGCTCAGCAGCCGTGATTGGATCCGATCGACGAGCGCGAAGCGCTCGCTCCGGTCCGCGATCCCGGCCTGCGCCTGAAGTAGTGGGTCCGTCTCCGGGTCGTCGGCGCGCCGCGAGTAGTTGGTCCCTTGCACACCGATGCGTGAGCGCAGGATGTCCGGATCGGCACGAGTGACGTTGTAGTAGACCGCGTCGAATCGACCATCGGCGCGACGGGTCAGGAAGTCGTCGTTGGACAGCGCCGTGATGGTCATGTCGATACCGGAGTCACGCAACTGTTGTTGTGCGAGTTCCAGAATCGGCTTGTTCGCGTAGAATTCGGGTGAATAGATCACGTCGAACGACAGACGCTGACCGGCTCTGGTCCGGATACCGTCGGGTCCCACCTGCCACCCGGCTCGATCGAGGCCCGCGCGGGCAGCACCGGGATCGAACGCGAGCCCTGGGTCCGCACGGTATCCCGGGGTGGTCGAAGCCAGGATGCTGGTGGCCGGGCGGAAACCTGCACCGAGGGTGGTGTCGACCAAGACCTGCCGGTTCAGCGATGAGGAGACCGCCTGTCGGACCGCTGGATCCGCGAGCACCCCGCGGGACAGGTTGGCCTGCAGGACGTAGGGCAGACCGGGATTGGGGCGGGAAACGAACCGTGCCCCGACGGACTCCAGCGCGGCCCGGTCCTGCGGTTGCGGGTCGGCTATCGCGTCGAGTTGGCCACCGCTGATGCTGCCGGACCGTACTCCGGACTCTGGCACCACACTGAATTCGACCGTACGGTAGCGCACTTCGGGCGACAATCCGATCTCTGGTGCCCACCGATAGCCCTGCCGGGCTGCCAACGTGATGGACCGGTTTTGGTCCCAGGCCTGGTAGGTGTAGGGGCCGCTCCCGATCACGGTTTCGCCCCGGCATCGTTCATCGAAGGTCTTCGACACGGTCGTGGGTGCGAGGATGCCCAGCTGTGTGGTGGCGGCTGCCTGCAGGAACTGCACGTTGGGCTGTCGGAAGCGCACGACAGCGGTGTGCGGATCCGGGGTGTCGGTGCGGTCGTATCCGAGCAGGAATCCAGAGGCCTGCAGTGTGCGCGTCGATGACGCCTGCGCCGTCAGTGCGTCGAAATTCTGCTTGACCACTGTCGCCGTCAAGGGCGTACCGTCGCTGAACGTGACGTCCGGTCGCAACAGGAACGTGAAGCTGCGGCCATCGGCGGAGATCGCGAACCGCTGCGCTAACCACCCGGTGATCTCACCGTTGTCCGGGTTCTGATCGACCAACGAATCCACCACTTGCCGCGCCACGTTCACTGTTTGATTGGTGCTCGCCTGCGCGGGATCGGCGCAACTGGGTGCCGAGGACAGGCCGTAGCGCAGTGTGTCGAACGCCTGTGTCCCGGAGCTACAGGCGGTGAGCGACACGGTGACCGCGGCAACCATTGCCATCACGGCCACGCCCGGGTGCCGGGTCATCGTTCGGCCCCGCGCGCGATCAACGCGTTGGCGATCAACCCCACGGCCGCCGACATCACCAGCAGAACCGATACCCGCAACAGTCCGGTCTGCGGGTCGGTCGTGGCGAAGAGCCCGGCAGCCACCGCCGCACCGAGGGCGCCGCCGAGGTTGTGGAAGGTCCACGACGCGCCGACGGCGAAGCCTGCTTCCTGCGGATCCACCGCCGACAGCGCAGCCAGCGTGGCCGGGGCCAGGATCAGCGCCCACCCCAACCCGAAGGTCACCAGGCCGACGAGCAGAACCGGCAGCGACCCCAGGACAGTACCGACTATCACCAGCACGGCGGTACCGGTGAATGCGGTGAACCCCGTCAGCAGCGGTCGCACCGGTCCGGAGCGGTCCACCCAGCGCCCCACCCGCGACGAGGTGAGCGCCATGGTGGCACTCACCAGCAGCAGTACCCAACCGGTCGTGCGGACATCGAGACCATGCCGGAAGGCCAGATAGGGCGGCAGCACCAACAGCGCCGAGGCGTAGAACACGGCCAGTAGGAAATCTGAGGTCAACGCCGCGCGGAAACGCGGGTGACGGAAGAGATCCAACCGAATGAGCGGGGCTGCGGCGCGGCGTTCGACGAACACGGTGCCGGCCACCCCGATGATCACCGCGAGCACGGCCACCGCGACGGGCACGCTGAGCCACCCCGTCGTCTCGGGCAGCGACGCCGCGGCTGCCAGACCACCGACTGCCAGTGCGAGAAATGCCTGACCGGGAAGATCGAGGGGTAGACCGCGACTGCGCGCGGGCGAGGGAACCGCAGCCAAGATTGCCAGCAACGCAACGATTCCGAACGGCACGTTGATCCAGAAGATGGCCGGCCACCCGAAGGCGGGGACGAGCAGACCACCCAGCACAGGTCCCAGTGCCAAGCCCACGCCGTTGACCGCGTACAACAATCCGACGGCGCGGCCGCGGCTGCCTTCGGGGAACAGTGTTTCGACCAGCGTCGTGGTACCCGTGTAGAGGATCGCGCATGCGGCGCCCTGCACGAACCGCGCGACCACCAGCCAGCTGATCGACGGCGCCAGCGCGGCCCCCACGGACGCAAGAACGAACACCGTGATCCCCAGTACGAGTACGGTTTTGCGTCCCAGTAAGTCGCCAAGCCTTCCCGCGGTCACCATGAATACGGCCAGTGCTGTGAGGAACGCACTCAAGACCAATTGCGAGACGACCAGTGACGAGTCCAGGCTGCCGGTGATCGACGGCAGCGCGGTGGTGACGATGGTGAGATCGACGCACCCGAGGAACGAGGCGATGGCAAGTCCGGCGAAACCGACAGTCCTGCGCCTCGGGCCGGCCGTCGCCCCCGTCGTGGCCGAACGTTCGGTGACGGCGCTCATCGGGCCGACTTCCGCTTCTTGAAACGCAGCGGAAGCCAGGCCACGTGATCGTCGTCGACGAAAAGATCCCGAGTGGCCTGCATCGCGGTCGAAATCTGCTGGGGATAGATGACGAAGTCGTAACCCTGACCGGCCCAGAGAGGTTGGATGATGGGGCACTCTTCCAGCAGGTAGGTAAGGCACCCGTGGCGCACGGCCGCTGGGTCCTCGAGCGGCCCGTCACCTTCGCGCCGCGCCATGAATCTGTCGATGGTGCTGTCGATGGCCGTCCGATAGGCCGGGTCCCCGTCATAGGCCGCTTGCACCTGGTACAGGAAGCCGGGATAGTCGGCGTGGCTGAGCGCGTCGTCCCAGCGCAGGATGTCGACATCAGAGCTGATGAGGTCCAGCAGCGGCCGGTTGCGGTCGATCCATTGATCGCCGCGCCGTCGCGACACTTCGTAGGCGCGGCCGGCGGGCAGATCCAGATTGTGCCGCTGGAGCGTGTCGGCTACCGCGACGGTGACCTGTCCGAAGTTGTTTCGGTTGATCAGATCGACGGTGGCACCGAACTTTTCACCTTCATGATAGTCGGCGCCGACACTGACGAGCAGAATCGCCGACGTGCCGGCCAGATCGTACTGCAGGCCCTTGAGGTCGAAGGCGGCCTTGTGCGACCGCGACGCAAGCGCGATGTCGGGGGACAGGAGTGTCGTAGTCATGTCAGCTCCACACCGCCAACGGCTCGTTGGTCCGCACGCCGATGAACAGGCCGACGGTGACACGGGGACGGTCGGTTGAAGGACGCACCGCGTGAACCCGGCGGGGATCGATCACGATGGCCTCGCCGACCTCGGGGGACAGAGTCAACGTGGGTTCGCCCACCAGGTGGCGATCGATACCCCACGTCCGATCACCCGAGAGTTCCTGGTAGTCGGTCTCGTCCGGGTAGGCATCCCACAGCTCGAGTTCGCCCCCGCTGTCGGGCAGGTCGAGGTAGACGTTGACCGAGAGCTGGCGAGCGATGCCTAGGGTCTGGCCCGCCGGCAGATTCCGGCCGACGTTGTCGGTGTGGGGTTCTAGGTCCACGCCCGGCTGTTGATAGCGCACGACGCCGGGGAGGAACTTGCGGCTTTCCCAGGTCAGGACGGTCGCGCCGGCAGGCCACACCTCGTCGAGGAGGAGCCGCAGCGTGTCGGCGGGGTAGGGGTGTGGCGCGCACACATTCCTGATGTGTGCGAGATGATCTGCCGCGGAACCGAAGTACTCCTCCTGGTCCTCGACGGAGGCGGTCTCCGAGAACGCGTGCCCGATGCGGCGGAACTGGGGGTCGGTGCCCAGCGGACCGTGGTCGTCACGCTCGAGCAGTCTGTCGCGAAGCCCGTCAAGCGTGTCGCCGGACAGGATGTCGCGGATTCGAATCGCGTACACCTCTCCTTTGAGCAGGCTCAGCAGATCGTTGGCCGAGAAGTCTCGGCCGGTGGTGGTGGCGACCAGTGACGCCGTCGTCGTCGAATCGCCCAGGGTGGTGGTCATGTGGTGCAATACCTCTTCTGTCATCGTCGTGCGTCGGAGAGAACAAGAGCCCGGTCAGCGGGCTATGAAGGCGGGTTTTCTCACGTGAGTCGACACGGCATGATGCGTACCTCTTTCATCGTCACTGGCATTAGCACCTTGAGGGAATCCCACGGTTGCTGCGGCGTCGTCGAGCCAATCTCTCAGCCGCTCTTGATGAAGTCGTGCCAGGCGAATGTAACGCGGAAGTCGGAGGTTCCGGCGACGGGACGAGCTGCGCGCCTATAGTCGCGCAGCGTGTGGATTTAAATCCCGTTGGCGCGATTATGCAGTGCCTGTGCCGTGTTCAGAACGTGTTCGCGTTCGGCGGTCAACGCTGCCTCGTATGCTGACGATTCGAGAGTGCAGACGAACAGTCTGCATCGCATCCACACCGAGGAGGACCGACACTGTGCCGTTGGACCGAACCCGACCCAGCGTCACCGTGTGCCGGGGGTGCTGCTGCGGCACGGCAAAGAAGCACCCACGTATCGACCACGAGGCGCAACTTGCCGAGCTTCGCGATTTGGTGCGAGACGTCGCCGATCTGCGGGTAACGGATTGCCTTGGCCCGTGCGAACGTTCGAACGTCCTGGTGGTTTCGCCGTCGAGCGGTGGACGCCGCCGAGGCGGGCGGGCGACCTGGCTCGGGCAGGTATTGGACGAGCAGACGGGATCGGCTATTGCCGACTGGCTGCGCGACGGCGGGCCCGGTGTCGTCGATCTCCCACCCGGACTGCGACGTCATCGCTTCGAGAGGCCGAAGAACGCTTGAGACATGGTGATTGACGCGCACCACGTGTGAACCAGAGCGCCCACCTGTTCCGTGAGCTAGAGAGCTTTCGGCGCCTCGGCCGCAGTCGACCGTCGATGCGGCCTCATCGCTACGCAGTGGCGCGCCTACCACCGAGTCTCAGAGTGCAAAAGCCTGCGGTGGCCCGGCCAGGGTCGCCTTGGCCTGAAGGCCAATCGCATCGGCGATTTCGATCTCGCCTGCCTCCAGCCCGTCGAGGGCCAGCGTGACAAGGTCGGCCGGTTCGGTGACCGTTCCTCCGGGGAACTCGATCCCAGCCGAGCGGGCGAAGTCGAACAAGGTCTCGGTGCCGATGAGTCCAGGCACGAGACCGACGACTTGTGTTCCCTGTCGGGCCAGTTCACGGCGTACACCGTTGGTCAGCCCCCATTCGGCCGACTTGGCCGCCGCGTAGGCGGTATTGCCCTCAACCGTGAGCCATGCGGCCGCCGACAGCACGTTGACGATGGCACCGCCTCCGTTGCGGTCCAGAACCGGAGCGAAAGCCCGGATGACATTCAACGTGCCGAAATAGTTCGACTCCATCACCCGCCGGATCGCATGCATATCACCCGTCACCAGGCTGCCGCCAGCGGTTTCGGCGGCGTTGTTGATCAGGATGTCGACATCGCCGGCGACGTCAGCGGCCGCCTGGACCGAGCCTGTGTCGGTGATGTCCAGGCGCAGCACCTCGGTCCCCGGAATATCGACGAGCTCAGGCCGTCGTGCCGTCGCGTACACCTTGGCACCGCGACGAAGGAGCTCGGTCGCGAACGAGGTGCCGATGCCGCGATTGGAACCGGTGACCAGAGCTGTCGAACCTGCCAATTTCATCTGTCCTCCAAGGCAATCCGAGCGTGGAAATAAGATGACCAGTCGGTCATATTACCGTCATCCTAAGCCTAAGGTGACCGCTCGGTCAACTTGGTAGCATGTGGAAATGACGTCACCTGCGCGCGCTCTGCGGGCCGACGCCGCGCGCAACCGCGAGTCGCTGTTGGCTGCGGCCGAGGAAGTGTTCGCCGAGCGCGGCGTCGACGCCTCGATCGCAGATGTGGCCCGGCGTGCCGGGGTGGCCAAGGGGACGGTGTTTCGGCACTTCTCCTCGAAGGAGGATCTGGTCGCCTCCCTCGTCTGCGGGCATATGGTCACCCTCACCGATGCCGCAGCGCGGTTGGCCGATGCGTACGATCCTGGGGCGGCCTTGTTGGAGTTCCTCACCATCGCCGCAGATCAGCGCAGGCAACACGATCTGACCTACCTGCAGACATTCAGCGCGAACGACGCCAGGGTGATAGCCATCCGCGACGATGTGCTCGCCGGGGTGGAGAAGCTTGTCGCCAAAGCTCGTGCTGCAGGCGCGATTCGCGCCGACGTCACCGGAACGGATGTCTTCCTGCTGATGTGCGCACCCGTGCACGTGGCCGAAGGACTGCCCGATGCGCCACCCGACCTGTGGCGGCGCTATCTGGCGATCATCTTCGACGGACTCCGTCCGGAAGGAGCGAGCGCCCTGCCGGAGCCCGAGCCGGAGATTCTCGGGCGCTGAACTCGGACGGTCCGCGTCTCGATTTGCCCGGTATCAGACTGCCGCGTTTGTCCCTGTCGGAAGGTACGGCCGCAGAGCCGCGGAGAGAGCACGGTCGACGAGGCGGTCGGGGAGCAGTCGTGTGACCGATAGCAGCGCGGCTTCGCGGCCGACGGTGTATCGCGTTCGTGGCTTACGGGCGGTAATTGCTTTGGCGATCACCGCGGCCGCGGCTGCGGCGGGCAGCCCGGACGTGGTGGACGCTTCGGCTTGCGCTTTCACCGCCTGGACCAGCCCGCCATATCGGCGGCGCTGCTCTGCCGTCATTGCCGCGACTGTGTCCTGCGCGCTGGCGATCGCTCTGCCGAGCATCTCGGTACGTACAGCGCCGGGTTCGATCACGACCACCTCGACCCCGTGGGGACCCACCTCGCGGCGCAAGGAGTCGCTCACGGCTTCGAGCGCGAACTTCGTGCCCGCGTACGGACCATAGGTGGCCATCGCAATCTTCCCTCCCACCGAGCTGATGTTCACCACCCGACCCCGGCTGTCGATCAGGGATGGCAGCAGCGCCTGGATCACCGAGACGTGGCCGAAGAGGTTGACTTCGAACATGTCTCGCCAACGGTCGATCGCAAAGGCCTCAACCGGAACGTTGGCCTGCACGGCAGCGTTGTTGACCACCGCCCGCAGTGGACGGTGGTGAGGATCCTCGCGCACCCTCTGGACG
Source organism: Mycobacterium sp. VKM Ac-1816D (assembly GCF_000416385.1). Classification (NCBI taxonomy): domain Bacteria; kingdom Bacillati; phylum Actinomycetota; class Actinomycetes; order Mycobacteriales; family Mycobacteriaceae; genus Mycobacterium; species Mycobacterium sp. VKM Ac-1816D. The sequence goes on from NZ_AOHQ01000139.1 coordinate 349,555, forward strand.
AGCGCCTGGACGTGTTCAGGATGGGTGATGTCGAGAATCAGAGGTTCGACATTCGCCGCTCGGATGCCGTCGGCATCGCGTTCCCGTCGCACCCCGGCGAGCACGTGAAACCCTCGTTGCGCCATCTCTTGGGCGGTGGCCGCGCCGATACCGGTTGAGGCGCCGGTGATCACGATGAGCTCTTTTTGAGTTGACAACGTCATCTTTGAATCGTACGGAATGTGTTGACGTTGTCAACTAGAGTGGTCGTGTCATGAATCGCAAAGAATCGGCCGCCGCTACCCGTGGCGCCCTGATCGATCAGGCCGCCCAGCTGCTCGACGGTGGCGGACTCGAGGCGGTGACGCTTCGTGAGGTCGGTGCCCGCGCGGGTGTGAGTCGAGGTGCCCCATATCGGCACTTCGCCGACAAGGACGGCCTACTCACGGCGGTGGCGGCCGACGGCTGGGAGCGCCTCGCGGACGCGATGGTGGAGTTGCGCGCCGATGCCGGCCTTTCCCCCCTCGAGAAGGTGCGGACCGCGCTGGCCGCAGTCGTCACCATGAGCCGACGCCAGCCTCATCTGTACCGCCTGATGTTCCGCCCGCCAGAGGGCGATCCGTCGGCTGTGTTCGTCGCCGCGCAGCGCATGTGCGAGGAGTTCCAGAGCATCGTCGACGGCATTGCCGACCAAAGCGACGCCGAGCGCTACGCCGCCATGCTCCTGACCGGTGTACATGGCGCGGTGGGACTGGAGATGGGCGGCCTGCTACAGACCGACAAGTGGCAGACCACGGCCGAAGAACTCGCCGAGAGCCTCGTTGCCCTCGTGCATGACGCGGCTCGCCGCGGTCCCGATTGAGCGGGTCGGCGCGCGCCGCGGGCTGGGCCTGGGATCCACGTGCGGGGGAGCAAGAGGTCCTTGTGAGTCACTGGATGCACACTTGACTCGGTGAGCCCACACGAACCCCTGCTGACCCCGACCCTCGTAGCCGTCTGCGTGGTGATGGCGGTGTTGGCAGCCCTGGTGAACCGCGTGGTCTTACATGGATCGCTGTGGGCGCCACCTGGAGCGGCGCTACGAGCCGCGGTGCAGTTGGCCGCGGTGTCAGCCGTCCTGGTGGTCGCTTTGCAGCAGCTGTGGTCCTCGGTCGTGGTGCTTACGATGATGTTCACGGTCGCATCGTTCACTGCCGCGCGGCGCAGCCAGGCGCTGCACGGCGCGGGGTGGTTGGCCGTTGCCCTGGCGGCCGGAATGGTCGCCGTCATTCCCCTGCTACTGCTTACCGGGATCGTCCCACTTGCCGGTGTCGCCTTGGTTCCGGTCTTCGGCATCGTGCTCGGTGGCACCATGACCGCGACGGCGGTCGCGGCTCGACGTGCTCTGGATGCCTTGGGGGAGCACCACGGCGAGATCGAGGCAGCCCTCAGTCTCGGCTTCTCGGAACGCTTCTCGCGGATGATGGTGATTCAACGACCCCTCTCGGACGCGCTCATCCCCAATCTCGACCAAGCCCGCACCGCTGGGTTGGTAACTCTCCCTGGTGCATTCGTCGGTGTTCTGCTGGCGACGGGGTCCGCCACCCAGGCCGGCGCAGTACAAGTCCTTGTTCTGGTTGCACTACTGCTGGCTCAGGTCTGTGGGGTGGCGGTAGCGGGTGAGCTCGTTGCCCGCGGATCGATCACGCGATCGGACCCGTAGCGACGGGATGGACGGCCCGCCTCGGGCAGCATCGCGCCGGCCTTGGGTGTTGTCAGGATGCGCCGGCGCCCGCCGCAAGGAACTCGGCGGCGAGCCGCTTTGGCCGGAGGTTTCCGAACGCGGCAGGCGAAGGGGACCTGGACCGACTTCGCAGCACCGCATCCATAAGTTGTTCACAGCCGAGACCCGTGGACCGCACAGGATCACCGGGAAGCATGAACAAGTGCCGCCCTCTCCGACGCCGACTCCGACGCCAAGCCCCGTCGAGCTCCCCAAAGATCTACTGGCGGCGAGGCATGGCATCTCGTTGCTGGAGGGTTGGTTGCCGCTGACCATCGAGATGGTCGTCGTCGTAGCACTGATCGTGGCGATCGGGTGGCGGACCAGGCGATGGCGGTTGGTGTGGCTTCCCATATCTGTCGCGGTGGGGGTGCTGGTGGCGTTGGCGGCACACAGTTACATGAACGATCAGGGTTTGGCGTCGGACCCGGCGCCGTTCGCGCTGTGGGTGTGGATCGCGGTCTTCGGCCTGGCTGTCGCGGTCGGTGTGTTCGGCTGGCGCAGTGCACGCTGGTGGCGACGGATCATTTCGGTGCTGGCGGTCCCGTTGACGCTGTTGACCTCGGCGCTGACCCTCAACCAATGGGTGGGCTATTACCCGTCGTTACAGTCCGCCTGGGGAGCCCTGACCGCGGGCCCGCTGCCCAACGAGGTCCAGGCCTCGGATCTGCCGTCGTTGCGCAACACCGCACCCACCACCGGCAAGCTGGTCAAGGTCGACATCTCTGACGCTGCCAGTGGATTCACACACCGAAGCGAATACGTCTACCTGCCGCCGGCCTGGTTCGCCGGCGATACACCGCCGACCCTGCCGGTGGTGATGATGATCGGCGGCGAATTCAACACTCCCGCCGACTGGATACGCAGTGGCAACTTCATGCCCACGGTGGAAGGCTACGGTGCCAGCCACAGTGAGCAGTTGCCGATCTTCGTGTTCGTCGACACCGGCGGCAGCTTCAACAACGACACGGAGTGTGTCAACGGTCCGCGCGGCAACTCGGCAGATCATCTGACCAAGGACGTCCGGCCCTATGTCATCTCCACGTTCGAGGCGTCCGCGGCCGCCACGAATTGGGGTGTGGTCGGGTGGTCGATGGGCGGGACGTGCGCCGTCGATCTGGCTGTCATGCATCCCGATCTCTTCTCGACATTCGTCGACATCGGTGGTGACGCGGGTCCGGTCTCGGGCACCGAGGCGCAGACCGTCCAGCGGCTCTACGGCGGAGACAGGTCAGCCTATGACGCGTTCGACCCGCGGACCGTGATGGCCAAACACGGCCCTTACAGCGGCGTTTCGGGGTACTTTGCGGCCACCATAAAACCGGCCAACGCCGAGGCGGTGATGAAGGACTTCCGGTCAGGCGGTCACCATTCAGGTGGTGAGGGTCTCGGCGGCCGCGATGAGATGGGGCCGCAAGGTCCCGAAGCCGAGGCGGCCGCGGATAACCTGTGCGACGCTGCCCAGAAGGTCGCCATCACCTGCAGCGTGCACAAGACCGTCGGCTTCCACTCGTGGCAGTTTGCTGCCTCCGCATTCGCCGACGCGTTGCCCTGGCTGGTCGAGCGGATCACGCCCGCCACGCGAGCCGTCGAAGGTTCGCATGCGTGAACATCCTGCACCGCAGGAGTTCTACCAAGGACCAGTCAGTTATGGGGTCTGCTGCACGAATAGGTGACATCTGAGTTGGCTTGCTCGGGGCGAGCGAGCTGGAAGGATG